>CAUZSC010000001.1:0-42509 GCA_963582505.1 Dehalococcoidia bacterium
GATATATGGAAAATATTGTATCTCCATATTGCCGTTCTATAAATAAATTCATGCTCTCGTATTTATCTTCTAGTATGTCTTTCTTAGAATGGCCTACTGCCACCAAACCTTCATACACGGCTATTAGACCAACCTTATTTAGTATGTCATGCACTGGTCCCAATGTATATGGAGGGTCCATCAAGATAAGGTCGTAGTTTCTAGCAAATGTTTCAATAGCCTTTTCTACCTTCATGCAGTAAACCTTACCCCTATCTGAGAATCCCAGGGTATTTAGACTATCTCTTATCAGCGAGCATCTCTTAGCATCCGACTCCACAAAGTCTACGAACTTAGCACCACGACTTATCGCTTCTATTCCCAAAGAGCCCGTGCCAGCATAAAGATCTATAGATTGCCTACCCTCTAGCCCATACGAGTTCAGTATAGAGAAGAGACCTGCCCGAACCCTTTCTGTAGTTGGTCTTGCCCCGAGGTTACGAGTACTAGTTATACGCCTTCCTCTAGCTTCTCCTCCAACTACACGCACTTATAACTTCTCCCAGAAATTCTCCAACTAGTCAAATCTACTTGCCCGAAATTCTATCATAGCAAATAGAGAGGGTAAACCTCATCCACTTACAAAAGTCCTACATTAACTATAAATTCACCTTCGTTATTCTCATAGGACACGTCATTAACTATCAAATACAGTCTACCGTGATCTTCAGCAGCTAGGAAACCTGAGAAATACACTGGTTCAATTTTCCCATCAACGCCAACTTTGGCAATAAGCGATCCAGATGGCAATTCAACTCCTATAGCATCATTCAAGACAATATTGTCACTATTACCCTCAGGTCCTGCAGTAAGACCCGAGGATCCTATGACATCGCCAGATATTGAGAATGAGAAACCTACGTAGTCATCGTTAACATCAAGACCAGTGTCTACCCATCCATCAGTCCTAGGGTCATGTGAAGCATCCACCTTAACTGTAGCTTGTGCGGGTGCAACGTATGCAGGTGCAACGTCATTCACTTCAATTGATTTGTGGGTCATATTAACTGAACCGTATATCAACTCTCTCTTCAGAAATGCTATAAGGTCAGAGCCATTGGAGTTAACAGATATCAAATCCCACCTGTCTCCACCAAGTTCGTTCAGAATATTTTCTGAATTACCAACATTTCCAAGTGAAACAGTCTTGTATTCCCAATTAGCCAATCTGTACTCCTTAATTATTTGGGTGGTTTCCAAAAGGATTGGTTACATTTTATCATACATATGTACTAGTATTTAAAGGGACATGACAGGCCATTCTCACGAACAGATAACAAAATTTACTGAAATTTGCCTTAGGCATAAGGCTACATCATATGTACTGTCAGTCCACTAAATTATTAACAACGTAGTAATCAGTCAGATTACGTAACGCTTTTGCTGCAGACCTAAAACTATAAAATACAGCTATTTTTTCTTCTGCAAAACGCTGCGTGATTGACTCCAAGTCTGATTGATCCATCCTAGGATATCCATCGTTTATACACGCTATAACAGGTTTAGAGCTAACATCTCTAGCTTCTTTATATATTCTTACTCTATCCTCTAAGAAATCTTTATCTTTTACGAGCTGTTGAGCTTGCATCTCCAACGCCACAATGTCCACATTCGCATCTTTGCTAAGTATCTGAGCTATCCTCTCAAAATGCTCAGGTGGAGCCTGCTGAATTGGGTTCACGTAGTTACCCCCAATCATATTGTAGAAAGATCTTAGCTCTTCATAAGAAGAATCCGTAAGGGCAGGGATTTTAAAACCATTTGTGGAAAACACGTTAGCCATGTCCGTAGAATGACCACCAGTAACAGCATACAATCCTAAATTGTATCCTCTCGGGGGAGGAAGTAAACTTATAGCCTTGACAGTGTCAACCATTTCTTCTTGACTATCTATTCCTATAGCTCCACACCTAGCCAATAATTTATCCCAAACATCCCCGCTGATGAATGAAGCCCCAGTATGTGCCTCAGTTGCTCTAGCACCATCTTCTGTGCGCCCCACTTTCCACACCAACATCGGTTTCATTTCGCTAGCTTTCTTTAATACTTGAAAGAATCTCTTAGGATTACGCAATCCTTCAATATACATACCAACCACTTTAGTATCTTCGTTGTCCAAGAAATATTCTATATAATCAGGAAGGTCCAGTATCATGCCGTTTCCCATACTTATACAATTTGTCATCTTAATACCATGGGCATTCGCCTCGACAGCAATTGCAGAGGCCATAGATCCACTTTGGGATATATAACCAAAATTCCCACTCTCACCATGATACTGATTCGGGCTTTGCCTGATTCCAAGGGCCGGATTAAAAAGCCCCATACAATTTGGACCCATTATCAAAGTTCCTGTCTCACGAGCCATAGCACTTATCTGTCTGTCTAATGCTATACCTTCTTCTTCACCAGATTCCTCAAACCCAGCCGTATATATATGGACAAGGCTTACTTGTTTCTCTATACAATCCTGTACAACTAAAGGTACAAATTTCCTCGGTACTGAGATGGTCACATAATCTATAGGAACATCTATATCTACCAAACGGGCAAAGTTCTCCACTCCTAGAGCTTCAGCGCCAGGCCATTCATTTTTATCCAGATTTACATGAAAAACTTTGCCGTTTTTCTCATGAAATGGAAGATGTGACTTAATCCATCGGAATTCGTTGTGCCTAGCAGCGCCAACCACTGCAATATTTCTAGGGTTGATACCTCTTTTGAGCTTTCCTAACACATCCTGCCAATTGGAATTGTTAACATTAACCATAATATCTCCCTGTAGATCACATCTTAAAATATATACGCAACATTAATGACTTATTCTACGAAGTTTCTATATTTCAAAGCCGATTATAGCATATAATTCGTATAGTCTTATTAGACAACCGTCATTGTTATTCTATTAGGGCCGTATATTGTTGACACCTAGTAGAGATATGGTTATCTTTTAGATTGATACGATATGTTTATATGCTCGCAGAAAATTCGGAAATTCAGTGAGCTACGCGACTAAACTAATCTACTCAAAGGAGTCAGAAATGCCAAATATTAACGAACAACTTGATAAAGCTTTTAGCCCTAAAGTAGTAGCCGTCATTGGTGCACGACGAGCAGACGACTATATCTGGCTACGAAATATGAGCGACTTTAAAGGTAAATTATATTCAGTACAGGTAGCTGATAGTGATATAGAGGGCATAGAAGAGCTGGGAATAGAAAATTACAAGAGTATTGGTGAGATACCAGAGGCTGTTGACTACGCAGTATTTGCTGTGCCCCGCAGATTTGCAGCTAGTGTTCTTAGAGATGCTGTAGAAAAAAACATTCCCACAGTTCATATGTTCACATCAGGTTATGCAGAGTCAGGTGAAGAACAAGCTATAAAAGATCAAGATGAAATCAGAGATATTGCTACTCAGGGAGGAACTCTAATAATAGGTCCAAACTGCATGGGTGTGTTTAATCCAGAAGTGGGTATGCGATTTGGTGCTGGGCAAGATATAAACAATATAGGTAACGTATCAGTAATATCACAAAGTGGGGCTCATGCGTCTTCTATGACCGCAGCCATGCAGGGAAATGGCATTGGAATAAACAGAACAATCAGCTTCGGCAACGGTATCGTACTAGACAGCCCAGATTTACTCAGTTATTTCTCAAATGACCCCAAAACGAAACTTATATGTGGCTATATAGAAGGTCCTAAAAATGGCAAACGTTTCTTCGAAGAACTAAGGAAAGTAACGCCACATAAGCCGGTCGTACTATGGAAAGGCGGTCAAACAGATGCTGGAGTACGTAGTGTTGCATCTCATACAGGTAGTTTAGCTGGGTCTGTTGAAGTTTGGAACGCTATGGTCAACCAAGCAGGTGCTATAAGAGCAGACTCACTAGAAGAAGCACTGGATGCAACTAAAGCCCTTCTTTACCTCACTCCAACAACCGGCCAAAATATTGGCATAATAGGGGGCAGTGGTGGACAGTCTGTCTCTATGAGCGATGATTTCTCTAGGGCTGGACTTAACGTTCCAAGACTTACAGAATCTACTCTTACATCTATGGGAGAGTTCTTCCAATTGGTAGGTGCCAGTTATTTCAACCCACTTGATGTAGGCGGGATGAATCGCGGTAATATAGAGAATATTATTAACTTACTAGGCAACGACCCAAATATTGACATACTCGCACTAATGGTAGGTGCCCAATCAATAAGACGGCGTAGTATAGACGACACACTAGAGCAACTTGAACTATACGCAAAGACTAGAGATGCCACTGGAAAACCATTACTAGGGATTTTCTGGACTCCTACCCCATATAAAGATAGTGCAGTAATACTAGAGCTTGATGAAGCCATGCAAAACCTAGGCATACCTACGTTTCCAAATCCTGAACGTGCCGCAAAAGCAGTTAGCAAGGTAGTACAATACTATAGATTTCGTCAGAGTTTAGTATAGGAGTAACAAGCTTCTATGGCATCTTTGCAATAGTGCATGGCCAGATACTACATCAATGGAATTATATTAAGTTTTGGCACTGTCGGCCATATTCGCGATATGCTAGCACTGCAGTCTGCAAGATCTCTAGGTGAATAATGACTACCAAATACCGTTCAATACCAAGCGTTGAAAAAATACTCTCCCACAAGAGCACGGAATTTTTCCTAGACAAATACACCCGTGGATTCTTGGTCGGCCTAATAAGAGAATATCTGAATGAATTACGCGAGAACGTAACTAACGGATCCGAAATACCTGACCTAGAGACAATCATAAATGAAATTTCCATGAGATTGTCCTTAATCACAACTCATTCACCCAAAAGTGTAATAAATGCCACAGGAATTATCATACATACCAACCTCGGCAGAGTTCCGCTGAGCCAAGAATCTATAAAAGCTATAATCAACTGTGCCGCAGGTTACACGGATTTAGAATTTGATCTAAACCTCAACAGACGCGGTTCAAGACATGCAAACACTGAACACCTACTTAGACACATCACTGGAGCTGAACGTGCGATTGTAGTTAATAATAATGCATCAGCACTTCTTGTAACTCTATCGGCATTGTCTTCCAGGCAAGATGTGATAGTTTCACGTGGAGAAGCAGTAGAGATAGGTGGTGGATTCAGAATTCCAGATATCATAAAACAGAGCGGTGCTAATCTAATTGAAGTGGGGACTACAAACCGAACATATATAGAAGATTATGGCTCCGCTATCACCCAAAATACCGGGGCAATCCTTAAGGTTCACACAAGTAATTTTAAAGTTACCGGATTTGTGCATGAACCATCCTTATCAGACCTTGTGAAACTTTCAAATGATAGTGACATACCACTCATCCATGATCTAGGGAGCGGATGCTTCATTGATACATCTGTATTTAGCCTTTCACACGAACCAACAGTACAAGAAAGCATAAAAAATGACGTACCCTTGGTGCTATTCTCTGGTGATAAATTGTTGGGAGGACCTCAATCAGGAATCATAATTGGTAATAAGAAATTAGTAGACAAGGTTTCCTATCACCCAACAGCTCGTGCAGTCAGAATAGATAAGCTCAGTATAGCCGGACTTAACGCAACACTGATGCATTATTTAGAGAATAACGTTCTCGATAAGATACCAGTATGGCGCATGATATCTGCATCAATAGATGAGATTAAGAATCGTGCTTTGTCATGGAACCAACAATTAGGTGATATAGGGGAAATTGCCCCTGGACTGTCAGCTGTCGGCGGAGGTAGTCTCCCTGGTGACACATTACCTACTATGACACTACGTCTGGATAAGAAAGTTTGTAATGGCCCAGAACATTTCACAAAGATACTCAGAGAGGGCCCTGTTCCTGTGATAGCCAGAATAGACGAACAAAGTGTAATACTTGACCCCAGAACCGTACTACCGGAGCAGGATGATCAAGTCGTAGAACTGCTAAAGATTGCTCTCAGAAAATAAATACTCTCTATTCCCTATATCTCCTGAAAATCAAACAAGCATTCTGCCCACCAAAGCCAAAACTATTAGATAAAACTGTATCGACAGATTGCCTGCGTCCTACGTTAGGAACATAATCCAGGTCACATTCTGGGTCTGGATTATCTAAATTAATTGTCGGGTGAATATATCCCTCGACAATTGTCTTTATGCATGCTATTGCCTCCATAGCACCAGAAGCTCCCAACACATGACCCACCATAGATTTACTAGAACTTATTGGGACCTTGTTGGATCTATCTCCAAATATTGTCTTTATCGCTCTGGTCTCAACTATGTCATTTATAGGAGTGGATGTGCCATGTGCATTTATGTAGTCGACTTCATTAGCACTTATCCCAGCATTCTCAAGTGTCCATCTCATAGCCCTGCTAGCTCCCTCGCCATTTTCCTCTGGTTGTACCACATGATAAGCATCACTGCATGCTGCAAACCCCAAGATTTCTGCTAATATATTCGCCCCTCGGTCAAGGGCATGGTCCAATCTTTCTATTATTAAGACTGCGGCTCCTTCTGATGGGACGAAGCCGTCTCTATCCACATCAAAGGGTCTGCTCGCTTTCGCAGGTTCATCGTTTTTTGTACTAAGGGCCTTTAGTATGCAAAACCCAGCTAGCCCAACTTCGCTTATCTGAGCCTCAGTTCCCCCAGTTATTATCACCTCTGCGGCTCCTCGCCTAATAGCTTCTGCTGCTTCACCAATAGATTGAGTGGAAGCTGCACAAGCGGTAGTCACAGTATTATTGTAGCCCTTAGCACCAAAATGTTTGGCTATATTTGCGGCTGCCATATTAGGCAATATCATTGGCATGAAGAACGGATTTATTCTCATACCACCCCTAGCGGCCATGATTTCACAATTCTCCTGAATTGTAGGAACACTACCATTACCAGCACCCATCACCACACCAAATCTTTCACGATCCATATTTTCTATATCTAACTTAGAATCCTGTACAGCCATAATAGCAGCAGCTACAGCTAATTGACTGAATCTGGCCATCCGTCTGGATTCTTTCGAATTAACAAAATTAGTGAAATCGAAATCACGCACCTCTCCGGCAATTACAGATGGAAATTCCGAAGGGTCAAACAAAGTTATTGGACCTATACCTGAACGGCCAGTAACCAAACCAGACCACAATTCTTCTACTGAATTACCAAGCGGAGAAAGTGCCCCCATACCAGTCACAACGACACGGACTCTATCTTTTATCAATTACAGCTCCTTAAGAATCCTTAAGAATGACAAAATTCTGCATTTCTACAATTATACGATAATATTACTTCTATAAATATAAAAACTGAGCAAAATAACTAAGCATTTCTTTGAGCGTTAAAAACCGGATAATCTTCTGGTGGTATGTTTTTGATTATCTCCCTAACTTCTGCTGCAACGAATAGAGAGCCAATAGCTATTATCAGGTCATTGCTGCCCGTTTCATTGAAACACATATCCAAAGCCTGCGATACAGATTCAGTTTTATATACCCTGCAATCATAAGATTCGAACATATCGTATAGCTGACCAGAATCTATAGCCCTTGGATGTCTTGATCTGGTAGCAAAAACACAGTATGGAGAAAGGATAGACAACTCTTCGATTAATTTATCAGCATCATGATTAGATTGTATACCTACTATCAATTTAATGCGCCAACCCGGAAATAGCTTTCTGATTGATCCAACGACCGCATGGGCAGCGTGTGGATTATGTGCGCCGTCTGCTATAAGAAGTGGATGTTCCTGCAGAACCTCCATCCTGCAAGGCCATTCCACTTTACTGAGGCCATCTTCTATATCTTTTTTGCTTATTTCCAATCCACCTGCTATCAAATGCTCGATCATCCCAACAGAAACAGCTGCGTTGATTATCTGATATTCGCCCAATAATGGTATTTTCAGATCATAAGTATCATTCTGGGTATTCAAAACGAACCTCTGTCCAGTTAAATCGCTACTTCTCAGATCCCAATGGATATCTTCTCCGACAAGAGAGAAAGGACTACCCATATTAAGAGCTATATCTTTTAATACCTCCAAGGCCTCCGTCTCCTGAGATGCACATACAACTGGCACACCTGCCTTTATAATGCCGCCTTTTTCAGAGGCTATCTTTGCAATAGTGTCCCCCAGAACTTCGGTATGATCTAACCCAAGAGATGTGATGCCACACACATCTGGAATAACTACATTTGTAGAATCCAATCTCCCACCTAGCCCAACCTCTAAAACTTGAGCGGATACATTTCTGTATTGAAAATATGAAAATGCCATTGCTGTCAATAATTCAAATAAAGTAATTTTCCGGCCCTCAAGTGTGGTTTTTTCCCTGATTGGAAGTAGCTTTTCAACCAAGTCAGCAAATTCTTGTTTCGTTATATCTTTATTACCCACTTTGATTCTTTCACAAAAGCTGTGAAGGTGCGGAGATGTAAACAAACCAGCACTATATCTGCCAGCTTCAAGGATAGATGAGGTCATAGCAGATGTACTACCTTTGCCTTTTGTTCCTGCTATATGAGCTGTAACTCTACCATTATGTGGATTACCCAGAGCATCCAGAAAATGTTCCATTTGAGATAGATCGTATCTGGAACGAAGTCCCGATGGTGAACTAGTCCCAATGGTATCCACAAAACCAAGTATCTGAGCTACTGCTTCAGAATATTCCACATATCTCCATTCTTATTGAGCGAGTATAATTTAATATGTAATGTTCACTATACCTTTTATTATATTAACACTATAAATAAACTATATCTTTCTTTTACACGTATACCACATAAGCCTAAGACATGTCTTTTACCTTCAAATAGTCAGCTTGACAGCTAAATACGTGTAGATTACCATGGAAACAGAGCCGAGGTAGCTCAGGTGGTAGAGCACGGCACTGAAAATGCCGGTGTCGCCAGTTCGACTCTGGCCCTCGGCACGTAATCCTTGTAACCATATTGGCAATTAGCACCAGACGAGCGGAAGTGGCTCAGTGGTAGAGCATCTCCTTGCCAAGGAGAAGGTCGTGAGTTCGAATCTCATCTTCCGCTCCAATAATTAGGCGCAAAATGCCTCTTGATAGACATCAGGGGGTTTGATTTTTGCCAAAAGGACACACTAAAGGACACACTATCAAATGGTTTTGGGTATTAATGGATGACCGACTTCCCTTCCCAAGACCTATCCATGGGTTTCACATTAATATTCCCTAAAGGTATTATGGAATATTAATATACTATATTTTGGTATACCTCAGGGTTCTAAATAGTGTGTTATCAGGAGTATTGGCCCTATTTACAAACAGATATAGTAATTTGGCAAGGTGATTCATGCCTAGTAAACTTTGTGAATGTAACGAAAACTCACAGAAGAATTGGATGTTCAGATTAGTTGACTTCACAGATTATATATTCAGTGGCAATAATAGTTACCTTAGGTCTACTCGCTGGTAGGACGGTAAGGTTTATAAGAATGCCCGCCGTTACAGGCTATTTGTTGATTGGCATACTAATCGGTCCATGGATGATTGGTGTTCTGGATTACGATACGGTAGATGTACTCTCCCATGCGTTTACCAACCCTGTTCTAGGGGTAATTGCGTATATGATTGGGGGGAATGCTTCATTGCAGAACCTTATCGGTTTAAAGAAGGCGATATTATATATATCAATCGCTGAGGCTGGCTTGGCATTCATGATTACCCTATTACTGATCACCTATATTGCGCCAATCTTAATGCCCGAATTATCTCTTGATTTTCGCAGTTGGTTAGTAATGGGTATCGTTATAGGTTCTATTTGTATGGCTACAGCGCCTGCGGTCTCGATGGCTATAGTAGATGAACTAAAGGTGGTCGGATCACTCCCCACAGTACTACTAGGGGTTATAGCACTAGACAATTTATATGCGATTATAGGTTTTTCAATTTCCACATGGATAGCAATTATTATAATAGAAGGATCCGTTTCTACGGACGCAATTGGAGTAGTTCTGGAACAACTATTTTCCATATTGGGATCAGTACTTTTGGGCGTTGTTTTGGCATATTTCATGTCGTTTGTGGGTCAGATAAGTTCGCGAAAGCACCAGAGGTTGTTCTTGGTTATGGGTATTATTCTGGCAAGCTCTCAGGTCGCATTAACAATTGGATTATTCCCTATATTGGTTAACTTAGTATTGGGCTTCACTATTGTTAACCTGCAGACAGACGATGCAGATTACATAGGAGTTATCAAACCTATACAAGAACCAATGTTTGCCTTGTTCTTTAGCTTAGCCGGAGCCCATATGAATTTAGATATGCTAGGATCTGCTGGCTTTCTTACAATGTTAATAGTATTAGGCAGGGATGGTGGTAAGGTTATTGGCAGTTGGTTAGGTGCGGTATCAGCCGATACTACCGTACCAAATCAGAAAGTACCTTGGGTTTGCACTTATGCCGAAGGCAGGAGTAACTATAGGGCTTACTATGTTGATAACTGAAATCTCTCAGCTAGATCCTATAAGCAACATAGCCGTCACCGCTATCCTCGCCTCAACGCTTATTAATGAATTGTCTGCTCCTCCAATATCCAGATTCGTATTGGCAAGGGGTGCTTATACTCGCTATCAGGAGAATATTATCAAGAATAATCATATATTCTGAGATTCTTGCCTATTCTTACTAAGTAAAGACGAGTAATTACTCAGTAAAGATAGCAAGAAAACCACAAGGTTTTGAGATTTTAGAACCCTGAGGTTTGACACCAATTGGTGTCTAGCAGAGCCTTAATTCATCAGGGTAGAAGATGACCTATAGGAAACCTGTAGGTTCTGGGTGGTTCTAGGCATGGAGCGTTGCGGAAAACCTATAGGTTGGTAATGACCTCAAGGTCACATCAAGGATACCTTAAGATAGCCTTAAGATTTATAAGAGTTCTGGTCATGTAACGGTACAGAATTATTAAGGTAGTTGAGGTCCAAAACCTTGAGGTAGCAGAAGTCCTACAGTTTGTCCTACAACATGGGGGTATGTCAGGGAATGTGTAGGTTCAATACTGTTCCTGTAAATGGTAGATTTGGCACTTAAGGGAATGCCTAGGAACAGGAAAACACATCATTGCCAAGGAGAAGGGCGTGAGTTCGAATCTCATCTTCAGCTCCAATAATTAGACGCAAAATAAGCCCGCAACGAGAAGCTCAGTGCTTTTATTTTTGGCTAGTCCTACAGTTTGTGGGGAAAGTTGGACTGTTATTGAACCAACTTCCCTTCCCGGAAACGAGTTTCGTGATTATTAATTTTTACTTATCCCTACTCTGAGTGGCCATGCCCAATTTATTGCTGAGTTTGCTGCCTGAAACAACAGAACACTACGTTCACACGCAAAAGGTCAGTTCGAGTCTTGTACCACCCCTCATAAATCTAGGCATAAAATAAGACAAAAGCTATTGTTGAGGGGTTAGTTCACAGATTTGTTTCACAAATCTCCAATTTTATAAGTTATAGTGATGGTGGTAATACGATACAAAGGATATATTTATTATGAAATCAAGTGATAATACTAACGCCGCAATTCAAGACAGACTGACAAGAACCACACCACCAATGGATATGGCCATCGCTGCAAAGTTGCTTCTCGAAGTCAAGGAGGTAATGAATCGCAGCGGAGTGCAGTTCTTCCTGCGCCAAGGAACCTGTCTTGGTGCAATAAGGGATGGCGCCTTTATTCAATGGGACGATGATCTGGATCTAGGCGTTATCTTAGGAGTCAACGGGTTCACAGAGCAATCAGTAGAACCGTTGTTGGCAGTATTCCGAGAAAGTGGATACTATGTTCAAAGTACATCTTCCAAAAGCACAATCTACGCTACATTGCTGAAAAACATGATGAGAGTGGACATTCTATTTCATCGGGTAATCGACGAACAGATTTACCATTGGCCTGGAATATGGTTCCCGGTTACGCTTTTCAAACAATTGAAAGAGATAAACTTCATAGGGGAAACCTTCCTTGTCCCAAATCCTCCAGAGGAATACCTGCGTATAAAATACGGCCCAAATTGGCAGACTCCCAAGCGATTCGGCTATGCAAAAGACGTAGTTGACAATGTTCCTATGGAACCTGTACTAGGCTTTGCACAAAGGATGATGCGTTCAATTGCTGGATTCTTTTATCCTGGGAATGTAACAATACTGAAGATTCTTGATCATTACGGATCGCCTGTTGCTCTAGCCAATATCAGAATTGTGGGGATTGGGATATTTAGTACCAATAAGCAAGGATATGCGAAGCTGTATTTGAAAACCAAAGGATACTCTTCTTCAATAGCCTCAGGCATAAGTGATGAGCCGGGTGACATATATTCAATAGTGATTAGCGATGGCAACCACGAAGAGGTACTCTACGAGGAACTTCTAGCTCCGAACAAGTCGTACGTATATCAACCGGATCTTACACAAACGGAAGGCAGAATATTTGTGCTGTCTAAATTGGATCCACTCTAGTAAGGAAGTATATCCAAAGTAGTATCGCTGCTAATAATCAGCGATATATAAAGACACGGCTGTTGGGGGAGGGTAATACAGCTTTGTGAAGCAACATACCCTGTGCCCAGTTTATAATAGGTTAAGGGTTTCTTGAGGGACATAGGAAATGAAACTGAAGGGGAAAAAGTGTCTACGTTAGACTTAGGTGCAATCCATAAACTCTTACTCAAACACGCCGTTCCTGATGACTTGATCGTGGTTAGGTTGAGTTCGAGGGCAAAGCGCCTGATCTTCAAGTCATCAGTCAGAAAAGGGGTAGAGATAGTGATCCCGCACGGTGCAGATTCATCGTGGGTCGCAAAGATGACACAGAACAAAATCCCTTGGATTAAGAGCGCTCAACAACTTGCCAGAGAAGGACGGAGTCAGCTAAATCCGACGCGTATCGATCTGAAAGCACTAGGCGAAATCTGGTCTGTGGATTACGTAAATGTTGATGAGATACAAAATGGGTTGCTAGTAAGCGGGCAACACACCTTAACGGTCGGTGTAGATCCCAAAGATGTTTTCTGTGTCGCACGGAAATTGCAAGGGTGGTTCCACCAGAAAGCCAGGACCTCGTTGCTCCCTTGGCTTGCTTCGCTAGCCGAGGACAGAGGATTGAGGTTCAAGAAAACATATGTTAAGAACCAGGTGAGTCTGTGGGGCAGCTGTTCTACGGAGCGCAACATCAACCTGAATAGGAATCTGCTGTTTCTTCCAAAGTACCTTGTAGAATACGTACTTCACCATGAACTCACACATCTTGAACACTTAAATCATTCTGGAAGATTTTGGAGTTCGTTTGCCCATGTCCTTCCAAACTGTAAGGAACTGAGGCTTGAATTGAGAACAAGAAACCTGGGAAACATCCCATTGTGGGCATCTCCTGGGCTCAATGATGTCTGACACCACAAAGAGGAGATCTAAATATGAAAGTTCTATACCATGCTGGATGTGATGACGGATTCGGAGCTGCTTATGCTATTTGGCTCAAATATGGGTACCAAGCAAAATATATTCCAGTCCAGTATGGACAGGCTTTTCCGGAGGTCTCATCTGGTGAGACTGTTTATGTGGTCGACTTTTCGTATTCACGAGATATTCTCCAGAGCATTGCCGATCGGTGCAAACTCGTTGTACTAGACCATCATAAAACTGCAATGGATGACTTGGCAGATTTACCATTCGCACATTTTGACATGAATAAATCTGGTGCTGTATTGGCATGGGAATATTTTCATCCGAATGAACCAATACCCACGTTATTGACATACGTGCAAGACTACGATCTTTGGACTAAAGAACTCCCTCATACAGAGGAGAATAAAGCATGGAGGGGGTCATTCCCCAGGACATTCGATCGCTGGAAAGAAATGGATCTGATTGTGTCTCGTGATCACATATGGAAGACCGAAGGGGAAGCGATATTGCGCTCTGAAAAATTGCACATTCAACACCGGGTGTCACAGGCATTTGAAGTAACAATTGATACCCACGTAGTGCTTGCAGTAAATGAGACTCAATATTTTAGCGAGGTAGCCGGTGAACTTGCCAAGGACACCAGATATCCTTTCGGAGCATGCTTTTTTATACGCGGTGATGGTCTTAAGATATGGAGCTTACGATCGGATCGGAATTTAGGAGATTTCGATGTGAGTGCAGTAGCCAAGTTAAGAGGTGGTGGTGGACACAGGAACGCAGCCGGTTTCAAGGAATCAGCCGAGCATCCAATATTACTGTCTGCGCAAAATTGATGTGTGAAAGCGGGTGTAGTGTTTTTTACATAATGTGAGGAAGCAGTAGAGCGATAAATCCTATATCATGCCTATATCCACTACATTTGGTATATGCGGGCACAGCGTGAAACAGAAAAACATATCATTTCCAAGGAGAGGGTCGTGGGTTCGAATCCCATCTTCCGCTACAATAATTTAGGCATGCAATAATCCCTACCAAATTCACGAGATGACTTTGCTGTTAATGCCTATCCTTGATCTATATAGAGATTGCAACAATGCCAGCAACTATCAACACCGTTGACAACAATTTGATTAGAGTAGACCCATTTGATGTATCTTCTCCCAGTAATTCAGTCCACATTTTTGTTAAACCGATACTATATATAAATGTAAACAAGACTCTCACGGCAGCTACAGATGTAACCAGAGAAGCAGGTCCTAGAGACAAAGCCCACAGCAGCATTATGCTTCCTACTTGAGCAATGACAAACCCATTTATCATCACCAATATCAGGCCTGGACTTCGTTTATGAAACAAATCTTTAACATCCGTAATAGCCTCTGGTTTAAGAGCAAACGACACTAAAATCAATCCGAACGTAACATTTCTCAAGCCTTGTGTGTACAAAATGGACAGTTCTTCAACTGCAATTTTACCAGTGACACTAGAGGCACCGAATAGCATTGCTGAAAAAATAAGTGAATAGAAAGATTTGCTCAAGAAAACTGTATTAGACTTATTATCTAGCTTAAGTGATATTAGAATACTTCCAAGAACTACAATAATGATACCTATCCATTGAACAATAGATATAGATTCACCCAATATAAATAATGCTAAAAGTGCAGCAAATATAGGCGAGGATTGAGCTATCGGTACTGTACGAGATACTTCATGTGTGTACAAAATTCTTTGTAATAGTATTTGGGCGAATGCAATAAAAGCACCGGATGCTATAGCTGATGTGTTAGTAAAAAAAGTTGCTTCGTTTGGTATATTCGAGAAACACAACATAACAGATCCGACAATGATTTCTATTACACCGATTAGTAATATTAGAGTAAGTGGTGTTTTGATGTATTTATGAAGAACAATTTTGTCTATTACATGGATTAATCCTAGACATGCTGAACTTACTAATGTAATAACTAACCAAGTCATTCGTAACTTAACCTCTATACTATATTAGTGCCTATAATTATAAAATTATATCGTTGCACTGTTATGAGCAGTCACATACAATGACACTTGCTATATTTATGATGTTAATTATTGCACTCTTTTTATTAGTAAATGCCTAACTTAAATCTAGCCACATCTTTTGTTGTTGCCTTGACTATTCTTGCCGTACTAGTCACGTGCACTAACACGTCATCACTGACAACAATCGATACTGCGAATAAAGATGAATCACTCGTCTCAATAATAGAGGCTTCGAAAGAACAATCTGCCCAAGCCACTCCCCTCCCTGATTACCCAACTAGCTACAATAGCTCAAATTTCAAAATAGATTCTGATCTTTGTAATGACGAATACGGACCTGACTGCACAAAATTGCGATTAGGCGATGACTATAATACAAATACTGTCCCACAAAAAGGATACTTGTATTCTTGCAATGAGAAGAATCCTAACGCACCTGGATCCACTGGGAGTAAAATCACATGGATTAATTTTGCAGAAAATGTATGGGATTTCTTCAAAAAACCATGGCTGCCAGAAGGAACATTTAGGCCTGATACTGGAATTTACACGGAAACGCTCTCCCTAGAAGATCGTCAAATAAGTATAAACAACCTGCCAGTGGATGGGAAAATTGGGGACTGGCCTATGACTAATTACCAAATGCTTACTGATATAGATCAAAACCCTGGAATACCAAACTCAAGCAGCTCTTCATTTACGTACCCATTTAGCCCTTCTGCTGCTCCATCGCCGACCTGTGTTTCGCAGGGTGCAATTGGCGTTACCAGGAATGGAGTAGTTATTTATAACGCTGCAGATGCACGCGGGAATGATGCCGGAGCACACGAAATTGTAGACATCTTTGGTGGACACCCGGCAATGAGTAATTACCATTATCATTTCATTCCGGAACGACTAGATAATGAATATATGGCTGACGGTCATTCTGGTATAGTCGGATACATAAATGATGGCTTCCCTATCTATGGTTATAAAGGTAAAGGTGGCATTGAAATATCGAATGATGACTTAGATGAATGTCATGGTCACTCCTCTGATTCCCTTGGATATCATTACCACGCCACAATAGAATACCCATACACTGTGGGTTGCTATAAGGGTACTCCGATGTTAAGTCCCGTGCCACAGGTAATGCCCCCGCGCCCCAGATAATTATTCCGCAGCAAGGCAAGTTGCATTTTCATGAGCAACGACTGTGTCCACACCTGAAGAACAAATGATGGTTTAATGAAATTAATAGGCCTCTATATCAGAGTTAATACCCAAAGAACTGACATCCCTGTAATTATAGTTATGATTACATTTTTCATTACTATGGCAACTGCTAAAGCTGCTAAGGCGGCAAGTATCTTGGGATTCCCGATTAACTCTACAGAATTGGAATCCCCTAGGAACACAGCCGGGAAAATCAAAGCGGCAAAGATTGAGGTTGGGACATATTTAAGAATATTTTCTAGCCATTCTGGTATATTGGACCTCTTTACTTGATATATCACACTAAATCTTAGCAAAAAGGTTACAAGTCCGGATATCGCAATAGTAGCCCAAATCATCTATTTTTATCTCCTGCATTACTGCTAATTCTGTTGATCATTACTCCTACTGCCAACCCAATACCTGAGGAAAATATTATCCATAGATTTGAAGGTAGGTCATGAAGTATGACAGCGGCTGCTCCAGCACTTAATGCAGACAACGCATGACTCTTATGTTTTACGATTTCCGGAGCGATAAGTGCAAGGAAAACAAGTGGTATAGCAAATCCAAGGTTAAGTTCTTCAGGTATCGTTTTCCCCAACAATATACCGATTAGTGTAGAGGCTTGCCATGCCAACCAAAGAGTTATACCACTCCCCAAGAGATAATAGTGTGAAAACTCGGATTCTCCTTCGTTTTCCATATGTTTTATGGTCACTGCAAAGGCTTGGTCCGTTAACAGGTAACTTAAAGGAATTTTCCATTTTACTGGCAGACCTGCCAGATACCTTGATATCGCAGCACTATAAAGAACATGGCGAAGATTTATTATTCCAACTGAGAGTATAATTATAAGTGGAACTGTACCAGTTGAGGCCAGTTGAATAAAAGCAACCTGGCTGGCACCAGCAAAAATTATTGATGACATCAAGAATGTCTGAACAGCTGTGAATCCATATTCTGCTCCCAAGACACCGAACGTAATACCAAAAGGAATAACTCCAATCAATATGGGAGCTACTTCACTTACTCCAAGATAAAACTCTATATGTTTTGATGATTTAGTTATTTTGCCTGCCATTTATCTCATTCATTAGTTGTAGTGCCCCCAGTAGTCACTACGTAGGCTATTACCCCAGATGCTATTAGTAGTGAGGATATTATATATATCCAGTGAAGACCCAACATGCCCATCAGGCCATAACCGGCGATAGGGCCTGACGCAGCTCCAAGATCTGCCCATGTGGAATATCTACTCATTACATGAGCTTTATCGGCATGTGGAGATAGGTCTCCAGCTGATGCGTCTAGAGTTATCTTTCCAGCAGTTGTTGCTAAGAATATTATTGGAACAACTAGAATAGGCATAAAGGAATTATTTATTATTAAGGAGAGTAATCCTATAGCCATAACAGGAACACACAGCAAGATCACAGGTCTTCTTCCAAAACGATCCGATATTTGCCCAAAATAATTCGATGATATAACTTCACCTGACCAACTTATTGAAAGAACTATCCCTGTGATGGTTGCTATTCCTAGAGTGAGATCATTTATTGACAATGATTCTCCAATCCTTTGTTTCAGTAGTAACCCTATCGTTGATGTGACAAGCCCGGAAACTGCAAATGTATGAGTGAATCTAGTGTAATTTACTGCTAATATTTTGCTTCTCAATGTAATATTTTCAATATTCGTACCCAGTATTAATGTCCAAATATTGAATCTGTGATTAACTTCAGTATCAGCCATATTACCCATAGAATGGGTTTCATCTTCAGCTATCAACATCACAATTGGAATGCAACACAGCATAGCTACTGCAACTATCAGAAAAGCAATATCTATTCCCAGAATATCCACCAACGCGCCACCAATTAATACTGCGACCAAGCTGCCAGATCTAAATATGGCGTTATATAGCCCCATGAGCCTTCCGCGCTGCTCTGGAGCTTCCCTTAGCACCACCATATACAACGAGACTATTTGTATAGAGAAACAGATTCCCCAAAATATTCTTGATATTAACAGGGGCCAAAACCCATGGAATAAACTATATGCAGCAGTAGTTGCGATAGCCAAACCTATGGATAAGAAAAGCGGAACTCTAATACCAAATCTATTATAAACAATTGCAGCCCAACTATTTGATACTAAGCGTACCCAGCGATTTACACTCAGTATCAATCCTACACCAATACCTGCGGTAAGCCCGAAGTCGGTTATGTGAGACGGTAGAACTCCATATAGCATGGAATCCCCCATCACAGATATTGCAAGTACTATCGCAGTAAGTGAGACTTGCCTACTGGAGTAATTAGTTATCATATTAATGTGGACTCTCTATTGATAATATTACGAAATAAGAAAAGAAAATCACTCAAGGTTGTAAGAAATATCTTCTAATCCTGATTCGTACTTTTGCAAGTGCCATTGTGCAGAATTGTTAGTACCACATCTCAAATTATACAATATCATGTTATATTAAGAGTTATCTAGAAGAATAAAGTTAATTGGCGAATAGATATCAACTACTATTGAATCGTAAATTGCAATATATGATAATATTCTATATGGTAGCCTTTGATTCCGCACATTGAGAACATACTCTCTTAGTAAATCGTAATCTCGCAGAGAAACAGTTGGAAGATAGAAAAAATCAGGATCCTGTCAATGGAGAGGCAACATAAAAAACGATATTGAACCCCCTTCGGACGGTTCTTCCGGAACAGAGAGGACCGGTATATTTTATGGATGGTGGATAGTTACAGTATCCACCATAGTAAGCACCATACAATCTGCGGTTTTCAATGTCGGTGCACAGACTCTGGTATTGCCTATCATAAGAGAGTTTGAAACAACCCGTACAGCAGTATCAATTGCATTCTCTTTGAGAAGGTTAGAAGGTGGGCTAACGGGTCCGCTAGAGGGATATCTAATACACTGGATGGGTCCAAGACCTTACATGGTGACCGGCTGGGTGATATTTGGATTAGGATTCATTGCAGTTGGCCTCTGTCAAAACATTTACCAGTTTTATGGAGCTTTCCTGATGGTAACACTAGGTCAAAGCATATCTGGCTTCTTACCAATAGTAACGGTTTTAATTAACTGGTTTGATAAATCGCGCGGTCGAGCTATAGCAATTTACCAACTTGGAGGAAGTATAGGTGCTTTATTTGTACCAATTCTTGCATGGTCTATTCTTAACATAGGATGGCGCCAAACTACGATCTGGATAGGTTTTCTGGTCATTATTGTTGGCATACCACTGGCGCTACTTATGCGTCCCCGTCCTGAAGATTATGGGTATCTACCAGATGGGGCAGATCCTGAATCTGTGTTGAACGAAGACACTGAAGACAGCAAAGAAGCTAATGTAGAAAACACATCAATAATGCAGGTTCTGAAAAGTCGCAGTTTTTGGTTCTTGGGCCTTTCCCATTCGGCTGGCATTACCGCTTGGGGAGCACTTCAAGTACACCAGATACCTGCTTTGGTAGACATCGGTATAACTGAGCTAGTAGCTGCAAGTATTGTATCCTACACATTAGTTATTTCTGCCTTTGGCAGACTAGCAGGTGGGTTTCTAGGAGACATACTGGGAACAAAGAAGATAATTGCTACAGCTTTTATCCTTCAAGGTATAGCTGTAGCAATACTTGCATTCGCAGACTCTAACATCGATGTAATGATTTTCGCGACGATATTCGGTATCGCATTTGGTACACGAGGGACACTAATGACGGTACTTAGGGCTGATGTTTTTGGTAGACAAAACTTTTCTAGACTTGCAGGTCTAATGGATCCAGTAAGTAGTGTCTCTGTCCTCATTGCACCTATACTTGCAGGATTTATATTTGACACCACAGGTTCATACAAGGTTGCATTCCTAATACTGGCAATAGTTAATGCATCAGGAGCATTCCTACTTTTAGGCGTTACTGTACCCCAACGCCCTAAAAAATATACACCTACTATGAAAGCTATGGACAGAGAAATCAACGCTGGATAATATTGGTATATATTTTTGTCATTCCACCTAGACTAACCCGTAATCTATATGGCTATCACTGTAATGCCTACAACTATAAACGATGTTGAAAACAATTTTATTAGTACTGATCCAGTAGAGATATCCTCACCCAATGCTCTCGGCCAAATCTTTGTGATAGCAATACTGTATATGACTATATACAAAGCTCTGGTACCAGCTACAGCTCCCACTAGAGATGCGGGTCCCAGAGATAGAGCCCAAACAAACATAATAAGCCCTGCTTGTGCTGTAATAAAATCGTTTATTGTGACGAAGAGCAGAGCTGGACTTCGTTTACAGAAGAGAGATTTAACATCATTCAATGGCTCCTGCCTGAAAGCAAAGGACAGCAAAATAATTCCCAGGGTAAGTGTCCTCAAACCATGTGTATACAAGACTGGCAACTCCTCAAGTGCTAATTTACCTATTACTGTAGAAGCACCAAATAGAAATGCGGAGAACATCAGAATATAGAAAGATTTATACAAAATTACTCCATCAGAACCACCACCGTTAGTCCTAATAGATATCAAAGCACTTCCTATAACAGCTATAATAATACCTCCACCCTTTACAATCTGAATCGACTCACCCAGTACTAATAATGCCAGAAGTGCAGTAAATATAGGTGCGGATTGAGTTACTGGTATTGTGCGAGAGACTTCCTGAGTGTACAGAATTCTTTGTGACAAGAATGCAGCGAAACCAGAAAGTACTCCAGACCCAATAGCTGATAAACTTGTAGTAATAGTAGCCTCGACCGGTACACCCCAAAATAATAATAAAACAATACCTACAGTAGTCTGAGTAATACCCATTAGTAAAAGCAAGGTGAGAGGTGTTCTAGCGTACCTGTGAATAACAAGTTTATCGGATATATTCACCAATCCCATACATGCTGAACTTGCTAATGCTATAAGTAACCAACTCATCCGTCACTTCACTTTCAAAAAATTTACTTCTATCCTTGCCAGAAGTACCTGATATATCAGATACGCAATTACCTTAATAACAAACGCCAGTGTATATTAACAACTTGACTTGCCTGAATAAATAATACCTGATTTAGTATATGAACCTCGATAGAATGCTCAATCACATAATATTATGCTTATGCTAAAATTAATCTGATGATTAACTACTTCAAATACCTAACCAGTCTACTAGATTTTACGGAAGATATGAATAATCGGGCATTCTTATGGTTACTTGTCAGGGTGGTTATTCTTGTTTTTATAGGCATGCTATTTGTCACACCAGTTCTGATTGTCTTAATTCTGGATCCATTCACTGCCGTATATACTTTTACTTTCATTATTACTTGCGCAGTAATAATTTTCATGATCAAAACACATAATATAGCGGAGAAATGGTACCTTGGTCTTCTTCTGGTTTCGCCAACGATACTATTGTTCGTAGGTATACTTGTGTTCTTAAGGGTCTTCTAAATAGTAGCTTCACCAATTCTATCGTCCAGAAGGTATCTTAATTCTTAAGATATACAATCCTATTATTAATACAGGTATGGCAAGAATCAATAATCCAAATATCACCACCAGTACAGCAGCATCAAGGCGTAAAAAATGATCAACCCTCTCCATTACCCACTTCAATAAAGTCGGGTCTCCTGGGGCCTCATGATGAAGAAATTTATTAATAGTCAAGAAATAAATCAACCTAGATTATCTACAAGAATATTTCTAGAAGAGTATTTCCGCTCCTGTATAGTAAAACTCGCTATACTAGCTATTATCAGGGTAAGTCCAGCTATCGAGAATGGGACAAAATAGGAACCCGTTAGGTCTCGCATAATTCCACCGAACTGAATACCAAAAGATCCACCTATTTGATGTGACATAAATACCAACCCTGTGAGAGTACCAGCTTTTCTTAGGCCATAGATATTAGTAGTTAAAGTAGATGTGAGTGGCACAGAAGCTATCCATGAAGCTCCTCCGACTATAGCAAATGCCCACAGTCCATATTGACCCGGCAAGAACAATAATAAAATATACCCTATACCTCTAGCGAAATATACTAACCCAAGGAGATTCTTATTACCCAATTTATCTGCTACTGGACCAACCATTAACACTCCAATAGTATTCATAATACTCAACAAGCCAAAAGCCATAGCAGCAGTTGACGGAGAAAAACCTTCTTCTATGGCATATGGGACGAAATGAAATGACATTATTAAAGTTGTGAAGCCACATACAAAATAACCACTCAATAATTGCCACATAGGATAAGAATTAAACGCATCTTTCCAAGAAGATACCACTAAAGGTCCATCTTCCACATATAAACCATTTGTTCCAGATTGATTGTCCCCCATATCTTCACCATCTGGTAAAAGGCCTATATCGCTGGGCTCGCTCCTCAATATCAGATAGGCTGTTGGTAGTACTAAAATCAAAATGACTAGTCCCAAAATGAACCACGTGATTCTCCAATCCAGAACAATAATCAAATATGTTGAAAATGGAACCAGTAACAATCCTCCAACAGAGCCTCCAGATGCCGCTATAGACATGGCAGTTGTACGTTTTTTCTTAAACCATTTTGCTACAAGTACGGCTATCGTAGTTATTGATATAGAACTCATTAACGTAGATCGAACGATACCAAATAAAATCAAGAAATAAAGGTAATTAAATGTCATAGACAGTAATATTGTGGCTATGCCTACTAACAGGATCCCTACAATTATTAGTTTTCGACCACCAATAAGGTCATGAAGGTATCCACAGAAGGCCTGGCTTAAACCGCTACACAGTATTCCAATCGCTACTGCAGACGATATCAGGGCTCTACTCCAACCAAACTCGTCGCTCATAGGTAAAGCAAATACACCCAAACTACTGTTAATCCCGCCTCCAATAACGGTTATGGAAAATGATGCCGCCACTATTAACCAACCATAGTAGATATCTTTAGAAGCAGTATTTCTCATAAATCAATATCTCAAAAATTCGAAAAAGTTTATTAATATACACTTCAGGAATCCATACTTACTCTACGCTCAATCCCAATTGACCAGCAACAGGCTTGAGCGAATCTATCACGAATTGAATTAACTCATCTAAATCTATATTCAATTCTTCCGCTCCTTGTATTATGTCTTCTCGGCTTACATTTCTGGCAAAAGCCTTGTCTTTCATTTTTTTCCTTACAGATTTTGGAGTTGTATCAGACAAACTTTTGTTTGGTCTCACAAGTGCAACAGCTGTTATAAAACCAGAAAGTTCATCAGTTGCAAATAGTGCCTTCTCCATTGGGCTTTCACGAATCACTCCTGTATGATTCGCGTGAGAGAGTATTGCACGAACTATGTTTTCTGAACACCCACGTTCTTTAAGTATTGCCGCACCAAATGCAGCGTGTTCTTCTGGAGACGGACAAATTTCATAATCAAAATCGTGCAACATACCAACAACACCCCACAGATCCTCATCCTCTCCTACTCTTATGGCGTATGCTCTCATTGACGCTTCTACTGCTATAGCATGTTTCTTGAGTTTATCAGTTTGTATAAATTCTTCTATTAAGGACCATGCTTCTTCCCTATCCATAAATATCCCTTCAGTCTAAATTTGCAATCACTATTTAATGATATTTTTAAATTATACAACAGCACTAGCTCGCTGCCATTTTAAGTAAAATATAACTGATTTCTGAATTGAAGAAGGCCCCGTAGTTTGTTAACTGCGGGGCCTTAATTTCCAAACTATTAATACAACATTCGGCAATACAGAGCATCTATATTAGGTAAACTGTTACATTAAGTAACTATTATTCACCTGCCATAAGATCGCGTCCAATTAGGATTCCCCAGATAACAGTGATCAAGTATCCACCCCCGCCTATCATGCCCGCAGTTTGCTGAAAAGTAATGTCCAATCCAGCATATATGGAGCTCAACAGGAGCACAATTTGAATAATAAAAACAACCAATGTGAGAGTCTTCCTATGTGCCCATTTATCATTAAGGTAGATCCCATAAGTAATACCCACGAAACCAATGGCAGCAAGAATGCTGGCAAGGGTATTTATACCAAGTGATGCAGCATATAGAGCACCTACAGCTGGTCCTGAATTACCACCAGCTATGGTAGCAGCGAGTGCTCCTCCAATAGTCCACCCGATTATTCCAATTAAAGCGAACATCAAACCCAATCTAGCGACTGCTCCTCCGTTACCTTCTAAACTCTCAGTGAGAGCCCGGAAACCAAACAACATAAGAATCAAACCTATTGGTATCAGTGTAAGAGAGATACTGGCAAGGTCACCGTTTGCCAAAAGTACGCCAACTGATGCCGCTGCATCTGCTGGATCTACAGTACCTCCGACTATTCCTCCACCTGGGCGAATTAAATAGCTAAGTACAGCCAAAACTGGTCCAACTATAAGCGCTAAACCTCCGAGTTTCTTTACAGACATACTTCCCATAGTAAATCCTCCTCAGCCATTAAGACTTCGAGTCTGATTGCCGGCACATATTAACAGACTTTTTTGCAATGGACTAGTATTAAATACAATATATTGGAGGTGTTAGCTATATTGGCATTACATATAGTATATTAATGCCCGATTGTATAATGAATTCGCACAATAATGGTAATCAATAAATTAATGTCGAAATTTGTCTAGTAGCCACCTTAGTTGCCATTATATCAACATCCAAATATCAATTTGTTTTTTATATTTGCTATATATTGTAATATTAGGAGATATAAAGGAAATACTATCTAATGAAAGAGTAGTTAAAATGACTGACGCAAAAATAAAGATCGTAGCATTTGCAGGTAGCCTGAGAAACGGATCTGTAAACAGACTCCTATTAAGGTCTGCTATAAAATTGGCCCCTGCGAACATGTTGATAGAAGAATTAAACATACATGATGTACCACTATATAACGGAGACGTAGAGGATGAAGGTCCACCTCAGTCAGTAATAGATTTTAAGGAATCTGTTGCTTCCGCAGATGGTCTATTAATTGTAAGTCCCGAATATAATCACGGCATCCCAGCTGTGACTAAAAACTTAATAGACTGGGCGTCAAGGCGCGTAAGTCATCCTGGCAACGTTTTAGATGGAAAACCCGTATCGATTATGACAATGTCTGGTGGAGCGATGGGAATAGGTTCATTCGTGCAGCCACAAATAAGACAAGTGTTAGTCTATCCAGGAACGTTAGTCATGCCAAATGGAGATGTAGGCATCTCAGGCGGCATATCCAATTTTGATGAACAAGGTCAACTGGTAAATGAACTTGCTAAATCAAAGGTCGAACAAAATCTACTGTTATTTTCTAAGTGGATCAACAGATTAAATGGTTAGACACAGGACAATATGCCAAATACCCTACTTATAAAAGTATCAACTAAATTATCATCCTCCTTTTTATTGCTTGTCTCAATAATACTAATGACTTCATGTGATAGTCAGAGTCTATCAAATGTAAATCACTTCGAGGAAGGTGTGAATTTATACCACCAAGGTCTATTCGATGAGGCAATAGAGAAATTAGATAAAGCGGTAGAAGCAGACCCAAATTCCTCCGCTCCACATGAGGCAAAATCCGAGATATACCGAATGATCGGTAAACTCGACCTCTCCCTTGATAGCCTTAATGAAGCTATCAAGACCAGACCAGTGGCCCCAGATAATGTGCGGCTCTACAGGGTTAGAGGCAGAACTCATGACATGATTGGTAATTTCGACTTAGCCGAGAAGGATTTTGGCAGTGCAATATCCTTATCACCAAAAGACGCCACACTATATGGGGACAGAGCATGGTTTTATTTTACGCAAGAGAAATACTATCAATCTGCAGAAGATTGGGAAACTTCTGTCAATCTAAATCCCTCAGATATTTCAACTGCTTTCTATAGTAGCCTCACCTACTACAAATTAGAGGACTATAAAAAGGTTATAGATTTAAATAATGCGGTCATAGAATCAGATCCAGGGCATGGTAACGCGTATAATCAGACTGGAGAGGCTTACTTTCAATTAGGAGAGTATGGGAAAGCTCTGGCCTCATTTGATAAAGCAATTGAGTTATACGGCGATCGCGGCATATACTACAAGAATAGAGGCAACACACATAATAAATTAGGCAATAAAGAGCTAGGTAAATCGGATCTAAAGCAAGCCTGTGAATTAAATCCCGGCTTATGCTCAGAATAATCGACTTTAGGGAGGTAAACAGCATTGATTAATAGAATGATTAGGGCAGCCATGTTTGATGTACGGGTATACGAAGAGGTTGAAGCTGATCAGTCGGCTACTAGGTCTGCAATGCTAGTTGTAATACTTGCCTCAATCTCCGGAGCTTTAGTTGAGTCCTTCAATCCTATCGGTATCCTGATAGCAACATTATTCGGAATATTGAGCTGGGCTATATGGGCTGGAGTAACCTACATAATAGGAGCAAAGCTCCTACCTGAACCTACTACACAAGCTAATTGGGGAGAGTTGGCTAGAACCACTGGTTTTGCACAGGCACCTGGCGTGCTAGCAATCATAGGCTTACTAAGCTTCCTAGCCGCTCCTGTTACATTCATACTCAGTATATGGGGCATAGCCACAATGGTAGTAGCAGTGAGACAGGCGCTAGATTATAATTCCACAATGAGAGCTATCGTAGTTGTCTTACTATCATTCATACCAGCATCCATAATTATGTTTATGGCAATAGTACCAATATTTCTTCTTATAGGTATCGAGTAGAAAAACCTAATACTCTGAACTTAGTTTAACAATTCAAGTAGCCAGTTACGCCCTTCTATAGAAGCTGGGTGTATCTGCCTACCACTAGATATCATGCTGCTTATCTCTTCCTCCAGAAAGGTTAATATAGCTTGATCTAAATTCTTTTCGGCCAGGTTCTGCTTATCAGTCATATCGTTAAAACGAGAGGCTTTATTTGGATCCAGTTTATCTGCAAGATAAGTAACTTTAGCAATAGGCCCTAATCCACGATTAAATGTAGAATGCCACCAAATCGCCTCAAGTATTTCTGAATCACTTATCTCAAATTCTCTGGAAAGTATTTCTGCTCCAACAGGACCATGAAGCAGCATTCTTATCTTATCTTCCACGGGGTGAATTTCTATGTTGTATTCTATGGCTCTGGAATACAGTTCATCGTCCTTCATAACTCTTGCGATATCATGACACAGTCCTGATAATCCTGCCTTCTCAGAGTCCAATCCATGTATATATGCGAGTTCTTTAGCTTTATTGCTGGCCCTAAGTAAATGTTCCTTAAGTCCCAGTGGTAAATTATTCAGATAGGAATCTAGTTTTGCATTCCCACTTAATATCTCAACATCTTCAGGCATTTAAATAAAATCCTCTGTCTAATAATATTTAATGAATCTCTGTATCTTCAGTAGTAAACAATACCAATTGACCGGTCTCTCGAAATCCGGAAACACCTATACCTAACAAACGAAATTCCAGTCCTGGTTTCATCTCTTTTTCTAATAAATCCATAGAAATCTGGAATATTATACCCGTATCTTCAGTAATGTATGTGAGTGTGTGCTGGCGAGTAAACGTAGTAAAATCTGATAGCCTCAATTTCAGTGAGATTGTTTTGAACATAAGGCCATTTTTCCTGACTCTTGTAGATAATTTATCAGATAATTTTTTGAGTTCAGACTTCAAAACTGCTGGGTCTATTATATCCTCTGAAAGAGTGGTCTCTACACTAACCGATTTAGTCTCCCGTGATGTAGACACCTCGGATAAATCTTCCCCCAGCGCTCTCGACTGAAGTTCCATCCCCCTTTTCCCCAATACCCTTAATACCCATTCACTATCCCTTTCAGCTAAGTCTCCGATCTTATCAATGCCATGTTGCTTCAATACAGATTCAGTTTTTGGACCTACTCCCCAAA
The DNA here is from genome assembly GCA_963582505.1 of Dehalococcoidia bacterium. Classification (GTDB taxonomy): domain Bacteria; phylum Chloroflexota; class Dehalococcoidia; order Lucifugimonadales; family UBA2985; genus UBA2985. The sequence goes on from CAUZSC010000001.1 coordinate 28,642, forward strand.
GAATACCGACATTCAATGGGTTAAGGAATGATCTCTCCTGACCAGACTTTATCAATAGCAGCCCATCAGGTTTAGCCATTTGTGATGCGATTTTCGCGACAGTCTTAGATGTACCGCCTCCAACTGTGATTGCTAAACCAGTATGTTCTCTAACTGATAATTTGAGTTGACTACCTATGCCTTCTAATGCGGATTCATTGAATACCTCTTTGCTGATATCAAGGTAGGCTTCGTCCAAAGATAGTGGTTCGACTAAATGAGTCAATTCACGAAATAGGCTCATGACCTGGTTAGACACTTCTCTATATCTCGTAAACCTCGGAGGAACTCTTATAATATTGGAGTATAGTCGAATAGCTGTAACCATTGGCATTGCTGAGCGTATTCCATACTTTCTCGCCTCGTATGAAGCAGCAGCGACTACACCTCTGCTTGCCGGAGACCCCCCTACTACTAAAGGTAATCCTCTGAATGCTGGATGGTCTAGTTGCTCAACAGATGCATAAAAAGCATCCATGTCTGCATGTAGTATGTATCTCATAGATATCCTTCGTTGATTATTCTACTCTATAGTTTGATATCAGAGGAATGCCCTTATATGGAGACTGAATGGACATACGTGATAGAATCTTCAAGGTTCAATATAATCCATATTCCTAAATGTAAATATTTTCTAGAGCAGAACATGTTAAATGAACAAGTAAACAGACAAATAATATTAGACAGTAGACCCACGGGTTATCCGACATCTTCCAATTTCCGTATGCTCGAATCAAATATTCCAAGTCCTAAGGAAGGGCAAGTACTTATCCGTACTATCTGGTTATCAGTAGACCCTTATATGAGAGGCAGAATAAGTGATGCCCCTTCATATACTCCTCCACACCCAGTAGGCGTTACTATGCCAGGTGGCACAGTTGGTAAGGTAGTGGTCAGTCTAAATGCAAAGTTCCCGGTCGGAACTTTCGTATCAATATCTTCTGGATGGCAAGATTATTCAATATCAGATGGCAGTAACGTGCGTATTGTAGACCCAGCATCAGTTCCTATATCTACCGCTTTAGGAATACTTGGTATGCCTGGACTTACAGCCTATCATGGCTTATTTGAAATAGGCAGGCCACAGGCTGGGGAAACAGTGGTGGTGTCTGGAGCATCAGGTGCTGTTGGAGCAATAGTTGGACAGTTGGCGAAATTAGCTGGTTGTAGGGTAATAGGTATTGCGGGCAGCGATGCCAAGATTAGATATTTATTAGATGAATTGGGATTTGATTCTGTCATAAATTACAAAGCCGAATCCGTAGAAGATCAATTAAAAGACAGTTGTCCTCAAGGTATAGATGTATATTTTGACAATGTAGGAGGATCTATAACCGATGCGGCTATGGATAATCTCGCATATAAAGCCAGAATAATAATCTGTGGACAGATATCACAATATAACCTGCAAGAACCTGATCTTGGTCCACGTAACTTACGTCAGCTATTAGTGAATCAGGCAAGCATGGAGGGGTTCATTGTTGGAAGATTCGCAGATAAATCAGAATCGGCCCGCCAAAGACTCACAGACCTTCTTATGCAGGGTAAGCTCAAGTATATGGAAGATATAGTGAATGGACTTGAGAACGCCCCAGAGGCATTCATGGGATTATTTCACGGAAACAATTTTGGGAAAATGTTGGTTCGGGTATCTTCAGACATAGACTAAAACCTTAGGCGATAATAGGAGGATAAATCATGGCTATTTTTCTTACCGAAGAAGATGTAATACGTCTTTTACCTATAAATGAAGCTGTAAATTCTTTAGAGGCAGCTTTTATTGAACAGGCCAATGGTACTGGTATGAATCATCCGAGAAGTCGCACTGCATCTAATGACCTAAGTGTCACTATGATGGTAGCAGTACTTGGACAAAGTGGATTTGGTGGTTTCAAAGTAATGGGTAGTGGTGGCTCTATGGTTACGCTTTACGGCGGAGAAAAACAAGAACTCCTTGCCATCATTGAATCTCGTAAATTAGGGCAAATAAGAACTGGAGCTGCGAGTGGTGTAGCAACCAAGTATATGTCTAAAGAAAATTCATCTTCAGTTGGAGTAATTGGTACAGGGCATCAGGCAATATCCCAATTAACAGCTGTGTGTGCTGTACGTCCTATAAAAACTATAAAAGCTTATAGTCGCAACGTAGAGAGACGAGAACAATTTTGTCGTGAAATGGCCCACTTATTAGGTGTAGAAGTTATACCAGTATCTTCAGGTCAGGAAGCAATAGAGCGGACAGACATAGCTATTGCCATCACAAATATAAGGACATTGGATCCAGTTCTAATGGGTGACTGGCTTGAACCTGGTATGCACATTAATGCTGCAGGAGCTAATTCTATAGACAGAAGAGAATTAGATGACATAGCTATCACACGCAGTTCTATTATAGCCGTAGATGCCAAAGACCAAGCGGCATTAGAATGTGCAGACCTGACTTTGCCTATTTCATCTGGACTCCTCGGTTGGGACAATGTATTCGAGTTGAGCCACATTGTAGCTGGACAAATACCAGGCAGAAAAAATGATACTGACATAACTTTATTCGAATCACAGGGAATAGGGCTGGAGGATATAGCAGTAGCAACTCACATATACAACAAGGCTAAAGCGGAGGGTTCTGGCATTAATCTACCATTCTAAACGTGATATGTAAGTGGAAATATAGAAATGTCTATCGCTTATAAGCTACAACCTTTACACTTACAACTTCAGGCATACCATCTTCCTGTGGCCTCGGAGCACCGTCATGCCTAATGTCTATGTCCACAAAGCCTGCCAATTGAAGATGTGATAAGTACTCTTCTTGCTCTTCAGCTCCAGAGACACAAGACGCCCATTTATGTGGATTATCACGGAATTCTTGTGGCATAGGCCCCAATGCCATTATGTCTGATATATGTATCCTGCCACCCCTATTAAGTACTCTGAAAGCTTCTCTAGCCACCGCATCTTTGTCCGGTGATAAGCACACTACACAGTTTGATATAACTACGTCTACGGTGTTATCTGGTAGGGGAATATCTTCTATGTATCCCTCTAAGAATTCTACGTTGGAGATCCCAAGTCTTTCAGCATTCTTCCGAGCCAAAGATAACATATCTGATGTCATATCCACACCTATAACATGCCCGGTAGGACCCACTTGCCTTGCTGCCAAGAAACAATCTATACCACCACCCGAACCTAAATCCAAGACCCTTTCACCAGGGTTGAGACCAGCTAGAGCCGTTGGATTACCACAACCAGCAGAGGCTGCAATCGCCTCCAGAGGTATACCTTCCAAATCACCCTGAATATACAAATTTGAAAAGGCTCCAATAGATTTATCCATTCCTGTCTCAGTCGTACCATCTGCACAGCATGCAGCCTGTATAGGCGTCAGAACTGTCAACTGAGATGCCTGACGTGCTCTTTCTCCATATCGTTGACGAACATGTTCCTTTATATCACCCTGATTATCTAACATATCATACCTCCTACTCAGCGGCCAATTATCTTAATATTAAACCATCATTAATATCTAAAAAGTAAATAAACAGCAAGAAATGCTAACACACCAAGTATTACGTATATTCGTGAACGGAGTCTATTGCTCAATTTAAAATTCCTCACTATAGAAGTTTAATTTAACATATGACTGTACTTGTATCAACTATGAATTTTACTACCCCAAATCTGTTCAAGTACATCTAGCAAACCCAAATTCTCCAGTACTTCTGGCAATGGGTTGCCAGTCTGATAGTCCAGGCCAGTTACCTCGTAATATTTTTGGTGCATAACTTCCCAATTTTGTATTACGGATTGACCTACTGCAGGTCCGTCTTTGGGTGTAGAACCATAACGCGGGGATGGCCATTCCATGTCAGGTGTATGACCACACCGAGCACTAAAGGCCCTGAAAAGAGCTGATGTCCTTTGTCCCAATCTCATTGCTTCTTCTTTAGTGTAATTCCAGCCAGTGACTGCACTTAATGCACCACATATAAGAGTTACAGTAGTCCCCAAAGTGAAATTACAAGCTCCTAAGGAATCCTCAAAATGTCGCCTCCCTAAGGCCAGCCCCAAGGATATTGCCACTTCTTCTGGGTCAAATACATTTGCTATTGGTGAGACACCAAACTCCTCAGGATGAGCAAGTGGTGATGTCTCTATCGTCCCTATACTACCCACTACCCCAGAAAATAGCTCAGACCATCTACCTCTATGATCGTGCCCTCTTGGAGTGTTACCTTTACCAGTGAAGACAGCACATTCAAGAGCAGGCGATCCCAATGACTCTGCCGCCCGTTTAACACCTTCGGCTAGTATATTACCGAAACCTTCCCTATTAGCAGTCATCTGGAGTAATCTGTTTATTCCTTCTATATCTCCCCAATTCAAATCGAACCCTAAATCTTCCTTGCTTATATACCCTTTCGCGTAACATTCCATCACCCATCCACAAACCCATCCCCACTCATTCACATCGACTCCTGCTTTGTCTACCTGTGTATTCAGCCAGGCAGTATCCGTTGGATCGAGTACACCTAATTGCGGACCGCAACTGTTATATCCCTCAGATTCTGGCTCATCCACTAATGTGCCTTTATTCGGCCCTTTATTAACTACGTTCATATGACAATGATGCATGCCACAGGATCCACACTGATGACCTCTATGCGAGAATCGCTCTCTCAGAGCAGGTGCTTCCCACTCATGGTGTGTTTCAGGAGTAGGGAATATATTCGTCTCATAATTTCTTATAGGAACTGCCCCCATCCTATAATTCGTCATTGGCCCACCCAGCGTTCCATAAAGATATCGCTGTCTTAGTGCTGGGTTATTTTGTAGATCATAAGACATGCTCTCTGCAGCCTGTATAACTCCTGATGTATCGTGAACCTTAATCCCTTTACTCCCTCTGACTATAGCCACGCATTTAACTTTCTTGTTTCCCATCACACAGCCACATCCATTCTTACTCGCAACGTGTCCATAATCACCCTCAATAGCAGCAAACCTCACTAAATTTTCACCTGCAGGGCCTATACCATACACACTCAACTGATGCCCCGATAATCCATATTCCCTGTAAAGAGAGTCCTGCATATCCCAAGTGTCTTTTCCGAGCAAGTGTGTGGCATCGCGAAGTTCTACGTCGTCGTCTTGTATATGTAGATATACCCACTTGGATGACTGACCTTGGAATACTATAGCATCATACCCAGAATATTTTAGATTCACCCCAAAAAACCCGTTTGCCTGAGTAGAGGTCGCTCCGTTAGTCATCGCACCTCTGGTTACAACGTTAAGAGTTCCATTCCCCCAAACTGGCGTACCAGCCAGTGGTCCAGTTGCCATTATCAGCCTATTATCCGGGTGATCCCAATTCACTTCTTTGGGAACTTCGTCCCAAAGGATTTTTGCACCAAGCGCGGCTCCTCCAACGTATTGCCTAGTGAATTCTGGATCCAAATTTTCAGTCCATGTCTCACCGGAAGTGAGATCCACTCTCAAAATCTTACCCGCATATCCTCCAGGCAAATTCATTGCATCCATTAGTCTCTCCTAATTCGAATTATATTAGGGAATTGTGAAACACCATCTTATGTGAATATACAACAACGAAACATTAGACCACAACCCTGATTATACAAACACAATCTCGTTGATCAATTTATGGAGACCAAAAAATCTATTTCAATTCTGTAATGCGTCATTCCATACATATTATACACCGTTTTTCAGTTTAGTTCTGATTTTTACATGAGCGTTCCGTAGTACAATGATGATCATTGACAATATGTAGTACCTTAAATATCATGAGGATTGTTATCGGTTGTGTCCTTGATCTAATCAAAGGAGGAAGAGATGCCACAAGGTGCTCTCGGAGACTTAAAAGTACTAGAGCTCGGGGACTATGTTACCGCTCCTTGGTGCGCTCGCATACTCTCCAACCTAGGAGCTGAGGTTATCAAAATTGAACCTCCAATAGGTGATAGATCACGCTTGGCAGGACCATTCCCAGGAGATATTCCACATTCTGAAAAGAGTGGCCTATACTTATATATCAATGCTGGAAAAACTGGAGTCACATTAGATGTCAGCAATCCTACTGGAAGAAAAATATTCCTAGAAATGGTAGCCACTGCAGATGTAGTTATAGACAACCACATTCCTAGACAGTTGAAAGAATGGGGACTGGATTACCAGAATCTAAAAAAAGTTAACCCTCTAATAATACTCACTTCTATAACCCCATTCGGATGGGAAGGTCCTTGGTCAGACTATAAAGGTAATGACTTAACTGCTTTCCACTCTAGTGGAACTGGCCAAGATACACCTTTCGATTTCGTAAGTTATCCAGAAACCGAGCATCCTCTAAAAGGAGCTGAATACCAAGCAGATATGATGGCCGGATGGACAGCGGCATCCGCAACAATGGTTGCACTAAGACATAGAGACCTCGTTGGAGAAGGCCAATTAGTAGACGTATCTGCCCAAGAATCCATGGCAACAATGATACGAAACTTCGTAGCTTCTTGGTCGTACACTGAAGACCCTAGGTCTGGACGGTTGAAGCGTGGGCCAAATCGTGCTCTACAATGCAAAGATGGTCACGTATGCTTAATAGCCGGTATGGATAATCACTGGGGCTTTCTTAAGCAGATGATGGGCGATCCAGAGTGGGCAAGATCAGATGAACTATCAACCAGAGAAGGCCGTCAAAAACATTCTGATTACCTCGATAGTCAACTAGAGATATTTATGTCGAATCACACTAAAGCTGAACTCTTCAGCATGGCTCAAGAATTCCATGTCCCCATGTTCCCAATAAGTGACTCTTCTGAGGTTATGGATATAGAACAATATCATTATAGAGAATTTTGGGAGGAAATTGATCACCCTATCGCTGGGAAATTCAAATACCCAGGGATCCCATACCATTTTTCATCTACACCACCACAAGGAGCAAGTCGCAGTCCTGCCCCATTACTGGGTGAACATAATGAAGAAGTATTTTGCGATAGATTAGGTTATTCCAAAGAAGATATCCAGAAATTGCATTCTGGAGCAATAACATTCGATATCAGCATCAACCAATTACCTGAGAGCAATCCTGCTCCTTCAACCCCTGACGCGTCTATCCCAGTTAAACGTAATAATGTGCGACTGCCATTGGAAGGAATCCGTGTAATTGCATTCGAGCTTGGACCAGCAATGTGCCTGCATACCCTGTGGATGGCAAGCCTTGGAGCAGAAGTAATCAAAATCGGTAGTGAATTACGTCCAGATACTGGCTATGTAGGTGGATCTCTTCTACATGAAGGAGTCACCGATGCAGAATGGAACAGGGCTGGTGCGTTTATGTGCCTTAATTACAACAAGAAAACTTGCAGTATCAACATGCAGGATCCTAAGGGTACTGCATTGGCACAGAAGCTGATATCCCAATCAGATATAGTGGTTGAAAATTTTACAACTCCGGTGACCAAAAGGTTCGGCTTAACCTATGAATCACTAAAGAAGGTAAAGTCAGATATAATTTTAGTATCACAATCCTCAATGGGCAGAACCGGACCCGCTGGAGATCTGGTTGGCTGGGGGACTGCGAGCCAAGCATATGCTGGACTGCCTTTCCTTACTGGCTATGAGGGTGGAAGACCACAGTCTATATGTGCACCCTGGCCAGACCCTATAGTGGGGGTTTCCCTGGTAGCATTAGTATTAGCCGCACTACGTCATCGTGACCGTACAGGAGAAGGTCAATCGATAGACCTATCCATGACTGAGATGGTGACATCTATGATACCTCAGGCTATTTTAGATTTTCAAATGAATGGTCGCATCCGCCATCCTCAAGGAAATAGAGATCCAATTATGGTTCCACACAACGTATACAAATGTGCCGGCGACGACAAGTGGGTAGCAATAGCAGTTGAAACCCAGGAAGAATGGAAATCATTCTGTAAAACCATAGGAAACACAAGCTGGATATCGGACCAACGTTTCTCAGATGGATACTCGAGACGTACTAATGAATCTGAATTAGATCGCCTGATAACTGAGTGGACTATACAAAGAAACCATTATGAGATTGTGGATTTACTGCAGTCATCTGGAATAACGTCATCTCCAGTAATGAATACTATTGATATATTTAACGATCCCACACTAAGGAATAGAGGGTTCTTTCTCAACATAGACCATGCAGATACTGGTCCAAGAGAAGTTATGGGGATACCTGTAGTCTATAGTAATTTTGATAAGGTGTTAACCAATTCCGCTCCATCTTTCGGAGAAAATAACGATTACGTATTCAAAGACGTGCTAGGGTTATCTGGAAGAGAAATTGAAAAATTAATAGAGATTGGCGTGATCCACTAACCTTTCTCAGTCTCTGGTCTACCACTACTAGACATATCTATACCCAACACTGCATTGCTCGGCATTGTTTCTCGTAACATCAGACCTCCTATCAGCAACGTAATTGGGAACAGTGATACACCAAGAAGACCGTATTGTAATGAACCAGACCATTCCTGTATAAACCCTACCATAGTAGGTCCTATTGCTCCTCCTATCGGTATAATCGTCATAGAAAGCCCCACTGCGACAGCGGTCTGCCGCGGGGCTAATTGTAAATCAAGAGGAATGATGCGAAGTATTGGAACCCAAATCATCGCATTCCATCCGGCAAATAAAAGCATTATAGCTATAATTGCTGGTGATTTAGTAGTGAACAATATTATATATATAATGGGTAAAAATATTCCTGGTAACCATATAAATATTCTTCTCTGACGAACCCTGTTTGATAACGGTCCTCCCAAGAAAGATGCTGCCGTACCACCAACAGGAAAGAGTGTCATCAAGGACCCAACTGTCTTGAGGTCTAAATTAAGTGATTCAAGCGCGTATGTTGGCCAAAATGTCAGTACCGAACCAAAAGCTAGAGCCGCACCAGTCGGACACAAAGCCAATATCCATAAAGTTTTCTCTTTAAACAGAATGCCTATTGGGGATTTGTTGTTCTCTTCTAGCTTAGAATTATCTGGATCGACTTTAGGTTTGTCCTTGCCTATAAGAATCCAAATTACTACTTCTATTAAAAGTATAATACCTAATACATAATAGAGATTCCGCCAACCTGCAAACAATTCCATTAGCCATGCGGTAGTACCCAAAGCCACAAGTTGCCCACTAGAAAATACCCCAACTGCAACACTAACCACTAGTGCAAATTGACGGAGAGTAAACCATTGTTGAATTAATAGTACCTCCGCTTGTGTTCTGACAACTATTGTAGTAGTAAACAACAATCGCCCTACTAACAAAATATAATATGTTTGTGCAAAACCTTGCATTAAGGCAAATATACCTGCCATAAATATCGCGAATGTGATGACTCGTTTGGGACTATATCTGGACAAATATATACTCACTGGCAATGAGGCGATTGCCGAGCTCACAAACATAGCTGAGCCTAGTAAGCCTGCCTGGACAGGAGAAATTGATAGATCCTCAGTCATTTGAGGCAACATAATACCCAGAGAAACCACTACCATTGGTATTATAAGACTGGACATCCATAATCCACCCATAACAGCCCAACCATAGTTCATTGCCGGAATTCCCCAAATTTTCAAATACTTATCGCTTTGATACAAATTCACACACCACTACCAATCAGTTTATTTCTATTCGCAATATTAACAGAGGTTTCTATTAATATCATACAAAATATTGCTTCCGGATATTTACCACTACCTAATACATACCATTTTTCTCGATCTCAGGTTATAATTGAATCTGAGTTGAATTCACTAAATCGAACCTGGGGGTAGTATGACAAATCCTTCAGCAGAACCGAATTCCTTTGAGGATCTTCAGGAATTCTTCTTCTCTGTCAGAGAATGGTTCGAAGAAAATGCCGTGATCCCTGCCAATATACCAATGCCATCTAGCGGTCAACCTATGGCCGATGAGTTAAAACAATGGGCAGTACAATTCAGGCGCAAACTAGGAAATATGGGATGGATAGCTCCAGACTGGCCGGTAGAATATGGAGGTGGAGGTCTAAGTAAAGAGCACTCAGAAATAATCCGCCGGGAAATGAGACGGCATAGATTACCAACTCTGCAAGTATCCATAATGCATACAGTGGCACTGAGAATGTTCGCTAGTGAAGAACATAAAAAAACAATACTGGCCTCCATATTACGTGGTGAGGTATCTGCAGTACACGCCTTCAACGAAATAAAACATGGATCAGACTTGGGAGCTAACACCACAGCAGCTGTTAGAGACGGCGATGAGTACCTTATCACTGGCCAAAAAGACTATATAACAAGCTTATTGCCACCAGATTTAATATTCTGTCTAGCTCTCACAAATCCAGACGCACCTCCAGCCAAAAAATTTAGCCTGATAGCTGTTGATGCAAAAGCTCCAGGTATAGATATAAAGGCAGAGAATCTCCTGGTTCCAGGGAGAGAATATAAATTCCTGTTCACTGAAGCACAGGTCCATAGGACCCAGATTATAGGTGAGGAAGGACAAGGAATAGAAATTGCTGAGCTCATGCTTGGTATAGAACGTGGTGGGATAATCAGCATACCACTTGCAGTTCAGGAAGATGTCGAGGATAAGGAACAACAAGAACTAGGACATTAACGAAAACCTCTACCTTATATTCAGTTTATCAACTTTAGACAATATAATATTATTCTGGCCAAAAAAATCCCAGATTGCACACAGGGGTATCTATGACAAATCCCACACAAGAACAGAACTCTTACGAAGATCTACAGGAATTTTTCTTTTCTGTCAGAGAGTGGTTCAACGAGAATGGCGTAATTCCTCCGGAGATACCTATCAAGTCTCGTGGTCAACCTATGTCCGACGAACTAAAGCAATGGGCCGTACAGTTTAAACGTAAGCTTGGAGCCATGGGATGGATAGCCCCAGATTGGCCGGTGGAATATGGCGGTGGGGGTTTAAGTAAACAACATGCAGGAATAGTTAGAAGAGAAATCAGGCGCCGCAAGTTGCCGAACATACAAGTTTCATTAATGACTACAGTAGGTCTAAGAATGTTTGCAAGTGAAGAGCACAAGCTGACTATACTCGCCTCCATACTGAGCGGTAAGATATCTACAGTTAACGCTTTCAATGAAATAGGCCATGGCTCAGACATAGGAGCCAACACGACATCAGCAGTTAAAGACGGTGATGATCTGCTTATAACAGGTCAGAAGGACTGGATCACTAGCCTACTACCACCAGACTTAATATTCTGTCTGACACTCACCAACCCCGATGCCCCTCCCGCCAAAAGATTCAGCATTATCGCCGTAGACGCAAAATCGCCTGGCGTAGAAATGAAGGCAGAGAGTTTACTTATACCTGGAAGAGAATTTAAATTCCTGTTCACTGAAGCACAAGTCCCAAGAACTCAAATAATAGGGGAAGAAGGGCAAGGATTAGAGATAGCTGAACTTATGATAGGTATAGAGCGCGAAGGAATTATGAGTGTACCTCTCAGTATTCAAAAAGATGTAGAGGACAATGAGAAGCAAGAACTAGGGCACTAACCAATTTGACTATCTGCGCTTATCTTTATATTTTCCCTCAATACTCACATTTGGTATAAATTCCAGCGCCTTGGGAAAATACCAAGTGGTTGTACCCAATAGCCTAAGTACAGATGGAACCAACATAGATCTCACTATTGTTGCATCCAATAAAATAGCCGCTCCTAAGCCAAATCCCATAGATTGAAAGAATGCGATATCACCTAGAGCAAACCCTCCAAATACTGCAACCATTATGAGAGCTGCTCCAGTTATAATCTGAGCTGTTGTCCTCAAACCAAATGCTACAGATGTAGAATGCTCTCCAGTTTCATCATAATGTTCTTTTATCCTGCTTAACATGAATACATGATAATCCATAGATAGTCCAAAAAGTATTGAGAACATCATTAGTGGTAACCAATATTCTATGTGTTCAACTTTTTGAAATCCGAGTAAGTCCAACATGAAACCTTTTTGGAATACTAAAACTACAATGCCGTATGCGGCACCTACTGATAATAGGTTCATGAAAATAGATGCGATTGGAATCACTATGGACCTAAATGCTATCATCAGTAAAATGAAACTCAATCCCAGTACTGCAGCAAAAACCCTCGGAGTATACTCGTTAGTGAGCTCAACGGAATCTACTATCTCCGCTGATGCACCACCTACTAGTGCCTTGTAGTTATCAGCTGAGACTCCAGCAAATGCTTCCGGTATTAGCTCAGACCGTATACGTCTAACTGTAGAAAGAGCCTCTTCACCAAACGGATCCCCGGGTAACGGTGCCTGTAATACTGCTAAGGTTCCATCTGGAGATATCCTTATTTCAGGTTTAATAATCTTATCATCAGCATCCATGTTAGCTTCTAGTCTTGATATAGCGTCTTTAATATCACCAGACATTACGTCTCCATCAATTACTACTAGAGCCGGAGAATTACTCCCAAAACCATACTTAGTGTTGAGTAATTCAAAAGCTTGTTTCACAGGTTCGTCATCTGGCAGCATAGATATACCACTTGTTCCCTTAGAAAGTTCAAAGAACGGGATTATCAATGCTCCCAATATGGTTACTGATACAATCATGCTAACAACCGGGGCTCGCATAACAGTTAATGTTATAGTATCCCAGAATCCTCTTCGCTGTTTTGTTATATTTCTATCATACACAGATAAAAACGGTATTTTAAATCCTGTCAACCGTCTTAACAATGCTACAAGAATAAGAATGCTCATCACCACTCCGGCTACTGCCATGATTCTACCTGGCTCAGTTCTACCTGGAATAATAGCAACACCAGCTAGAAACATTATGGCTGTTGGAATAGGCGGAACCCTTACACTATTTATCCTATCACCTAATATACCAATCAATGCTGGAAGAAGTGTAAGGCATGTAATCACTGCTACGAACACCACCATAATAGATCCTGTTCCAAATGCCTGGAAAAATTTCTCCGGCAACAATAACATTCCAGTTAATGCAAAAACTACAGTCACTCCACTAAATAAGACAGCCCGACTTGCCGTTGCTCCTGCTATAGATATGGATTCCTGCTGATCAAAACCCTTCTGTCTTTCTTCCCTGTAGCGAGATAGTATAAACAATGAATAATCTATACCCACAGCCAAGCCCATCATTGTAATGATGTTTGGCACAAATTCGTTCAATTCCATCATCTGCCCAACAACACCAGTAATGCCAATGGTTGTAAATACTGCAACTATGGCTAGTATGATCGGTATCAAGCCTGCGACTACTGCTCCATATACCAATATTAGTATAATAAGGGCTACGCCTATACCAATCGATTCTCCTACCAAAAGGTCATGCTCAGCCCGGGTTGAAAAAGCTTCGTTGATACTAATATCTCCAAATATTACTACTTTGAATCCATCGCGATCAAAATTTGCCGCCGTATCAGTAAGGATATGTATCTCATCTTTCTTGTCCTGAAATACCTGAATTTGATACATTACTGTAGATCCATCTTGAGATGGAACTGGTGAATAATCAGAAAAATTCCCATTGATTATAGAACCTGCTTGTCTATCAATCGCATCTGCGAGCTCGCTGATGGTTTCTTCAAACACGGGGTCTGCACTAATCACTGTTTCAGAATTTATTATAACGAATTCATTAGCCAGATTCTCAGCACTGGACGTGTCAGATTCGCTGGATTGACTCTCTCCAGAAGTATCAAATTTTTCGTTGATGAGATTTTCGGCTATTTTATACTCTAAAGTTTTTGTGGGCCC
>CAUZSC010000002.1:0-41812 GCA_963582505.1 Dehalococcoidia bacterium
CTAAAGACATATTTATGCATAGACGCTTCTTGAAAAAGGATCTCTATCCCGGAATAATGCACTTCTGCCTATTCTGGGGAGCTATGTTCCTCCTGATAGCAACGAGCATATCAGCCATTGAAGACAACTTGCATCAATGGCTACACATTGAATTTCCTACAAGAGGTTTCAGAGTTCAAGCAGGTTTTATCTGGGATTTAGCAGGTGGTGGGTTAGCAACTATAGGTGTTGCCATGGCATTCTTCAGAAGATATGTACTCAGGCCACCAAGACTGAACACGCTATTTGAAGATCCAATTATCCTACTAGTAATACTATCTTTAATAGTTACTGGCTTTGCCGTAGAAGGATTGCGTATAGGAGCAACTGAACTGAATCCGGCTAGCACATTCTACAATCCAGATATTGCAATATGGTCACCAATAGGATTTGCATTCGCTAAAATGTTTACTGGACTAGCAGGTTTATCAGTGTCAACACTGGAAAGTTTACACTTCCTAATGTGGTGGTCACATGCAGCAATAGTAGCTTTTGCATTCGCTTATGGTGCTATAAGATTCAATAAGCTTACTCATATGATTGTGGCTCCAATAAATGCGTTTTTCATTTCAGCCAGACCTAAGGGAGCTCTTAGAGCTATGCCTAACCTAGAAACGTTGGATAGATTTGGTGCTAGTGATACGACTGATCTCACATGGAAGCAATTACTAAGTTACGATGCATGTACAAATTGCGGTAGATGCCAAGACGCCTGCCCAGCTTGGGCAAGTGGTAAACCACTCTCACCTCGAAAAATAATTCAGGATTTAAGAGCATTTACAGAACAAAGAGCCCCTGTACTTCTTGAACTCAAAGAGGGAGAGGAAGCTCCTCCACCAGAAATTCCAATGGTAGATTACGTGACACAGGATGTTCTTTGGTCCTGCACAACTTGTAGAGCATGTATGGAAGCGTGTCCTGTATTTATTGAACACATAGACAGTATAGTAGATATGCGAAGATACTTAGTTATGGAACAAGGTAGCCTCCCGGAAACTGCAATGAACGCCCTTCAAAGCCTCGAACAAAGAGGTCATCCATGGAGAGGAACAACCTCAACAAGAACCGAGTGGACAGAAGGATTAGATGTTCCTCTGATGTCTGAAGACAGTGATGTAGATGTGTTGTTCTGGGTAGGATGCACAGCGGCGCTTGATCAGAGAAGCCAAAGAATGGCACGCTCAATGGCATCAACTTTAAAACTCGCAGGAGTAAAATTTGCTATTCTTGGGATGGAAGAAAACTGCACAGGTGACCCAGCAAGACGATTAGGAAATGAGTATCTGTTTATAACGCTCGCAGAACAAAATATCGAACTTTTGAACAGCTATAATGTTAAGAAAATTGTAACAATATGTCCACATTGCTTTAACAGTATAAAGAATGAATATCCTCAACTTGGTGGGGATTTTGAAGTTCTGCACTACACTCAATATGTGAATGAACTTATACAGCAGGGTAAAATAAAACTACTTCGCACTATAGAAACAACCATGGCGTATCACGATTCATGCTACTTGGGACGACATAACGATGTTTATGATGACCCAAGACAAGTTGCAAGTGCAATACCAGGACTAAAATTGATTGAAATGGATAAATGCCGAGAAAATGGTTTCTGCTGTGGAGCTGGTGGTGGAAGAATGTGGATGGATGAACCAGGAACTAGGGTCAGTGATATCAGAACACAACATTTCTTAGATACAGGAGCTGAGACTCTCGGGGTATCTTGTCCGTTCTGCATACAACAGCTTGAAGCAGGAATACAAACTGCAGGTGTATCAGATACAAGAAAAGTTAAAGATCTATTAGAATTGGTTGTAGAATCTGCGACTCCAGAAAAACCAAACTAGTATGTATATGTTTGTGACTCTACTATTTTACCAGTTATAGGCTCGAAATATTCTTCTCTTAGTACACGCTTAAGCACATTACCATGCCCCACACACCCTTAAGGGAAGTTCATCTATGAACACAAACCATCCTCAAAACGTTTAAAACCTGCCACCTTTGGTCTGCTTAGTAAGAGCTTGTGCATCTGATTCCTTTACTTACTATCGTTCTAACTCTTTCACCCAACGCCACATCGTATATACCAAAATGGCCACCTCATCTACACCTGGTTGGACATTATAATTTAGTCTACTTGCCCTCTGGGGCAATCATCTCGCCGCCACGTTTTATAAAGTCTTTTGCCATTCCAGATAAGAGAATATAAAAAGAGGAGATGTACTGTGTAGCACATCTCCTCTTTTTATTTATACTAATCTAGTATGTATATTATTTGTGACTCTATTCTTTTACCCAGTTATAGGCTCAGGATATTCTTCTCTTAGTACCCGCTTAAGCACCTTACCCATTGGGTTCCTCGGAAGTTCATCTGTGAACACAACATCCTCAGGACGTTTAAAACCTGCCATCTTGGGTCTGCAATGCTCTATTATTTCTTCTTTAGTAAGAGCTTGTGCATTTGATTTCTTTACTACTATAGCTCTAACTCTTTCACCCCAGTCCACATCATATATACCAATAATGGCCGCCTCATCTACACCTGGGTGGGACATTATAATTTGTTCTACTTCCTCTGGGGCAATCATCTCGCCGCCACGTTTTATAAAGTCTTTTGCCCTTCCAGATAAGAAAATATAGCCGTCTTCGTCCCAAAAGCCAAGGTCACCAGTATATAACCATCCACCTCTCAAAGTCTCTTTGGTGGCTTCTTCTCTATTCCAGTAACCTTTCATCAGTCTAGAGCCTCTAGCAACAATTTCACCAGTTTCACCAATAGATACGTCTCCGCCATCCTCGTTAACTATCTTCACTTCAACATCTGGCAAGGGCTTACCAATAGATGAAAGCCTATTAAGTTTCTTCTCAAATTCAGGATCATCTTCTTTTATGTCATGATCCTCGGGTGGAAGCATTGTGATGGTTGACGCTGTTTCAGTCTGACCAAAAGCATTAATAAATTTTGTGTCCGGGAATTCTAATATTGCTTTCCTTATTACCTCCAAAGGCATGGGAGCAGCACCGTATGTTATGACTGACAGACTGCTCAAATCAAAGTCATGGAATTTCTCGCTGTCCATAAGCATTTTAAGCATAGTAGGAACCATCATAGCTCTATGGACTTTTTCATCCTGAACTAACTGCATCCATCCTTCTACGTCGAATTGCCTCTGCAGCACCAATGTACGCCCACCGTAAATTGCAGCCATAACTGCCTGTACTCCAGCAATATGATGAAGCGGAACAGTGAGAATATTTTTCTCAGAATCATCCATGTCAACAGGCTCAACATTAGCCAGAATATAAGAAGAAAAGCTATTGTGACTCAACATCACACCTTTTGGAGTACCCGTGGTTCCAGCAGTAAACATTATGATCGAAGTATCATCGTCATCAGCCTCAGGAAATCTCTCTTCATCCGATGAGTTATTAATCAAATCTTCGTAGAACACAAATCCTTCTCCCGGACCCTCTAAAGTGACTGCGTGTTCCAATGTAGTCAATTCAGGTTTTATCTCGTTTACCATGTCTTGGTAACGCTGACCCATAACTATTACTTTGACTCCGGAGTCATTCAGCATAAAAGTAAGTTCTTCAGATCTGGCTCTGAAATTTATTGGAACAAATATACAATCCAACTTGGTTGCAGCGAAGTAGGCTTCAATATGTTCATTACAATTAACTTGCATAACTGCTACTCTGTCACCAGACTGAACACCTAGACCAGCGAGTCCATTAGCTAACCGATTTACCCTATCCATAAGCTCACCATAGGTGAACCTGCGCTCATCAAATATGATGGCATCCCTATCTGGAACAATGGCAGCTGTTATAGTAAGTAACTCCGTAGTATTCATTATCTACCTCCACTTTTCATATATAACAATACTTATACGATAATCCTGCTAGCTATCTATCGCCATAGATCCTACCGCAATTCTTAGCTCCATATTCAAAGCAGGCTCCAATGGCAACTCAATCCCACGCCTAATTGCTTTCTTGATAGCAACCATTGGTCCACGTGGATAGCGTGCCAATTCACTAGCCAATGTCATGGCCACGTCCACTATAGTATCACCAGATACCACTTTATGCACTAGCCCAAAATCAAGTGCACCATAGACATCAAATTGATTGCCTGATAAAAGCATTTCGTTAGCTCTAGGTATCCCAATTGTTCTGGGAAGTGTCTGACTACCGCCTGCAGCCGGTAACATACCCAAACCCGCTTCTGGAAGTATGAAAATAGAGTCTTGTGCAGCTAATCTCAAATCACATAGCAACGCCATTTCAAGGCCGGAGCCTATAACATAACCATGTAAGGCTGCAATTATTGGTTTTTCAATAGAAAGCAACAATCCCCATACATCCCTTTCCCATCTCACATCTCTAGCAATAACTCGAGAAGGAGAAGATCCAAATTCAGTAAGATCTGCGCCAGAACAGAATGCCCTGTCACCTTCACCTCTGAGAACTATACAAGCTACATCTGGATCTTCTTGGACAGCCGAAAATACCTGATATATTTCATCTCTCATCTTAATGTTATAGGCATTTAGGACTTTAGGCCTGTTAAGAACTACTTCAGCTACATCATCATTCTTTATATATTTTACTGTTTCGAAATCGCTCATATAAGACTACTCTTCATTCACCCTTGAATAACGGAGCCCTTCTTTCCAGAAATGAATTGATCCCTTCCGCTCTATCGATAGTAGTTTGAAGGATTATATTTAAATCAGCCTCAAGCCTCATCCCCTGTTCTAATGTAAGGTCCATACCTTTATTTATAGCTTCCTTCATGTATCTGGTAGCAATTGGAGCCATTAAAGCAATTTTATTAGCCAAAGAAAATGCCTCACCTAAAACTTTAGTTTTCGGGATGACCTTATGCACAAGTCCAATCTTCAACGCCTCTTTAGCGTTTACAAGCCTACCCGTTAGTAACAAATCCATTCCCCATGCCAAACCTATTGATCTAGGTAACCGTTGTGTCCCACCATCCCATGGCATGCTACCTTCGCTTATACCAGGAAAACCAAAAAAGGATCTATTTGAGGATATTCTGATATCACATGCTAAAGCTAATTCTAGGCCGTGACTTATAGCGTGCCCATTTAGCGCACATATCACTGGTTTCTCCAATGAACTTATTGCACTAGCCACCATGTTATTCTTTAGATAAGTTTCAAGATCGTTACTTGAAAGCTTCCCTTGGATATCTCTCAATGGTTCATCATCACCCATACAAAATATGTCTCCAACAGATGTCAGGACTACCACACTAATATCCTCATCCTTTGATATATCTGATACTACTTCTCGCATATCTTGAGATAACGCTTCGTTAATACGATTTTCTGAATCTGGTCTATTAATTGTGATAAATGCTACACCAGACTGCTTATTGTAAATAAGATTTTCTTGCCTCATAAACTCAAATACCTAAATCCATCTATACATAACCTAAGCATATAAGCTTTCTCTTTAGACCAACAACTATTACAGCTAATATCCCAAGTTTTGACTATTTCAATACCAAGATAAACAATCTATATATTATATTCAAAAGAATTGTGATATTTCTATTATTCTCTAATATGACCCCTACCAAATATGATCCATTTATATGATGTCAGTTCCCTCAATCCCATGGGACCCCGGGCATGCATCTTATTGGTGCTTATTGCAACTTCAGCCCCCAATCCAAGTTGGCCCCCATCTGTAAAACGAGTACTAGCATTTACATATACTGCTGCTGCATCAATCTCGTCAAGAAATCTCATAGCATTCGAATAATTTTCACTAACTATAGCTTCTGAATGACCAGATCCATACTGGTCAATATGTTCTATAGCTTCATCTAGAGAATCTACTATTTTAACCGCTGCAGTCAGAGATAAAAACTCCTTACCCCAATCTTCATCAGTACTACTTTTCACATATGGAAGTTCCAAAGGTGCTAATATACTTGTTGCACGTATATCACAATGCATTTCTACTCCGGCTTTAGCCCATTCTACAGCGATCGCTGGAAGGTATTCACTTGCAACAGATGAGTGAACTAACAATGTATCTAGGGCATTACAAACAGTGGGACGCTGGACTTTAGCATTATATGCTATATCCACCGCACTATTAATGTCAGCGTATTCATCTACATATGTATGGCATACACCTATTCCTCCTGTAATGACTGGCATATGGGCATTTTCTCCCACAAATCTAATAAATTCCGCTCCACCTCTTGGTATCATCAAATCTATATACTCTTTCATAGAAAGCATTCGCTCTACAATTGCCCGATCAGTTGATTCCACAAGTTGTACCGCGTCGATAGTTATACCTGCATCTTGTATTGCACTACGAACAACACTTGCCAATATCTTATTAGAGCGTATAGCTTCACTCCCTCCTCTTAAAATAACAGCATTACCAGATTTTATGCAGAGAACAGCTATATCTACTGTAACGTTTGGCCTACTCTCATATATAGCTCCTATAACTCCTAATGGCACACGCCTACGCCCCACTTGCAAACCATTAGGGAGAACGCTGACATCAAAGCTCTCTCCTATGGGATCGGGTAATGCAGCAACATTTCTGACATCACTAGAGATACTATGTAACCTAGATTCGTTAAGCATTAATCTGTCCAACAGAGAGTTAGCGAGACCAGCTTCTCTACCAGAATTTATATCCTGAGCGTTAACCTCTAATATTTGTTCTTTGTTTGCTTGAATAGCATCGGCTATATAGTGGAGACCTTTGTTTTTAACATCTGTGGACAGTCTGGAAAGTTGACGTGTCGCACGTCGAGCAGATTGAGCTTTAGTAATTATCTCATCAAATTCATTAGTCTCCATAATAATTTCCTTCCTATATCACACTATTACAACCTGACATTTGACTAAACACTTGTAAAAGCAACAGAACCATTCACTTATAAGATTACCAAGTTATTCCTATGGAGAACTTCTTCTCCATATTCATAACCTAATACGTCTCTTATGTTGTAGGATCGTATTCCTTTTATAATATTTACGTCAGGCGATGAATAGCTAGTTATACCACAAGCTATTCTATTGCCATCCAAATCTGTAACTATAATTATATCACCCCTGCTAAAATCCCCTTCAACATACCTAATACCAGGTGGTAGGAGGCTACTGTTACCTTCACGCAAAGCAACTGAAGCTCCATAGTCTACAACTATTTTACACTCTTCAGAGGCAACGCTCAGCATCCATCTTTTTCGGCTCTCCATTTTATTGGCAGTCGCTGCAAAGAAAGTCCCTATGGGTTCTCCAGTACAAATACGAGTTATTATTTCATCACTTTTCCCATTGGCAATAATTACAGCAACACCCGAAGAAGTTGCAAGTTTTATGGCTTCTAACTTAGCATGCATACCCCCACTACCTCTTACACCGTGCCCAGCACCAGCAAGAGATTCTATAGCTTCGTCTATTCTGTCTACATTCGATATAAGCATTGCATCTGGATTAGTATGCGGATCTGACGTATATAAACCCTCTATATCACTAAGCACAATCAATAAGTCAGCATCTATAAGATTAGACAACATAGCTGATAAACTATCGTTATCCCCAAAAACTTTAACTCCCAACTCCTCTACAGCAACCACATCATTCTCGTTTATTATTGGTATTACTCCCAAATCTAATAGAGCCAAGATAGTATTTCTAACATTAAGGTACCCTTCACGGTCGAGTATGTCCCCTCTAGATAACAAGGCTTGGGCAACCGTTATTCCATGGGCACTAAACATATCTTCATATATATGCATAAGCCTAGTCTGGCCAATCGCTGCTAACACTTGACGAGATGGTATATCTTTACCGGCGTTTACGTCACCGAAAACCTGTCTACCAGCGGCAATAGCGCCAGATGTAACCAACAATACATCTTTACCGTTTAGTCTCATACGAGAAATTTGATCAACTAAAGATGACATAACCTTAAGATCAAGATCTTCTTTGCCGCCCGTCAGCACATTAGTTCCTGCTTTTATAACGACACGATTATACATTTAACATCTGCCTTGTAAACATTAATAGGATATACTAATAGTAATCTATTTGACTCATAGAGATAATTTTATTATATCAGGAATACATATATACTAATGTTTTATAATAATAAAAGTGGATCTTATTTTGACGCTACATTGACACACTTTAATAGCTATCCTAAAATCCCAGCTAAATTACGACAGTTTGAGAGAAAACTCAATTGACCGGTAACGACATAAGAGAATCATTCCTAAGGTTCTTTGAAACCAAAGGCCACTTAAGGATCTCCAGCTCCTCGCTGATACCAGCTGGAGACCCGACACTACTCCTAACAAGTGCCGGCATGGTTCCGTTCAAGCCTTATTTCACTGGTGAACTTCAACCCCCAAGGCAGCGTCTCACTTCAGTACAAAAATGTTTCCGTGCGACAGACATAGACTCAGTTGGAGATTCAACTCATCTAACTTTCTTTGAGATGCTAGGAAATTTCAGCGTGAGTGACTATTTCAAGGAAGAAGCTATCGGTTATGCCTGGGAATTTGTTACAGGAGAACTAGATCTGCCTCCGGGTAGATTGTGGGCAACTGTGTACATAGAAGATACCGACGCAAAAGAGATTTGGATACGCACTGGTATCCCAGAGAAAAGAATACGAGCCTTCGGAGATGATGATAATTTCTGGGGCCCTGCTGGTGCAGAAGGTCCATGTGGACCCTGCAGTGAATTGCACTACGATTTTGGAGAAAACCACGGTTGCAAACAAAAAGATTGTGGGCCAAATTGTTTAAATGTTATAGGAACTACAAACAAAACTTGTGACAGATTTGTGGAACTATGGAACCTGGTATTTATGCAATATTATAAAAGTCAAAGTGGAGATCGCACACCCCTACCCAACCCTAATATAGATACGGGAATGGGGCTGGAAAGATGCGCGGCAATCCTACAAGGTAAGCAAAATATATACGAAACTGATATATTCCGACCAATTATAGATAAAGTATCAGACTTATCTAACAAGAAATATGGAATGGACTATGACATAGACTATGCTATAAGAGTAGTAGCAGAGCATGCTCGTAGTGCAACTTTCCTAATAAGTGACGGAGTGGTCCCAGGAAACGAGGGCCGCGGCTATGTCCTCAGACGAGTTATCAGGCGAGCTATCAGATATGGAAAGAAACTCGGACTAAATGAATCATTCTTGGAATCCATAGGAGCATTGGTCATTGAGATTATGGCAGATCAATACCCAGATTTGAGCGACAGACAGAAATTTGTCCTTAGAGTACTAGGACTTGAAGAAGAACGCTTTGTCAGTGTTATGTACGCAGGTTTGTCAATGCTAGAAGGTTCCCTAGTCCCCATAAGAATCGAAGCTATTAAATTGGCAAATCAATTAAGTGAAAGAAATATTGCACAAGCAGAAGCCAGGATAGCAGATATTGTCGAAAAACATGATAGCAGAATGCCTGATTGGCTAAGATCATCCATATTAGATGATCTTTTATTACCTATTCGCTCAAACGACATAGACAGTTTCATACAGATATCAAAGAGATTAAGCGGTAAAGAAATCTTCGCATTGTCAGATACTTTCGGATTCCCGTTCGAACTTACGGAAGAGATAGTACGTGAATCAAATTTATATATAGATATAATTGGGTTTCGTAAGGAATTGGAAGACCAACGCAACAGGGCTAGATCAGCATCTGGAAAGTTTGAAGGAGATTTTGATACGAATAGGAAATATCAAGATCTAGATATTAAAGCCACCAGCTTCCATGGATATACTACACTAAATACTGATACAGTAGTTGCAGCTATATTCGTAGGTACCGAGCAGGTTGGTCAAGCTGCTAAAGGACAAATTGCAGAAATTGTATTATTAGAAACACCATTTTATGCGGAGATGGGTGGCCAAACAGGTGATACTGGCACAATTATTGGTGAACGCTGTCAATTGGAAGTTATAGACACACAATCTCCAATATCTGGCCTCACAATACATAAATGTAATGTTTCTTCTGGCAACATCACCTTGGGAGATAACGTTACAGCTATAGTAGAATCGCATAACAGAGCAGATACAGCTAGGAATCACACAGCTACACACTTATTACACTCGGCTCTACGTGCGGTACTAGGAGCACATGTACGCCAACACGGTTCGTTAGTCGCATCAGACAGACTACGATTCGATTTCACTCATGTAAGCGCCATCACAACAGATGAGCTAGATGCAATACAAAACCTAGTGAATCAAAAAATCCGGGAAAACATTGAAGTATCCGTGAATCAAACCACTTACAGGCAAGCGGTTTCAGACGGGGCGATTGCGTTTTTTGGAGACAGGTATGGTGATAGTGTTAGGGTTATAGAGGTAGGGCCAAAGGGAAATCAGCCATTTAGCCTAGAAGTATGCGGTGGCACCCATGTTCATAGGACTGGAGAACTTGGATACTGCCACATAATATCCGAAAACAGTATCGGTGCTGGCTTGCGCAGAATAGAAGCAGTAACTGGAAGGTCCGCAGAAATATTGATACAAAATTTGTCCAAGACACTAGATACACTATCGTTGCGTCTACAGTCCCCCATAGATCAGATCCTGTCACGAACCGATAGTATGATTGCCGAACTTGATCACACAAGAAAATCAGCCATTGAACTAGAGAGACAACTTCTGAAGCAAGATGTAAATGAATTACAAGTAATTGACCTAGATGGCATTAATATTGCTTACGGACGGCTTAATGTTTCTAGCACTGACCTGCTTAGGGAAGCTGGAGACTGGCTTAGGAATCGTATCAAGACTGGTATTATAGTAGTAGGCACTGTACTAGATCAAAAACCTATCTTAATGATAATGTCCACCAAAGATGTAACTGACTTGGGATTTCACGCTGGTAACACTGTGAGTGAAGCAGCAATAGCAATGGATGGTAAGGGTGGAGGGCGGCCTGACATGGCTCAAGCCGGTGGAGATAATCCTGACAAACTAGACAATGCACTCCAGCAAGCAAAGGAGGTGATAACTAAATGGAGGAAAACCCTAGGTTAAGATTGATTGGGTTAGATGTTGGCGACAAACGTATAGGAGTTGCTATTAGTGATCCGACTTGCACAATATCGTCACCTCTTCCAGCAATAAACAGGAACACCCTAGAAAAAGATATCAAATTAGTATTAGATATAGCAGAAACTCACAATGCTAGGACAATTGTAGTTGGTCTCCCAATATCTCTCAATGGTAGTATAGGACCGCAAGCTAAAAAAATTAAATCGTTCATCAAAGACTTGGCTAGAAGTTCTACCATACCCATTGAGTCACAGGATGAACGATTCTCTACGTTGGAAGCAGAAAGACTACTCAGGGAAAGTGGACATCAACCTTCTAGGAATCGTGGCTTGACTGACTCCGCATCTGCAGCGGTTATATTGCAATCTTATATCGATAGCCAAGGATATCCAAACATTTAAGTTCTGTTCTTGATGCCTTTTGTGCAGACTGGTATACTTCTTCTCTACTTCAAATTGATGTCGAATCTAGATTTTATATGAGTAAGAAAGTATTTCTGATAGGTCACCCAGTAGGCCATTCTATCTCACCAGCATTCCAACAAGCTGCATTAGATCACTATGGGCTAGATGTAATATATGAGGCAGTAGACATAGATAGTGAAGCTTTAGAAGGAACTATACAAAAACTCAGACACAGGGATGTACTGGGTGCCAATATAACTGTACCCCACAAGGAATCAGTAATACCAATGCTGGACAACGCACTAGGAGATGTAGCTGCTATAGGTGCAGTGAATACTATATTAAACAAAGATGGTGTCTTAACTGGATACAATACCGATGCCATTGGTTTCCTACAGTCCCTAAGGAAACATGGTGAATTAGAGCCCGCAGGAAAATCCGTACTAATACTTGGGGCTGGAGGTTCTGCTCGTGCTGTATCTGTCGCTCTAGCAAAAGAAGGTGCCTCATCAATATTTGTAGCAAATCGCGACCTACAGCGGGCTCAACGTCTAGTGGACACTCTCAGACCACTTGGCAATTTCTCTGGGGCAGTTGCACTAGATTCACAATCAATGAAATCCATAGCGTCTAATAGCGACATTATAGTTAACTGTACTCCGCTAGGAATGCACGGCAGTACAGGAGCTACACTATCTCCAATAGATACAGATTTGATATCGCAGAAAGCTTTAGTGGTTGATTTGGTGTACAATCCATCTGAAACGCCCCTCCTTCATCGTGCTAGGCGTATTGGAGCTAAAACTTTAGGCGGATTATATATGCTAGTCTATCAGGGTAGTGCATCATTCAAGATCTGGACGGATCTCGACCCACCGCTAGAAATAATGTTTGAAATAGCTAATAAGGCACTGGCAGAAAAATACACAAACTAATAATAGGAGCTTGACATTATGTTACGTTTTCTAACTTCTGGAGAATCCCATGGCAAAGCACTAACTACAATTATAGAAGGTATACCTGCAAATTTACATTTAACAGAGGACTACATAGAAAAGCATATGGCTCGACGCCAGGTAGGCTATGGTAGGGGTGGAAGGATGTTGATAGAGAAAGATAGAGCAGAGATTCTTTCAGGTGTTCGTCACGGTCTTACAATGGGCTCGCCAATTGGTATGCACATCATTAACCGTGATTTTTCTACTGGTACTGGACCTGACGGAGTACCATGGTTAGATGAAATGAATGTGAACCCATCTGATGTACCTTTTGAATCTATTACGAGTTTACGACCTGGCCATGCCGACACACCTGGCATTGCCAAGTATATGCAGACTGATGCAAGAAATATATTAGAAAGATCTAGTGCTAGGGAAAGCGCGGCAAGGGTAGCAGCTGGGGCAGTGGCAAGAAGATTTTTGGAAGAGTTTGGCATACAGGTTAATGGACATGTACTCTGTATAGGTGGAATACACGCTCAAATACCAGAAATGATTGATTGGGAATCTCTAGAGGCGACTCCATACCACAGAGAGAATACTGATGGCTCAAAAATAGCTGCTGTAAGATGTGCTGACCCTGTTGCAGCTACAAGAATGATAGACGAAATTGATTCTGCCCGAGAGGCAGGTGATAGTCTTGGAGGAATCATAGAGGTTATAGTAACTGGCCTCCCTATAGGCTTAGGAAGCCATATTCAGTGGGACAGAAAATTAACCACTCGTCTAGGTGCAGCAGTTATGAGTATAAATGCCGTCAAGGGCGTGGAATTTGGTGCAGGTTTTACACAAGCAGACCTTAGAGGTTCTCAAGTTCATGATGTCATAAAGCCCCAATCGGAATGGGAAAAGAACAAAGAAGGATGGCTTAATCCATGGCCAAGGAGGACCAACAATTCTGGGGGATTGGAAGGTGGAATGACAACAGGAGAACCTTTAGTAGTGAGAGCTGTGGTAAAGCCTATAGCAACAATCATAAATGGGCTTGCAACTGTTAATTTGACAAGTGGGGACTTTGTAGAAAAAGCCCATTTCGAGAGAAGTGATATTACTTTTGTGCCAACATGCGCAGTGATTGAAGAAGCAATGGTCTCACTCGTCCTAGCAGACGCTATGCTAGAAAAATTTGGTGGCGACTATATGGATGAAATAAAGCGAAACTGGCGCGGATACATGAATACTACCGGCCCTATATCCTCTTAAGTTAAGTATAAAAATAAATTGACTACAAATAGAGAGCGGTCCAATATGCAAAGGACCGCTCTCTATTTGTTAACAGGCACAATAGCCCTAGGCAATGCTATGGATATGTTAATATAGTTAAAGTCATTTTATTAACTTTCCATAGATTATTCTCTCATATATATTGACATATACACTATATCCTATTATATTGTTGCTATAGAATGATGTATTAGATGTACAAAGATTATTACGATTTGCTGGGAGTGGATTTAAATGCCTCTTTGAAAGATATCAAGCAGGCATACAAACGTTTGGTGCGTCAATTCCATCCTGAGATTAACATATATGAAGATACAACTGATAAGTTCTTGCGAATAAATCAAGCATATAACATATTATCCAAGCACACTTTACACAGCGATTACGACAGAGATCCCAACCGCTGGTTTTATATAGCGAATAATAGCGAATTAAATACTAATCGAAATGTTGATATTCCTTTGATAGAAAATGATCTGAATAACCTACTATCAACAGAGATATCTTATTTCAATAACATTCTTCAGGGATATATGAACCGGGGCCTAGCATCTGAAGTACATCACAAATTATCCGAAACTAGGAAATCTGCTGAATATCCTATGGAAATAACCCTCGAAGAATCATTTAATGGAATAACAAAAACCTTACCAATAAACTACGGCATTAATGGAGTGCGGTTAAACCTCACAGTTACTATACCTCGAGGCATAGAAGACGGAACCAAAATACTTTTGAATACTGGAGATATCCTGGTACCAGAAGATATCTATGTTGTTGTAAAGATACAGCCCCATAGATATTTCATTAGGGACGGCCAAAATCTCCATAGCAAAATATCTATAGACTTAGTAGATTCAATACTAGGAACAGAAATTGAAATCCCAACGATAACCGGCAATGTATTGCTTAATATACCACCTGGAACACAAACCGGTATCGTATTCAGGTTGTCTGGAAAAGGTATGCCTATATTAGGAAATAATAATCATAGAGCTGGTAATTTATACTTATCTATAAGCATTAATTACCCCAAGAATTTGTCAACTGAAGAAAAGGATCTCTTATTATTATTAAAGTATATGCAAAATAATAGAACCGGATAATTACTATGACTAATCTCTCAGACAAACAATCTATAGACGATAATGATCCCTGCTATGTCATAAGTGTAGTGGCGAGAATGTTGCATGTCCATACCCAGACTTTGAGGTATTACGAAAAAGAAGGACTACTTGAACCTGCACGGTCGAAAGGTAATATAAGATTGTACTCTCGAAGTGATATCGACAAATTACGGAAGATAAAGACTTTAATAGATGACTTGGGTATTAACTTAGCAGGTGTGCAAGTCGTACTCCATATGACAGATCGCATGTATAGCATGGAACAAGAATTAAAGAGACTCAATCAGGAACTCCAATATCTTAGAGCCGCCCAGCAAAAGCAGAATTAATCCTCAGCAACAAGTAAATAATAACCCTAATAGAGGAGATACACATATGGTTTTACAACCGGATCATTTCACAGAACAAGGACAGGAAGCACTAGCACTGTCACAAGAAATAATACAAAGGTATCAGCATAGTCAATGGGATGTAGAACATATATTCCTAGCTTTGTTAGAGATTACAAATAGCGTACCAGTAGACATTTTGAGTTCACTCGGTGTCAATATAGCCACTATCAAAAACAGTGTGATAGTGGCTTTAAGTGAAACTAATAAAACCACACATGACGCTGCTCAAATATATATGACACCCAGGTGTCAGGATTTGTTAGATAATGCCAAAGCTGAAGCAGATCGATTGAAAGATGAATATATAGGTGCAGAGCATCTATTAATAGGCATAACTTTGGAATCACAAGGGGCTTCAAACGCAATATTGAAAGATTTTGGCATAGATAAAGAAAAAGTCTACAGAGCCCTTGTAAATATAAGAGG
Source organism: Dehalococcoidia bacterium (assembly GCA_963582505.1). Classification (GTDB taxonomy): domain Bacteria; phylum Chloroflexota; class Dehalococcoidia; order Lucifugimonadales; family UBA2985; genus UBA2985. The sequence goes on from CAUZSC010000002.1 coordinate 15,738, forward strand.
AGCCCACAGAGTGACAGATCCAAGAGCCGAGAGCAGATATCATTCCTTAGAAAAATTCAGTGTAGATCTTACTGAGTTAGCACAAAAAGGTAAAGTAGATCCTGTCATAGGTAGAGACTCAGAGGTTAGAAGAGTCATGCAGACACTCACGCGGAGAACCAAGAATAATCCAGTGCTTATAGGAGAGGCTGGTGTAGGCAAAACAGCTATAGCTGAAGGCCTAGCATCTCGCATAGTATCTGGCAATGTACCGGATATACTAAAAAACAGGCGTGTGTTGGCACTAGATATAGGAGCAATGATTGCTGGAAGTAAATTCAGAGGCGAATTTGAAGAAAGACTCAAAAGTGTAATGGAAGAGGTTAAGGAAGCAAAGGGAGAGGTGATCTTATTCATAGACGAGATACATACTGTAGTAGGAGCAGGAGCTGCCGAAGGAGCTATAGATGCAAGTAATTTGATGAAACCTGCCCTTGCAAGAGGAGAGTTACAATGCATTGGTGCTACGACAATAGATGAATATCGCAAACATATAGAAAGAGACGCTGCTCTAGAGCGACGATTCCAGCCCATATATATCGAAGAACCAGACGTGGTAACAGCAATTAGCATGTTGAAGGGACTTTCACCTAGATATGAAGCTCACCATAAAGTAAAAATAGAAGACTCTGCACTAGAAGCAGCAGTACATCTAAGCCATCGTTACATACCAGGCAGACAGTTGCCAGATAAAGCTGTAGACCTAATAGATGAAGCCGCTAGTAAATTGCGAATAGATTCAGAAAGTCTGCCCCTAAACCTCAAGGTAACGGAAGACAAAATACAACAGTTTTTGCACCAAGAGGAAGCAGCCTCACAGATGGCAAATTACGAAAAAGCTGCCGTATTAAGAACTGACAGATTGCGATTAGAAAGCGAATATAGCGGTGAACGAGACAAATGGGACAGTGATAATAAAATTGATATGGTTGTTGATGCCGAGGCGATTGCTACACTTATATCACAATGGACAGGCATCCCAGTGAGTCAAATGATTGAGGGAGAAGCCGAAAGATTGCTACATATGGAAGAGAGATTGCATGACAGAATCATAGGTCAGGACCAAGCTATCAAGGCAATATCTGAGGCCGTACGCAGATCCCGTGCAGGACTCAAAGATCCAACTAGACCTATCGGAAGTTTTATATTCCTAGGTCCAACAGGGGTAGGAAAGACTCAACTTGCCAGATCTCTTGCTCATTTATTATTTAACCACGAAGAGAATATGATAAGAATAGATATGTCTGAATATATGGAGAAACATACTGTATCCAGACTTATAGGTGCACCTCCAGGTTATGTAGGATATGACGAAGGTGGACAGCTAACTGAAGCTGTGAGAAGAAGACCTTTCAGAGTTATATTATTTGACGAGATAGAAAAAGCTCATCCAGACGTGTTTAATATTCTCTTGCAAATACTGGAGGATGGCAGACTCACAGATGGTCAGGGAAGGACTGTAGATTTTCGTAATACCTTGATAATAATGACTAGTAATCTTGGTACCAGTGAAATAGGTCGGCCGCAAGTTATGGGGTTCAAGTTGGAAGGAGATTCTATAAAAGAGAAGAACCAACTAAGGGCCTCTATAGAGGATTCCCTGAAAAAAACATTCAAGCCAGAACTCCTTAACCGTATAGACGAAATAGTTATCTTTGATCAACTTACTCAGGGTCAAATCGAGGAAATAGTGGATATTCTATTGGTAGATTTACAAGATAGACTCTCAGAGAAAAATATATCAATAAGCATAGACACAGCAGCCAAGTCTTGGATTGCAAAAGAGGGATTCGATAAAATGTTTGGCGCACGCCCGTTAAGAAGAGCCATGCAACGCTACGTAGAGAATGTCTTATCAAATAAAATTTTGTCTGGTGATATCAAAGATGGTGATAATGTAAGCATAAGTACAGATGAAAATGGATTATCATTCATTGTACAATCATATGCCAGAATGGCAGTATAGATATAAAATTGAGATATCTCAATATAAGATATAAGCCTTATTATATTAATTTAAAGCATAAAGGAAATAATGTTCCGGTTTAATATAATATTTATCAAATACGAAACTTGGGTAAGAAGACTATCATTAATGTTAGTATTGTTAATAATTTTATTAACATTTGCTTTCAAAGATAACCTGCCTGATATTGACACAATTGGCTACCTTGGTGTTTTTGTGCTCAGCCTTGTAGGAAGTGCGTCAATACTTGTACCTATACCAGGAACTGCAGCAATATGTGTTGGACCTGGGTTGCTAGACCTGCTCCCGTTTGCAGTAGCTTTTATTGGATCAGTGGCAGAAGTTATTGGAGAAACTTCAAGCTATATTATAGGATATGGTAGTCGAGGACTCGCTGAACATAACAGATTCTATAAACGTATAGAGTTCTGGATGCAGAGAAAAGGCAGCCTATTTATTTTCCTTATGTGCTGTATACCAAACCCACTCTTTGATATAGTAGGGATAGCTGCTGGAACTCTTAAATTCCCAATTAGAAGATTCTTAATCTCAGTCTGGGTAGGCAAGCTTGTAAAGGGATTATTGATCTCTTACTCCTGCTTCTATGGATTTGATTTGGCAATAGAATTCTTTGGATCTGGAGAGTGAGTGATAATCAGAATAAAGGGTTAATAAGTATAGTTTCATTTCTGGCTGGACCAGTTGATATCATGTATATACTGCAACCTATAATCTCTTCTATCCTATGAACATAATCTAGTGCTTCTTTAGGAAGATCTTCACTATTAGTAATACCGGCAGTTGGTTCCGTCCATCCTGGAAATTCCTCATACACCGGTTCGCATTGTTCCAATATAGAAACGTTACTGGGAACATTTTCTACTTTCTCACCATTGACAAGATAAGAAACACATATCTTAATTGATTTAAACCCATCTAAGACATCCAGTCTAGTTAAAATTGCGGATGTCATACCATTAGTCTTAACCGTATGTTTTGCGATCACTCCATCAAACCAGCCACATCTTCTAGGTCTACCTGTGGTTGTACCATACTCCCATGCCTTTTCCCTTATAGTCTCTCCAATCTCATCGTCTAATTCTGTAGGAAATGGCCCCGCACCAACTCTAGTCGTATAAGCTTTATAAACTCCAGTAACTCCCTTTATATGAATCGGGCTAATACCAAGTCCTGTAGACGCTCCACCAACTGTAGGTGAGGAAGAAGTGACATATGGATATGTCCCATGATCTATATCCAACATACTACCTTGAGCACCTTCTAGTAAGACAATCTTACCCGATTCTAATGCCTCTTGAATCATATCCTCTACAGGTTTTATATACTGTTTCAACTCACTTCCCCACTCAAGGCATTTTTCATATAATGCATCTATATCGAATGGTTCTATATTATAAAGTTTTGTCAGTAGGTTATTTTTTTGTTCAAGGACAAATCTCAGTTTAGGTAACAATGACTTTCCATCCAGAAGGTCGCCCATTCTTATACCACTCCTGCCTATTTTGTCCATATATGCAGGGCCTATTCCTCTGCCAGTCGTGCCTATCGCACCGCCTGCCCTCATATCTTCTTCAGACTGGTCCAAAATAATATGATACGGCATTATTACATGTGCTCTCTCACTGACAGCCAAGCGGTCCATGTTTACAGAATGTGATTGGAGACCAACAATCTCCTCCATAAGAGCATCCGGATCTACTACCACTCCATTACCTATCATACATATGGTGTTATCCCATAATATACCTGATGGTATCAGGTGAAATTTGAATTCTTTACCACCTGTAACAACGGTATGCCCCGCATTGTTGCCACCGGCAAATCTTGCTATCACATCTGTTTTTTCAGCCAGATAATCTACTACTTTACCCTTACCCTCATCACCCCACTGTCCCCCTATTATCACGTATGCAGGCATGTGTAATCCTTCTAATAAATGTATGTATTCTGTGACAAACCTTGGAGAGTATATCAAACAGAACAACATTTGGAAAGATATAGATCCTAAAAATGCTAAACCTCAGTATCTCTGATAAGAATCAGTCAGCACTTTCATCTACTAGCAATCTAGTCACAGTACCAGCAACTACATCCTCTATAAATCTTAACTCTGCTGCTGTAAAAGGTATTAATCTATCACCGTATCCACTACGCTCTCTAGCTTCAGCAACAGCATCTTTTGTTGCTTGACGTACTCGCTCTTCTGTTACTCTAGTCAACTCTATCCTCCATTGCCACTCTTAAATATAGTCAATAATTATTTATAGACCACTAATATCACTTTGTACAATAAGAACAAGTTAAGATCCTCTAGTCTGTTCTATTGTTATTTCACGCAGTCCTTCTGTATAGGTCTTTGGCCTTATCAAGTAACCACTGGAATGCGACCAGTCAAAATTCTTTTCCCGGCCTTCAGGAGCATCCCCAACTATAGCACCCGGGATTCCCATTACCATTTTCCTTGCAGGTATTTTTGCTCTTGGAGCTACTACAGCACCAGCTGCAATCGTGCACCAGTCACCAACTTCAGCTCCGTCCAATATTACAGCTCTTATAGCAACCAAAACATGTTCGCCCAATGTGACGCCGTGGAGAATACAGCCATGGCCAAGATGTGAGTATTTACCAAGAAAGACTTTGCTACCATGTATCACTGCGTTATCTTGCAAGTTAGAATAATCTCCCATTTCTATCCTACCTTCATCAGCCCGCATAGTAACGTTTGGTCCTATCCAACATCCTTCCCCTATGACTACTTCTCCAATGATAACTGCTGTAGGATGAACATATGAAGTAAGTCCAATCTTGGGTATTTTACCTTGATATTCATATATAGGCATGGAATCTCCCTTAAAATATAATTTATACTATTCCCTTAGCTATGGTATATATACAATTTTACCTATAGCTTCATCTCTCTCCATCATACCTTGTCCTTTAGGCACATCCTTTAATGGAAGCACCTCCGAGACTACCGCTTTGATATCTCCTCTCTCTACAAAACTCAATGCATCCATAAGATCCGCCTTTGATCCCATATGAGAGCCAAGCAGATTCAATTGTTTATTCCAAAGGAATCGAAGATCTGTATTTGCATCAAACCCAGTAGTTGCCCCGCAAACAACTATGGTGCCACCATACCTTAGGCTCCGAACGCTATCTGGCCAAGTGGATTGCCCTACATGTTCAAATACTATATCAACCCCTCGCCTATCAGTTATGCGCCTCACTTCCTGCGCAACATCTTGCTCGTTTCGATTTATAGTAAACTCTGCACCCATTTCCATAGCCTTAGACAACTTTTCATCGCTAGAAGCAATTGCTATAGCCTTCGCATTGAATAATTTACACACCTGTACGGCCATGGTCCCCAAACCACCTCCCGCTCCCCAAATCAAAACTATATCGCCTGCTCTTATCCGCGCACGAACAACCAACATTCGCCACACTGTTTCCAGTATAAGCGGTAGAGAGGCAGCCTCTTCCCAAGATATATTAGATGGTTTAGGCACTAAATTCACAGATGGAATCTTCGCGTATTCCGCATGGCCGCCATCTAATGGGCCTGTTTGGAATCCCCATATCTTGAATTTTCTACAGAAAAATTCCTCTCCATTCGCACACGCTTGGCATTGTTGACATCCAATACCTGGATGAACCATAACCTCATCACCAACGTTTACGCCTTCTACTCCACTGCCAATTTCCACCACTTCTCCACAAGCATCACTGCCAGATATATGGGGCATCAAAATCGATACTCCTGGCATACCTCTTCTAGCCCATATGTCAGTGTAATTTGCAGAAGCAGCCTTAATTCTTATTATAGCTTCCCTAGGCCCTGCTTTAGGTTCAGGCACGTCTATATATTTCAGTCTATCTATCTCTCCATGTTCATCAAATACAATTGCCTTCATTATTACCCTCCAGTACACTCAACTACAGACATCAATCTATTCTCCGTATCTCATCATCAATTTTTTGCACTCCTCTGTAATCTTCATCTTGGAGTCTATAGCAACGTTCTAAATAAAGTCGTGCAAGGTTATCCCCTTGTACATTCGACATGCTTGCAGCTTCAATTATCCGATCTATGCTAAAATTCTCTGGCATGTAATTTCCCAAAGATCGTATTTCTATTTCAGTCTCTTTTATCAATCTATCGTCGTAGCCTTCTGCTGCAAATCTCAGTTTCCCAGTCAAAGTAGATAACTCTCTAAGCCTATCAGCTTCGTTCATAAATTCATAAAGTACGCTATTTACAATAGCTGCTGGCTGATCAGCTACAAAATTTAGAGATTCTTGATATATCCGTGAGTATTCCTGTTGGATGTCATTGACAATCTGAAATAAAGACATAGGATCTGTGGTATCGCAAATCCCCCCATCCAATAGATCATCTTCTCTAATGTTAGCGAGGCTCTTCAGTCGATCCAAGCTATGAAACTCCTCGGGTATTGGTGGGAATGCAAAACATGAAAGGTCATGCAAAGACATATTTTGCATCTGTGGAGCGAACATAGGAGGCACATACTTACTTACATCTACATTAAGGGGCAGCGTTATAAGATAAGTAGCTAATATTTGGTCCATATCACCCCTTTCCCTAAAGAATACTAGTGCGTGACCTTTAGGGGAAGTTGGTGAACCAATGTCAAAATTTAGATTCAATACTCCATCTCACAATCTATCAGTGTAGTCATTATAATACTGCCTGCAAATACGAACTCATCAATTGACATTATCCATCCTCTGCATAGCCTTCTTATCAATCTCTTTATCAATCCACGGCAATTCATTCCTAATCATTGCAAGAACCATGCCCAGACTGGCACTTACAGAATCAGATTCAAGTACTTCCTGTTTCTGGGCCATTTTACTAAATATAACACTTGTAATATAACTAACCAACATGTCATTATCAGAAGGTATGTCTATCTCTCTAGACCAACCCCCATTAAGCTTTATTATGCTTTTTGCATAAATCTCATACGTTTCCCGAATCAGGCTAATCAATTCTTTCGATTTAACATCATACTCGGCATCTGGCATCGCAGTCACTCTAGCAACAATGTAAGGCTTATTCTGTTCTATTTCCAGAATGCGAAACCGTTTTTCTCCATTAACTGTAAGTTTATAGTTCCCATTTTCCAGTTCCCGAATATCTTTTACAATCCCCAAAGTACCAATATCGAATGGGACTGCTGTTCCCCCAACTTCCCTACCTCTTTTTATTAATGATATACCAAATTTATCTTGATCTTTATATTCCAGATCCTTTATCAAATTCTTATATCTTTCTTCAAAAATATTGAGACGTAGACTCATTCCAGGAAAAAGTACATTATGTAATGGGAATATTGGAATGCTGCTCTCAAACATACTATTCTCTCCACGAGAATTCACTTAATCGTATAGTATCAAAAAACACCACCATGTAACAATCAATAAGTTTACCTCAGCCCCACGCGACAGGAGCGAGTCGCATAATAGTACAACTCGCTCCTCTTTCCTTTATATATAAAGCCTTTTACGAGCCGCGTAGCCTTGGGTCCAGCACATCTCGTATCGCGTCACCAAACAGATTAAATCCGTACACAGCCAAGGATATAGCTAATCCAGGCCATATAGCCATCCACGGAGCAACACTATAGTAATCTCTGCCTCTACCTGACAGCATTCCACCCCAAGAAGGCTCTGGAGCTGGAATGCCCAATCCAAGGAAGCTCAGGGATGCCTCTGATATAATTGCTGTTCCTAATCCTGCGGTAGCAATGATAAGCCATGGTGCTACACACTGTGGCATTATATGCAACAGCATAATCCTAACATCAGTTGCTCCTATAGCCCTTGCAGCAAGTGCAAACTCTGATTGTTTCACGGATAGAGCCTGAGACCTAACGATCCTGTTAGCTCTAGGTATCTGAACTATACCGATAGCTAGTACCACGTTATTCAATCCTTGACCAAGGCTAGCCATAATTGCCAAAGCCATAATCAAGGTTGGTATAGACATCATAGTATCCATTATTCTCTGAATAATTATATCCACCTTACCACCGTAGTATGCACTAGCCAATCCTATTAACCCCCCCAATCCGGAACCAATAGCAATAGCAAAGAATCCGACGTATAAGGAGATCCTGGCTCCGTGTACAATTCTCGACCACATATCCCTACCAAAGTCATCCGTTCCAAGCCAATAAGTCAAACTAGGTGCTTCTAATGCATCCCTAAAGTGCATTTTTAATGGATCATTAAATGTAATGATAGGTGCAAGCAGTGCTATAGACACCATTATTACAATTATGCCCCCACCCACAGCACCTAAAGGTTTCCGTTTGATAAAGGTAATAACACTTTTAAATATTCTACCAACTAGACTCTGAGGTCTACCGGCAGATCGTAATGCTGCTGATTGTACATCTTGTTCGGTTGCCATCTAAATCACCTTCCTTAAACAACTTGTCATTAGTCGTATCTAACCCTAGGATCAAGTACTCCATACGTAAGATCCACCATGAGATTAGCAAAAATAATCCATACTGAGAAGAATGCCACCAGTGCCTGTACAATGTTATAGTCTCGCTGGTTCATAGCTTCTACCAAGAACCTGCCGATGCCAGGCAGTTGGAATATAGTCTCTATAATTACAGATCCACCTGCAATCAATGCAAAGCTGATTCCAATTATAGTCACAACCGGCAACAAGGCATTTTTCAACGCATGCCTCACTACCACAATAAAATATCTCAACCCTTTAGCATGTGCAGTCCTTATATAATCTTGCCTAAGGACTTCCAGCATTGAGGATCGCATCATCCGAGATTTCGTAGCAGATGTCACCCATCCAAGAGTAAGAGCAGGGAAGATAAACATCTTAATATTAGCCCATGGATCTTCTGGGAACGAAACATAATCCAATCTTGGACTCCATCCAAACAAGTATAAGCCTACAACTAATATCATTGTGGCAAACCAGAAGCTAGGTATTGATATACCTCCCAGAGACATAATTCGCAAGGTATAATCAATCCAGGTATCCTGCTTCAAAGCCATCATAATACCCACAGGTATAGCGACAATCGTAGAGAAGGTTATAGTCATAAGGGCCAATTCCATAGTCACAGGAAGTTTACGCTTCCAGTCTTCGAACACATTCCCTCCGTGGAAGTAAGATTCACCCCAATCCAACGTAACCAAGCCGATCATCCAGTTAGTGTACTGGTTCCATAGTGGAACATCTAATCCTAACTGTACTCTTATAGCTTGTAAGGCGGCTGGATCAATCTCTTGTATACTCTCATCCCCTTGTGTGTAGACCATTAAAGCTACATCACCCGGAGCGATTCTGAGAATAGCGAAGATAAGTGTACATACCATCCATACTGTAAGAGTGGCAAGCAAAAGTCGTCTTAAGATATACGCTTGCATTGTGACCTCCTATTTACGATCATTCAAATCATCAGTTAAAACTGACAACATTGTAATCAAAATTATAGCATTCGTCTACTGTTTTACCATAAAAGAACCCCCTCTTTATCGATAAAAAGGGGGTTCTTTCTAATTCTATCGAACTATTAAGACTTATTTGTCTTTCCAGTATCTCTCATGCATCCAAGCGTGTACTGAGTATGTACCATTAGCTGGCAGTATTACGCCCTTCATCCATGGCTGACCACCATAGATCAGCACTGTGTATTCCAAGGATGAGTCATAGTAGGCTACCTGTGACAGTATGTAGTCTATCTCTTTGGATATTCCCTGTCTCTTAGCTACATCCATTTCTTTATCGACATCGTCAATCAAACCATCTAATTTGGTCTGCAAAGCCGTGTCCACACCGGTTCTTTCACATGGGAACCCAACCTTCTGTGAGCTATAGTTTTCATACTTATGGCTTGGATCATATATCCATACAAGGTTTGCTGGCCAAGAAGTATGTGTATCGAAGTTACATGCAAGTGCAAGCTCCCTCTCTACAACACCTTCTTGTACGTTAAGATTAACCTTAGCGCCAAGGCTCTCTTCCCATTTAGCCTTACCATATAGGCAGAAGTCTACGTAGTTCTGCTCTGATCTTGTCAGACAGTTAATAGTTGGACGTTCACCACCAACACCGTAAACTTCATCAAGTAGAGCATTTGCCTCGTCTATGTCTTGCTGTTTAGGCTGACGATAGCCGTGCCATTGGTCAACTTCTTCTTTAGTGGCTGTCCATACGTCTCCCACTAACCAGTTGTTTGTAGCATATGCAGAATTAGGTATGCCAGCACTATCGTTAAGTTCTAGCCATTCCTGACGATCCAAAACCATGTCAAATGCCTGTCTAACCCTAATATCGTCAAATGGTGGCCTTGTTGTATTGTACTCTAACCCAAGTCCACCAGGGTGATTGAAAACGTACAAAGGTTTGTCTGGGAAGTCCCTGACTGCCTGTTGTACTTGTCCAGCCTGCAAGCTACCACTACCCTGACCAATAATGTCTATCTGGCCAGATGCCCAGGCTGTGAATGCAGTAGAAAAGTCCTTGATCACGTGGAAGTGAGCCTGGTCTACCAAAGGAAGACCTTCTCTCCAGTAATCGCTTCTCCTTTGTATTTTGGTTACTACGTCCTGCTCAAGCCTCTCAGCCTGGAAAGGACCTGTACCCATGTTTATGTACCAGTTCTTTGTTCGTGCTTCTCCCGGATGCTCCGAAAGTGTCCACTCAAGTTGCTCTTTGTTCAACATAACCAGCGCTGGCAGAGCAAAGTTTGGCAGCGTCATTGCTTGCAAGTAGCCGAGCTTAACCACCAATGTATATCCATCTGCTCCATCAGGACATGTTACTGAGCCATGAATGTTAATTACCTCCATCAAGGATCCACGACTCATTCCACCCCTCTCAGCACCCCACTCAGGAGTACCCCACCAGTCAATGCTTGCCTTAGCATCTTCACAAGTGAATTCCTCGCCTCTACCAGGCATATCAGTCAATCCAAATTCATCGTCCTGAGGGATAGCATCACGGAACGTGATACCTTTCCTCAATCCAAATGTGTATGTTAATCCGTCATCAGAAATCTCCCAGGTCTCTGCTAGATCCGGGTGTATTCCTGCTTCAAATCCACCCCACGGGTCGTATCTAACCAAGGTGTTGTACTGAGGCTGTACATACAAATGCCTATATGTACTGTTACATGAAGCACAGTTGGATGTCTGTGGCCATACAGTTCTGTACTTAACTATTCCACCATGTTTTGGCTCTCCCCATGCAGGATCATAATTAGGGTGATCCATTAAGCTAGCTACGGACGCGTAGTCCAAGCTAATTACTGGCACCTCCGTAGCAATAGGTGTTACTCCAGGTGCTAATGTCGCCGTAGGTGGCGGAACCGGAGTCGCTGTAGATGCTGGCTTCGCTGTAGCTGTAGGCGGAACAGGTGTCGGGTCTTCGCCGGCACATGCCATCGCCACTACCAACATTAATCCTACAAGGATTCCCAGTATCGGGCTAAGTTTCTTTAAAGGTTTTGTATACATTTAGCCATCCTCTCGTAGATTTACATTTGACGGTAACATGGAGCACAATTTATGTCAATGCATAATATTATGCATTGACATAAATAATAAAAATCTCCTCCTAGCAACGTTTTGGAGGAGATTTATGAAATCACTTGTATTTAATGGCTTTAAATAATAGTAGTTCTAAGTTCCTCTAAGCCTCGGATCTAGGACGTCTCTTAAGGCATCCCCGAACAGGTTGAATCCATACACTGATAGTGATATCGCTATTCCTGGCCATATAGCAAGCCAAGGAGCAATTGCGTAGTAATTCCTAGCATTGCCAGACAACATACCACCCCAAGAAGGTTGCGGAGGTGGAATGCCAAGACCAAGAAAACTGAGGGAGGCTTCAGATATAATAGCTGTACCAAGACCTGCCGTAGCTATAATTAACCATGGAGCTATGCACTGAGGGAGTATGTGCCAAAACATAATCCTGACATCTGCTGCACCAATTGATTTTGCAGCCAAGGCATACTCAGACTCCTTGACGGACATAGCCTGAGCTCGCACAACTCTATTAGCTCTAGGCATCTGTACGATACCTACTGCCAATATAACATTGATCAAAGACTGGCCCAGAGCGGCCATGATAGCAAGTGCTAGTATTAGTGTCGGGATGGCCATAAGGGCATCCATAAATCTCTGTATTATAGCGTCTACTCTACCTCCGTAGAACGCACTAACTAACCCCAATAAACCTCCAGTCACAGAACCCAATACAACTGCACCAAACCCTACCATAAGTGAAATCTGTGCTCCCAATACTACTCGTGCCCAAAGATCTCTACCCATCTCATCTGTACCCAAGTAGTGAGTCATGGAAGGTGCTTGTAGTTTTTCCCTTATGCTCCAAGCATTAGGATCGAAAAATGTGATAAGAGGGAAAAGTAGCGCAAGAGCAATCATAATAAGGATTATGATTGCACCCATAGCACCAAGCGGTTTCTTTTTTACAAAGGTAGCTAAAGACCCTGCCACTCGTCCAACGAAAGTCTGTGGCCTGTTGGCCGCACGCAGTGTTGCTGATTGTATGTCTTGTTCAGTTGCCATTTAAACCTTCTTTGATCTGAATAGGCTTCAACAAACCTTAATCGTACCTAACTCTAGGGTCAAGAACTCCATATGTAAGATCCACAAGCAAATTCACAAAAACAACCCACATAGAGAATACTGTCACTAGGGATTGAACCACGGGATAATCTCTCTGGTTCATACCTTCTATAAGCAGTCGCCCTATACCAGGCAATGAGAAAATCTGTTCTATTATAACTGAACCACCCATAGTCAAAGCGAATGTAACCCCAATTACCGTAACAACTGGGATCAAAGCATTCTTGAGCGCATGACGGTAGACTACTACAAAGGCCTTTAGCCCTTTTGCATGAGCTGTTCTTATATAGTCCTGACGAAGAACTTCCAACATGGTAGATCTCATCATTCTAGCTTGAGTGGCAGAACTTATGTATCCCAGCATTACTGCTGGCCATATAAATTGCTTGAGATTCTCTATAGGATCTTCTATAAATGGAATGTATTTTAGTCTTGGATTCCAATCCAGAAGATACATGCCACCAACCAAAAGCAGGGTGGCTGTCCAAAAGCTAGGTACAGACAATCCTGCGAGCGAGAAAATTCTAACCACATAGTCAATCCAGGTATCACGCTTTAAGGCCATGATAATTCCTGATGGTATACCCAAACATAAGGCCAAAGACTGGGCCATAATAACCAATTGGAGTGTAATCGGTAGTCTATTCTTGAATTCATCCCAGACCTGTGTTCCAGAAAACATAGAAGTTCCCCAGTCCAATCTCAAGATATCAAACAACCAATTAAAATACTGTGCTGGCAATGGCATATCTAATCCGAGGGCTTCTCTAATTGTCTGAAGGTCTTCTGCTGTAACATCCGAAGCTTCTCCACCCGTGATCTCCATTGCAATCATCATAGCCACGTCACCAGGAGCAATTCTAAGAATAGCAAATATCAGAAGAGACACTAATAGTGCTGTCATCATTCCCAGGATAATTCGTCTAGCTACATATCGTTGCATATAATCTCCGTCTTACCTATCTAGGCTCCAGACATCTTTGCAAGTTACCAATTAGACTCTGTAAAGCAATTGCCATCTAAATTTATCCTGTTAGGAGAGTGCAGTAGATTATGCACTCTCCTAACTCCAATACTTCTAACTCTGAAGGTAGCTCTTTTAAAAAACTCCTTCTTTTTTTAGTCGCCTAACCAGACTCTCTCCCACATAGCACCTTTCGTGAAGGAGAAGTAGTCATAGCCTGCATACCCTTTCACTTCACTCCTCCATGATGGGAATATGTTTGTCCATCCCAACATGGTGTGCCATCCATGAACTTCTGTCCTGAGATAGTCCTCCATCTCTCTCACAAGTTCATATCTTTTCTCAAGGTCCATCTCTCCAGATTGAGCGTCAATCATCTTTTCCAACTTCGCCAACTTGTCTGGAGCTTCTTCCCATAAACCAGCCAAAGCAGCCTTGTCTCCGTAGGTGGCGGCAACGAAGTCTCTATGATACGCTCTCATATACTGATCGTCAGGATCTCCAGTGTTTGTACTAACAACACCGGATCCAACAGTCAGTGTATAGTTATTCTGACTCCTCTTATCGTATACAGGAGTTGTATCTCCGAAATCTGATGCTACTTCCCAGTTTACATTTTTCTTCAACTGGTCTATTACAAACAGACAACCGTCAACATCACTCGACTGTGTAGAAGGAGCAAGACAATCAATAGCAGGTCTGTTACCCGCTCCAAATGCCTCGTCCAACAATCTGTTGGCCTCAGCGTAGTCGGCATCCTTTGGTTGAGTCCACCCTGCCCAAGTACTTATTTCATCATCGGAAGCAGAGAAGTAGGTCCCTGGTGGCATACTGTACGCCATGTTAGTTCCTTCAATAACACTCTTACCGACTATAACTTGCCTGAACATTTTCCATTCTTCTCTATCCAAGGCCAAATGAACAGCTTCTCTGACTCTCCAATCATTGAATGGAGGCTTAGCTGCGTTGAAATATAGTACCCTGGCCCACATGTTTTTCTGTGGGTTTATTACTATCGTATCAGGGAAGTCTCTCATAGCCTGCTCAGCCTGACCAGATGTAAAGCCGTAGCTACCTTCTCCGTAGAAGTGTATGTTACCTGTAGCTAGTGCTGTGAACCTCGCCGTCGCATCTCTAAGAACTACGTTCTCATATTTATCCAGCAACGGAAGCCCATCTCTCCAGTAATTTTCATTCTTTACCCAGTTTGCAGATGTTCCAACAGTTATGGAATCAGGCCTAAATGCACCTGTACCAGTCTGCCACAAGAAATTGTTTGGAACATTTGTGTTCATAATATTTTCTTCATGTGAATGAAGCCACTCAATCCAATCCTTATCAAGCATAGCCAATCCTCGGCCAAGTGAGGACATAGTCCTTGCCTTTGGAGGATCAAAATTGATTACAACACTAAGACCCTTAGGGCCATCTGGGCATGTAGAGCTCTCATAGTGTGGAATCATAGCCTGCGTAGTTCTCATAAGAGGTGCTTCATGCGCCGGCGGGTTCGCCATTCTCTCAAAAGTAGCAACCATATCTTCGCATGTAAATGAATCACCATTTACTTTGCTAGCTACTTCAGCAGGTAAGTGAGGGTTAGTATAGAAAGTAACACCTTCTCTGATTGTGATTGCCAAAGATTTTCCATCACCTGCCATTGACCATGTCTCAGCAACATCTCCCTTTATAGCTTCCATGTCACCAACCCAAGGGTCTATGTTGAACAACGAGTTATAAGCTAACTCACTCCAACATCCATGAGCATAACATCCTCCTATAGTTGAAGGATTAAATTTGGTCGTATCCCGGTTAGAACCAAATATGAACGTACCACCGCTGACAGGCTGACCCCACTCTGGGTTATATCCAGGGCTGTCTAGGTATTGCTCAAGAATAGTTTTATCTACATCCGGAACGATTTCAGGAACTGCTGTAGCAACAACCTCAGGTACTGCCGTAGCTGGCTTAGCTGTTGGCTGTGCTGCTTCCTCTCCTGCACAAGCCATCGCTACAATTAACAGCAATGACATGCAAACCGTTATCAAAATCCCAATACGAGGCGGTTTTCGCATCTTTTAACCCTACCTTTCGAAGGATGTTGAAATACTAGTCCTGCCGTGTATTCTTTGTCAAGTACAATTACTAGCTACTTTTCATCATTTTGCAAGTAGTTCTTCATACTCTTTCAAGGTCATTCGAATATATAGATAAAATACCAATCAAAATAGATTACAACAACCATACCCACTAACTAACCATCTGCAATCAATTCGATCTTTTCACCAATACCTATATAGATATTGGTTTTATTGATATTTTCCTTGATACAGATTTTGGCATATGATAAAATCTGGCAGTCCATAAGGTTGATTCACATATTATTGGCGCATTCGTCTAGTGGCCTAGGACGCCGCCCTCTCAAGGCGGAGATCACGGGTTCGAGTCCCGTATGCGCCACCAAACATCTAGGTGTCACCCCTGCAACCTAGAGAGTTATACCTAAGGTAAGTATAACTCTCTACAATGTCAGAAATATGCCAATAGTAAATGACATACAATCGCAACTAAATAGTACAAATTTTATAGATGCTTCTAAACCCAACAATTTAGAAGAGCCTCTAGATAGTGGAATCGTATAGGCAGTACAGAAATATAATGCAAACTACAATACTTATACGTAATGACCTAATCTGGTCCCACCCAATACATGTAGGTGTCCATGGCTCTGGCTCTGGATGGCGTCATATCCAAAATTGGATAGTAATCTAAAACCGCCGGGGCAGAACTTATCGCCCATTTCCAAAGCCACCTTAGATACTTTAGCCAAAATATCACCTCTCCACATATCTTCCTGTGACATGTGTTCTTTAGGCATAACTAGAAGCATCACTGGAACCCATTTGAGTTGATTGTTAATCACCACAACATCATCATCTATGTAATGGATAACGCCTGGAACGTTGCCTTTCATGATTTCACAAAATATGCAGTAACCAGAGGACCCTGAAAGATGGCCAGTTGAGTGCCCTGTGAAAAACGTCATTTGTTACTCAT
The DNA here is from genome assembly GCA_963582505.1 of Dehalococcoidia bacterium. Classification (GTDB taxonomy): domain Bacteria; phylum Chloroflexota; class Dehalococcoidia; order Lucifugimonadales; family UBA2985; genus UBA2985. The sequence continues at coordinate 32,444 of CAUZSC010000002.1, forward strand.
AAAACAATTTATCCCTACTCTACTCATTACCTTTTATCCGCTCTACCCCTATATCTATAATCCGGTGCATCTATTGGTATTACTGAGACTAATGTAACATCCAATAAACGGGAAACAATAGGGTCTGACCTCTTATCTTCGTCCAATTCTCTTGTAGTTATTATAGTTGGAAGTCTGGCATCATGTCTGTGAACCAACAATTGGTACAATTTCTCTCTTGCCCATGGAGTAGCGTGATACGCACCAAAGTCTCTAAGTATCAGTATAGATGCGTTACGTACTTGATCAAATCTAGTATCATATGTGACCTTACTGTCCGGGCTAAATGTATCCCTAAGATAATCAAGTAGATCTGCTACCAAAAAGTACATCACTCGTTGCCCACGCCTTAAGCACTCATTTGCAATCGCCAGCGACAAATGAGTTTTACCACTACCTGTGGGACCCAGAAAAACCAACCAGCCATCCGGAGCATTTGCGAAATTTTTCGCATACGCCAATGCCATTTCAAGGCTTTGTATTTGTTGCCTATCTGCTCCGTTACCTTTTAGGTTAAACGAATCAAACGTGAACCTGTTAATAACATTCTTGTCGACAATACCCCATTTGTCCTTACCCACGCCAGTCTCATTTAAAGTCAAATGACATACAATGCCGTTTTCTTCGTCAAGAAGCCTAGTTTTCCAATGTGAATCTAGATTTTCTATTGGTTGACTAATAGTAAATATCGTTGGCAATTTATTGACGTACCTATAGTTTATGATTTGATAAATTTTTTCCTGTGCCCAAGATGTACTACTTTGAGTTCCCAAGTCGTCTAGAACCAACAACGGGGCATTACGAACTTGTTCAAATAACTGGTCGTATGAAATTTCGCTTGAAGAAGTGTACGTAGACCTTAGATGGTCCAGAAGATCTGGCACAAACACGAAAAAGGAATGCTGTCCGTTTTCCAAGGCTCTATTAACAATAGCAGCTGCTAGATGTGTTTTTCCGCTACCACTTGGACCGGAGAACATCAACCACCCTTCTGGTTCATCCGCAAATCTCCTAGCAGTATTGAAGGCATATTGGAAAAGTTCCTGATCACTGCCAGCCTTAGAGGGGCCGTTTGAGCCTAATGTATCAAATGTAACCCTTGTTAATGGCCCTAGGTTGCTATACCTCTGTAACTGTAGCAACTTAGAAGGATCTGAGTGTATTTTCGTGCAATTACATGGTACAGCTTTCGCATACGACGGATCCCCGACAGGTACATCAGGTATTACCCACTTAAGATCTCCGCATATGTCGCATGCAGTATCTAGAATACTCACATCCTCAGGATGGTCTCTCCAGCCCGTATTTCCTGATCCACTCTCTGGAATCAACTTTTTTAATATCTCGTCCAGACTCTCCATCATATTTTCCTTCTGTATGCCATCTCTTAAGTATAGCTTCTATATAACGCCAGTTTCTCTTATTTAGTAAAACTGCTTGCTTAAATGCTTCGTCTAACCAGTCTTCTGGGTAGATAGATTCAGCTTCTTTAAGTTCATCTGACATTATAGGTGTAATCACACCAATATTTTGTTCATAAAGTTTAAATATGTTTGCCTTATCTATAGGAAGGTCCCTATTAGAATCTTTCTTTATTAAAACTGAATTATAGCTATCCGCATTATTCAAGTACTTAACAGACTCCCGCCCTTCTTCGGTATTCAGGATGTAGACATCTATACCATTCGCATCATTGGCATGTTCTGAAACTTTCGATTTGAGGAGCACACCTAAGGAAACAACATCGTTCAATACTGCTTGTAATTCATCTTCCGAGAATTTTCCATTGGCCGCCACAGTCTTCCGTATAGTATCATCGTATCTTAACTCATCAAAAGTTAGAAACCTCGGGAATCCGGTTTTCTGATAGTGCATCCATATTGTACGCAAAACACATTTAAGCAATGTTATGTCTTGAATTTCCTCCATAAGCCGGCCAAATAGAGGATTTGGCACTGGGGTAAACGTTACTCCATCAGGAAACACATATGAATCCGCCATCATATATTGCCAGAGACAGGCATGTCTTCGAAACGAGAAAGCGGTCCTCTAAATCTGAGATTTAGTGTGTCTACAGGACCATGCCTATGTTTGGCAATGATTAGCTCCGCTATATCCTTTGGATACGGTTTCCCTGGAAATCTCGCGTCCCAATCATCTTCGTTATGATAAAAATCATCTCTATGTATAAATATAACTATATCTGCATCCTGTTCTATGCTACCACTATCTCTTAGATCTGAAAGTTGAGGCCTATGCGAGGGCCGTTGTTCAACGGCTCTACTAAGCTGAGATATTGCCAGCAATGGTATGTTTAAATCTCTCGCCACACCCTTCAAGGATCTAGAGATCTCACTTATTTCCTGAACTCTATTCTCAGATCTCCTGCTACCCCCGATTAACTGCATATAATCTACTATGATCATATCCATCTTGTTCTCCATGTGAAGTCTTCTAGCTTTGCTCCTAATTTCAACTATTCCCTCTAATGGAGTATCATCAATATATATCGGGAGTTCCGACAAAACACCTGCAGCGTTTATTATTCTCCGCTCTTCCTCGTCGCTATAAAGACGTAACCTCAACCTATGGTTATCTACACCAGCCTCGCTAGAAAGCAATCGTAATCCGATCTGCTCCCTACTCATTTCTAAGCTAAAGATACCTACAACAGATCCTTGGGAAGCTGCATGCCTAGCTATATTAACAGCCAATGTACTCTTGCCCAAACTAGGTCTAGAAGCTATCACTATCATATCTGAGCGTTGGAAGCCTCCAAGCAAACCATCTAATCCATTAAACCCGCTCGGGATTGGTGCAGACCCCCCACCTAGTGCTCCTTCTACTGTGGCACTTTCCTCAAGATATTGATCTAGGATTTCTCTAATCGGAATAAAATCTCTTACCTTTTGTCCGCTGCGGATATTAAATAATAATTCTTCAGCCTGACCTAAAGCTTGGTGAATATCTGCACCACCTTCATAGCCCAATGACGCTATTTCCCCAGCTGCCCCTATGAGCCTCCGAGAAGTATGAGTTCTATTTACGATCCTGGCATAGTATTCGATATGAGCAGAAGTTGGGACTGAGGCTACAAGGTGTCCAAGATAAGCAGATCCTCCAACGTCTTCCAACTTACTCATCAAGGCCAAGCGATGCCCAACTGTAACTGAATTTATAGCCTCATTATCTTGCCATAGAGACAAACATGCCTCGTAACACCAACGATTCTTTTCCATGTAAAAATCGTCCGGCTCAAGAAAGCTAACCGTACTGAGAATCGATTCCCCATCTATAAGTAAGGAACCCAAAACAGACTCTTCAGCCCGTTGATCATATGGTGGAAGCCTATCCACGTACATATCTTTACTATTAGGCCTCCGTTACCGAGTAGTCATCCTCAACTGATTCGGCTTCTTTACCCTGCTCTTCGGATTCGTTATCATCTACCACCAATGTAGCCTCTGTATTTAAATCTGTTACGTCTGAGTCAACTATTTGGTCTTCTATAGCTACATCTGAGTCAGATTCCACCATAAGAGATATATTTGCGGCAACCTCTGGATGTACACGAACTTTGATATCAAAACTACCTAATTCATGTATAGCACGGCCTAATATGATACCTTTTCTGTCTACTGTTATCCCTAAAGAATCAGAAACTTCTTTTGCTATCATTGCGTTAGTTACAGAACCAAACAGTCTTCCTCTGGGTCCAGCTTTAACCTTTATAGCAACATTAGCTCCATCTAACTTTATCGCTAAGTCTTGGGCTTCTTCCAATTCTCTAGTACTTCTTTCCATGCCTATTTTCTGTAAAGCATCCAGCCTAATCAACTGTTGAGGGGTAGCAGCTACAGCCAAACCCTTGGGAATCAGATAATTCCTAGCATAGCCTGTTTTCACCTCTTTTACGTCACCTGTTCTAGCAACATTATCTACGTCATCCGTGAATATTACTCTCATAAAACCATCCTCTGATTAATCGTGATTATTTATCTATAACGGCAATTTTTGGTATCTCTAGAAAATCTTTATATCGCATATATACCATCACCTAATAAAGATAGCATAATTAGAATTTTGTGTCTTCAAAAATAAAAAGGAGTATACACATTTTTCTTTAATATAGAGTAGCCTGATTCTATATTTCTAACTTGAATGCCAAGGAGCTATATTATGCATTATACCTAGGGAGTTGTAATACCTATCAGGCACTTTTCCCTTCTATGGCCTCAGACAACGCAAGTAAGCTTTCTGCACGTTTCACAACTGGAACATCTATCATTTTCCCGTCCAAAGCAACGGCTCCTCTTCCTTGTGCTTCTGCCTCTCTAAAAGCTGCTACAACTTCCCGAGCATAGGCTACATCTTCTGGTGTAGGACTATACATATCGTTAATACTTCCTATTTGGGATGGGTGAATTGCAAATTTGCCTTTATACCCAATACTCTTGCCTAATGCAACGTCCCTGATAAATCCATCTGTATCACGAAAATTAGCGTACACTATATCCAACGCCATGACATTCGCAGCCTTTGCTGCCAATGCAACAGTAGATCTTGGTAAGAGTACTTCAGACCCTTCCTCGGTTCTCTCTATGCCCATATCAACAGTATAATCTTCAGCCCCAAAGGCTACTGCAACTATTCTGGAAGAAGCCGAGCAAAGTTCATAAGCATTTATTATTGCCATCGCTGATTCAATAAACAGAATCAATTTGACTTTGCCTACGTCTATCCCTTTGGATGCCTCAATCTTCGTCATTATGGCATCAACTTGATCTACATCCCATTTATTCTCCACTTTACCGACATTTACAGCATATGTATATTCCGTAACTGCCGTCTGCATATCCTCTTGTAATATGCCCGTATCCAATGCATTTACCCTGACTACAATTTTGTGACCATTCAAACCCAAACTCGGTAACATCTCACCAATTACTTGTCGAGCGTTGGATTTCTCTGAATCAGGAACTGAGTCTTCCATATCTGCAACTAAGGCGTCAGATTGCAAATTAATAGCTTTCTCAAGCATATCTTTACGATTGCCAGGTACAAAAAGAAGACTTCTAAGAAGATCCATTTCTACTCCTCAACGCATACAACTCAAAACGTTTCAAGCGTATTTTGTATAACAATATATTTACAGCTTTAGGAATTATAACATTGATTCATTGAAGATTCATCGAATCTATTCAGCAGTATGCTACCTACACTAACATCTCATCGATACAATCACTTAGGTTTGCCAAAATCCTCTAGGTCCATATTCCCAATAAAGTCCTTAAATGCTGATAATCTGTTTAATTCGTCTTCGCTCATTTTTACGACTGAAGTTTCTTCAGATTCACCACCTATTATAGGTTTACCTGTATCCTCATCTAAAGCAACACCTGCCTTATCAAGCACTGCTTCCTCAGCATAAATTGGAACTTTCACACGGACGGCCAATGCAACAGCATCGCTAGGCCTGGAATCCACTTCAATACTTTCCGATCCCAAATCTATAAAAACCTTGGCGTAAAACGTATCATTATTCAAATCTGATATAACAATATGGGTAACAGTACCACTCAACGCATCTATAACAGAAGTCAGGAGATCATGTGTTAACGGTCTTGGAACGGTCACCTCCTGCAATTTTACAGCAATAGCATCTGCTTCCCCCGGTCCAATCCATATTGGCAGGTATCTGCCAGAAAATATTTCCCTTAAAATCATCACGCGTTGATAGTTCATCAAACTAACCCTGATACTATCAATCAACATCTCTTGCATTGAGACCCTCCTCGGAAAGAAGATTCCATCACCAAACCAATTCTAAGTTGCCATTTAGAATCATGTCAACGTAATGTCGATCTACATTATAACTGAATCTCAATAATTCTTACGACATAATTATACCAGTCTTAAATATCTTACTTATATTAATTATTTGTAGAGCTTGCAGCCTAGAATATTTCGCATCAATACATCAAATAAAATAGAATACACGTGTGGACAGTCACTTATATGTACTGTTATAATTCCGCTTCTTAAGGAGGTCTCCACTTTGGTTAATGAAAAAGACTCAACAGCCACAAGCAGTGGCTCTCCGTTCCCAAATGTGTCAATCTCTGTATCAGATATGACTAGCAGAGCCATAGACATACGAATGGATATACTAAATATGATAGCCGAAGGTGGAAGTGGACATCCTGGAGGATCCCTCTCAGCAGTAGAATTACTAAGCGCCTTGTATTTTAAAACCATGCGACATGATCCCAACGATCCGAAATGGGAATACAGAGATAAATTCATCCTTAGTAAAGCCCATGCTTGCCCAGTCTTGTATGCTCATCTAGCCCATTGTGGTTATTTCCCTATAGAAGAATTACTAACCTTCCGCAAGATTGACAGTCGGATTCAGGGGCATTCACATATTAAAACACCCGGTGTGGAAATGTCTGGAGGGTCCTTGGGCCAAGGCTTGTCTTTCGGTCTCGGGGCTGCGTTATCTGCCAGACTAGACACCAATCAAACGAGAGTATATGTCCTACTTGGAGACGGAGAGTGTGATGAGGGTCAAATCTGGGAAGCTGCAATGGCAGCAACTCATTATAAGGCAGATAATTTAGTAGCAATTGTGGACCGTAATCGAATACAAAATGATAACTGGACCAAAGATGTTATGAACCTTGAGCCCCTACCAGACAAGTGGAAAGCATTTGGTTGGAACACTGTAGAAATTGATGGACATAACTTCTCGGACATACTGAATGCCTTAGGCACTGCCGAGAAAGTAAAGGGGCAACCAACCGCTATAATTGCCTCCACTACCAAAGGTAAAGGCGTAAGTTTCATGGAGAACAATCCCGATTTCCATGGCAAGGCCCCCAATCCCGAGCAACTCGATCAAGCTTTGACTGAGCTAGAAAATACACGTTAGTTGAGAATGGAATTAAATGACCTCTGCAGCACCTAGAGAAATATTTGGAAGCACCCTAGTAGAGTTGGGACATAAATATCCCGATATAGTAGTTGTTGGTGGGGATTTAAATAAATCCACATTCGCTAATCTGTTTGGGTATGAATTCCCTGATAGATTCTTCGATCTAGGACCAGCAGAACAAAATATGATGAGTATTGCAGCTGGCTTAGCGAGTTCAGGGAAAACTGTATTCGCAAGCACATTCGCAGTATTCGCCACTGGAAGGCCATATGATCAGATAAGAGTTGGCATCTCTCAACCTCACCTAAATGTAAAAATAGTCGCTACGCACGCTGGTATAATGACTGGTGAAGATGGTGTTTCAGCACAAGGCATTGAAGATTTGTCATTAATGTGTGCACTGCCAGGATTCACCGTGATTGTCCCTTCTGACGCGCCAGAAACCGTACTGGCAGTAAAAGCAGCCGCAGAAACATATGGCCCTTTTTATATAAGGTTGGGCAGGCCAAGTATCCCTATAATACATGACCAAAACTATCAATTCCAAATAGGAAAAGCCGAGGTAATCAAAGATGGTTCTGATGCTTCAATAATAGCTTGCGGTATAATGGTGAAAGCTGCAATGGATGCCGCTGAAACACTATCAAAAGATGGTATACATTGCAGAGTCATTAACATGGCCACATTACAACCAGCAGATGTCGATGCGATAACATCGGCAGCTAAAGACACTAAAGCCATAGTCACAGCAGAGGAACATTTGAGACATGGTGGATTAAACAGTATAGTTGCACAAACTGTTACTGAAACATACCCAGTTCCGATAGAATCTGTATCCTTAACCGGGTATGCAGAATCAGGCAAACCCGCGGCTCTAATAGAAAAATATGGCCTTACTTCTAAGGCTATAGTAGAATCAGTAACAAAAGTAATAAAACGAAAAAAGTAAGTATGCAAATTCTGCGAATACTGCTATTCAAGCCAATATGATGCTGCACTGTACCCGCTATAAAAAACTTATCATTACTAATCTCTGAGAAAACTATGAGCAAAGCCAAGGTTGCAGTTGTAAGAACATCTCCACAAAATGTTATGGCTGATATTGCTAATGCAATGCACCTGGCAGATTACAATTCACATCTATCGAAAGATATTGCGACATTACTAAAGATAAATATATCTTGGCAATACTATTATCCAGCTTGCTCTACCACACCTTGGCAACTTGAAGGTGTAATAAAAACTCTGATAGATGATGGCTATAAAGATATAATTGCCGCACATAACGGCACTGTAGTAGTAGACTCATTCGAAGGTGAAATCAGAAATAAACAGAAACCTGTACAGGATAAATATAACTTACCAAACATACACCTAGATGTCCCACCTAATAAGTGGATCTCCTATAACCCGAAAACCCCACTTCTTGCCTTGGACAAAATTTTCCCTGACGGCTTAGAAATTCCAGAAATACTCCCTGGCAAGAACATAATACATCTGCCAACTATGAAAACACACGTATTCACCACAATAACAGGAGCTATGAAAAATGCATTCGGCGGCCTTCTAAATAGGAACAGGCATTGGACACACTCGATGATACACGAAACCCTTGTAGATCTTCTTGCGATTCAGCAAGAAATTCATCCTGGCATATTTGCAGTTACAGATGGAACGTTTGCTGGCGATGGCCCTGGGCCTAGAGCAATGAGATGGCATAAGAAAGATATATTCCTTGCTAGCTCTGACCAAGTGGCAATAGACGCCATTGCTGCAAAAATGATGGGGTTCGATCCAATGTCTATAAAATTTATACGATTAGCTCACGAGAGAGGACTAGGTTGCGGTAACCCATCTGAGATAGAAATAATTGGTGAAGACATATCAGATGTGAACTGGGAATTTAAAGGTGCAGAGAATACTTTCGCAAGCCGAGGGCAAAAGCTTATATACTGGGGGCCATTGAAACCTTTAGAACGCATACTGCTCAGGTCACCAATTGCTCCATGGGCATTCATTGCATCAAATTTATACCATAATTCTTATTGGCTAAGGTTTATCGGAAACCGTAGGATACGAGCGGCCATGGAAACTGATTGGGGACAACTCTTTCAGCAATATTGAAGACAGGATAATTTATATTTCTTATATATGAACACCATAGAAGCCACAGCAATAGTAAAAAACTATGCATATGAGTTGGGGTTTGACGTAGCAGGTATAACATCTGCAGAGCCTTTTGACAAAGCTAGGGAAGAAGCTTTATCTAGATTGCAAAATGGAATGTTAGATGGCCTCCCTTGGTTTCATAAATCCCGTATTATTAGGGGATCAAACCCAGAGGAGATACTTCCTGGTGCAAAATCAATTATATCAGTGGCAATGAGTTATAG
>CAUZSC010000003.1:0-39942 GCA_963582505.1 Dehalococcoidia bacterium
GGAATGCCAAAAGGTAAACCGTGCAAAATGGCATGCCTATGACATGTACACAGACTTCAATGTGATCGAACCAGGTGGATCAGCAGCACTCAAAGCAGCTGTAGTTGGTCCATACGAGGCAGGCGAACCTTTCGTCTCCTACTACTGGGAGCCTACAGACGTAATTAACCTACGTAACATGATCATGTTAGAAGAACCAAAATGGAATCAAGAGTGTCAGGATGCTACGGATCTAGCAGTCGCAGAAGAGCCTTATGAATCAACGAATGGCTGTCATTTCCCAATATCTGACACACACGTCTTAGTAAATGGTGAGTTCGCTGCTCGTCAGCCGCAGGTTATAGAATTCCTAACGAACTACTTTATAGACGGGAAAAAACTTGCTGAAGGGCAAGCTTATAAGGATGAGGCTGCAGTAGAGTGGGTAGAGGTAGCGATTAAATACTTAAGAGAAAATAGAGATGTGTGGACTACATGGATCACAGACTCCAGTGGAGTATTTGACCCAGCTGAAGTGATTGCTAATCTAGACAAACAACTAGCACTGGAAGATGCGACCAAAGTTGTTGTAATAGCAGAAAAAGCAGCACTAGGTCCAGCTTGTGCAGAAACTGTTAAATTCCACGATGGACAGTGGGGTAGCAACTGGGTTCATCTTGCAATCACAAGGTACATACTTGAAAATGGTTATGATTGCGAGACTGAAGAAATACAGGGTACAACGGGTACTATGAAACTAACCCTTGTTGAAGGTGATGTTCATGTAAACCTGGAAACATGGAGAATGAATATCCCTGTTTGGTATAACGAACACACAACGTCCGGAGCGATAATAGACTTGGCTGGAACAACTGATCCTCTTACAGCATTGCCAGCAGGATCACCAGGACAAACTGTCGCAGTAGCAGGTCAGGGTTTCTACGTACCTGCATACATGGTTAATGGTGATGCAGAACGTGGAATAGAGGCCACTGCACCAGACCTGAAAACTGTTCAAGATCTAAGGAAGTACAAACATCTGTTCGCAGATCCTAGCGACCCAGACAAGGGTCAGGTCTTTAACTGTATCCTCGGATGGGAATGCCAAAAGGTAAACCGTGCAAAATGGCATGCCTATGACATGTACACAGACTTCAATGTGATCGAACCAGGTGGATCAGCAGCACTCAAAGCAGCTGTAGTTGGTCCATACGAGGCAGGCGAAGCTTTCGTCTCCTACTACTGGGAGCCTACAGACGTAATTAACCTACGTGACATGATCATGTTAGAAGAACCAACATGGAATCAAGAGTGTCAGGATGCTACGGATCTAGCAGTCGCAGAAGAGCCTTATGAATCAACGAATGGCTGTCATTTCCCAATATCTGACACACACGTCTTAGTAAATGGTGAGTTCGCGGAAAATAATCCAAGAGCTATAACTTTCCTAACGAACTACTTTATAGACGGGAAAAAACTTGCTGAAGCGCAAGCTTATAAGGATGAGGCTGCAGTAGAGTGGGTAGATGTAGCAATTAAATACCTGAAAGAGAATGGAGATGTCTGGAGACAATGGATCACAGGTGATCCAGACTACATAAACGTAATTGCTAATGTAGACAAGCAGTTAGCGTTGGAGGACTAAATTGAGTTCAGTAGATAGATACTGATTTATGCAATGCAAAACGGGAGAGATAACCTCGATTACTCTCCCGTTTTGGTGCTTGTAAGCTCTTTATAAGGAGTGGTTAATGACAATAAATGATGTAATCAACACGGACCAACAGATAGAATCAGAAAGTAAAAGAGAGTTTCGCATTTCTGTACGGTCATTATGGAAAGTTTTTGGATCAGAACCTGACTTGGTTAAAGAACCTGAACATATTCTAAAGTCCAAATCAGAAATACAAGATGAATTAGGTCTAGTTGTTGCTCTGAGAGACGTGGATTTTGATGTTTACGAAGGTGAAACATTCGTTGTGATGGGTTTGTCTGGTAGCGGAAAATCTACCTTGGTTAGGTGCCTAATAAGGCTGATCGAACCTAGCTCCGGTGAAATATATGTAGACGATGAAGACATCATTAATTTGAACGACAAAGGTCTTACTACTCTACGTCGTAAAAAAACAGCAATGGTATTTCAACATTTCGGTCTGCTGCCTAATCGAACAATCATTGACAACGTTGCTTTTGGACTCGAAATCCAAGGAGTTGGTGAAGAGGAGAGACACAATAAAGCTAGAGAAATGTTGGAATTGGTTGGTCTTACAGGATGGGGAAACGCCTTTAGCTACGAACTTAGTGGCGGTATGCAGCAAAGAGTCGGTCTCGCAAGAGCACTGGCAGTTGACCCGGAAATTTTACTTATGGATGAACCTTTTAGTGCCCTAGACCCTCTAATCAGAAGAGAAATGCAGAGCCAGCTGCTAGAACTGCAGTCCAAACTTAACAAAACTATAGTATTTATCACCCATGACCTTGATGAGGCTCTAATACTCGGAGAGAGGATAGCCATAATGAGAGATGGGGAGATAGTACAAATTGGTAGTCCACAAGAAATAGTGGATAACCCATCAGATTCCTACGTTGAAGATTTCATCAAAGGTATATCGAAGACGAGGGTACTCGGTGCTAGTACTATTATGACTCCAGTACTGGCAGTAGCATCTGAAGGACAAAGTCCTACTGAGGTTCTTAGTATGCTGGAAAAAGCAGATCAGGACTACGCATTTGTCCTTAATTCATCTAAAAACGTACTCGGGGTACTCGATAGGAACGATATGTCTACTGCAGTAGACAATGGTGAAACCTCTATACAAACACACATAATCTCTGACTCTCCTACATATTGTATAGCTTTAGAAAATACCACCATAGATGATTTACTACCGCTGTCAGCTGTCACTGATTGTCCAATAGCAGTACTAAATGAACAATCAGCATTGATCGGTGTGGTAACGAGAACAACTCTATTAAGTACATTGGCTGAAAATCAATCCACTTCAAGTAACGAAAATTAAAGAACAAAAGAAAATTAGAATATAAATCTGTTCTATTGGAGGGCTAATTGGATATAAATCAAGAAGGACCCAGTACTAAGAAAATAACAGAGCTTGTATCTATACCTCTTAGGGTTAAACAGATAGTAATAGTTGCACTGCTTCTATATATCGGTTGGGATCTAAGTAGTCAACTAGGCCCAGAAATGCCAGTAATGAAATATTTTTTCCCCAAGCTTTACACTTGGCTTTTCTGGATATTCGTATTAGGACTAGCAATAGATTCAATTATCAGGTTAAAAACATCTAAATCACAACTGCTGGCTGGTGCTATATTCCTAGTGGCAGTACCCTTAGCCTTGAGTACGGAAATCCTCCCTGCTACATTCCCTGTGTACGCACCAGGCCAAGACCAACACGTAATAGAAGGGCAAAGAACACAACCCGTCGAATACATAACAATAGGTAGCATAAGACCTGGGAAAACTGGTAATTATATAGATGCTTCAGTTCTATACCTAAAGAGACAATTTAAATCCTTCTTCAGAGCCGCAACAAATAACCTCCTAAAACTCATGGTCCCATTGAAAAAGGGGCTTGAGCAAATGCCAATGTGGCTGTTTACGGGAGTTGTGGCACTGATAGCTTGGCGTGTTAGTGGATATCGGGTAGCGTTAATATCAGTTGTAGGACTGCTATTTATTGCTGTATTCGACTTATGGATTGCCTCCATGATCAGCATAACAGTGGTCGGTACAGCTACGTTCTTATCCATAGCGCTGTCTATACCAGCTGGAATACTGATGTCCAAGAGTGATAGATTCGAATCAATAATGAGGCCTGTCTTAGATTTATGTCAGACTATGCCTAGTTTCGTATACTTAATACCTGCTATATTCTTTCTTGGAATAGGCATGGTACCCGCTGTAATGGCTACGATTGTATACGCAATACCACCTTGTATTAGGTTGACAAACCTAGGAATACGCTTGGTCTCTCCTCAACTTATTGAGACAGCCCGTGCCTTTGGAACAACTCCTTGGCAACTCCTCATCAAAGTTCAATTACCTCTGGCAAGACCCACTATAATGGCTGGCGTAAACCAATGTGTAATGATGGCACTAGCCATGGTGGTGCTCGCAGCCCTAGTAGGTGCCGGTGGATTGGGTGCCGACGTATACGCAGGAGTACAACAATTGGAATTCGGACGTGGTCTAATGGGTGGCATAGGGATAGTAATATTGGCAATAATAATCGATAGAATAACTCAAGGATTCGCCAAGGACCCTCTAGCCGATAGAAACAAGTAAATACCAGAATATAAAACAGAATGCCAGCCATCACTAAATATGGCTGGCATTCTGTTTTATATGGCAGGAACTTCCATGAATCATTATTCTGATCTAGGCCTGCGAATCATCAGCTCAGCTACAGAATCTTTGGCAGAGATTTCTCCTTTAAGAACACGAAGGATAGTTTCAGTAATAGGCATATCTATTTTCATTTTAGAAGCCAATCTCAATGCCTCTGAAGTGGTGTAGACACCTTCTGCAACATTTTTCATTGAACCAAGTACATCATCTAATTTATATCCTTTACCTATACACTCCCCAACGTATCTGTTCCTACTTAAATGGCTAGTACAAGTAGCCATTACGTCACCTAACCCAGAGATACCATATACAGTCGAAGGATTTGCACCTGCTTTAACAGCAAGTTTATTAATTTCTACAAGTCCTCTGGTTATTAAACTTGATTTACCATTGTCTCCAAAACCTAATCCATCACTAATCCCTGCACCCAAGGCAAGAATGTTCTTCAGAGATCCACCTAACTCAACCCCAACAACATCGTCGTTTGTATAGACGCGGAAATAATCAGATACGAAAAGTCTCTGAACTTCATTAGCTATAGCTTGATCCTTAGAAGCCACTACTGTAGCACTAGGCATTTGCTCAGCTACTTCTTTGGATAGATTAGGGCCAGATAATACACATATACCTTTCAGATATGAGCTTGGCACCTCATCTTCTAATATCTCGCTCATACGTTTTGATGTATTACCTTCTAGTCCTTTAGTAGCGCTCACAAATATGCATTGAGTATCCAAGAATGGAATAATGGTTCGGATATTATCCCTGAAACTCTGAGACGGTACTGCTAAGACAATAACTTGAGTATCTATAGTTATTTCTCTTATAGACGCAGACACCTTCAAATTACGTGGGAACTTGAAACCTGGCAGAAATCTTTTGTTCTCTCTAGTTGAGTTTAGCTCTTTGGCTTCATCTTCAGTACGAGCGTAAAGCAAGACATCTGCTCCGTTGTTAGCTAGCAAAATACCCAGCGTTGTAGCCCAACTCGTTGTGCCTATAACAGAAACTCTAGACAATTTATCTTTAACCATTTACCTATATCAATTATATAAACTACTAACTACGACCCAGTTTTCGTTCCTGTCCATTAATCAGTCTAACAATATTTTCACGATGTCTAAATAATATTATAGGAACACCAATTAATGGATACGCAATATATACACTCGAGGATATACCAAACTGTGTCTCGGAGTAAAAGATACCCATAATTAGAATAGCAATTAGAGCAGCTATTACGCCCAATACTGAGCCAAGAGACACGTATCTAGTAAACAGTAAAGTTATGCATCCTACAGAAACAGCTATCAGCCCACAGAATGGGGATATATAGCAGAAAGTCCCAATGCCAGTAGCCACTCCTTTTCCTCCATTAAACTTAAGGAAAACTGGCCATATGTGACCTACTAGTACGGCAATAGCTGCAAATGTTTCTATATACGGATCTGAGAATAATGTCCTTACAACAAATACTGGCATTAAACCTTTACCAGTATCCAGCATAAGTACTAAAATGCCAGATTTTATCCCAGTAGTCCTCAGGACATTCGTCATACCTATATTACCGCTACCATAATCACGTACATCCCTATTTATGAGAAACCTGACGACTAAGAATCCAAATGGTATTGCACCAATTAGGTAGCACATTAACACTAGAACTATCTGGTTAAACATATCCTATCTACTTGTACGCCTCTGAAATAATAGATTAAGGGGATTTCCTTCGAATTTGAAAATTGATCTAAGTCGATTTTCTAAAAATCTTTCGTATGAAAAATGCACCAAGGTTGGATTATTAACCGGTATAACGAACGTTGGCGGTCTAGCTTCTTTTTGAGATATCCCGTATATCCTTAAGCTTCTCCCTTTTCTACCAGACGGAGGATGTGCTGCAAGAGCTGACATAAGAGTTTTCCTGAGATCGTCTTGAGAAACCATTTTGGATCCTTCTTTGTAGACCATGAGTGCTCTCTGCACAACCCCTCTTATACCTTCTTCCATAAGTGCAGAAGTGAAGCATACAGGTGCATATGGTATGAACTTCAACCTAATCCTTGCATTGTTCAAAAGTTCTCTCTGATACATTTCTTGTTTTATAAGGTCGCATTTATTAAAAACAATTACTACTCCCTTCCCAGAATCAAGTATCTGGCCAGCGAGATGAGTGTCCTGGGCAGTAATAGGCTCAGAACCGTCTATAACAAGTAAACATACATTAGATCTTTGTACGGCTTTTACAGTTCTAAGGACGCTATATTTCTCTAGCCCTCTGTCTATACGACCTCTGCGTCTAACACCAGCCGTGTCTATTAATACCATAGGGGTTTCATCAAACAACATAGGGATATCCAATGCATCTCTAGTTGTTCCAGGTATATCTGAAACTATAGATCGTTCATTACCAAGAATTGCATTGATAAGACGTGACTTCCCAACGTTTGTGCGACCAATAATCGCTAACCTAAGTATATCCTGATCCTCTTCCAAAGCATCTAAAGAAATTATAGAGGATAATTCGTCAATCAATTGATTTATTCCAAGATTATGGTAAGCACTAATATAAACGGGATCGTTTAAGCCTAATTCATGAAACTCTACAGCCTCTTGCTCACGTCTAGCGTTGTCAATTTTATTAACCACCAACAACACAGGTTTAGATATCTTCCTAAGCATTTGAGATATCTCAATGTCTCCTGGCGTCACACCTGACAAACCATCTACCAAAAAAACAATAGCGTCTGCATCGTTGATAGCAATCTCTACTTGCCCTCGAACTTTTTCCCACAAATCAGATGTCGGAGATAATTCGAGACCTCCAGTATCAACTAAGATAAAAGATTTATCCTGCCAGGATACCGTTGCACTTATACGATCTCTCGTAGTTCCTGGAATGTCTGAGACTATTGCTCTGCGTTCACCTACTAAACGATTAAACAGACTAGACTTACCTACATTAGGGCGACCGACTATAGCAATTAAAGACTCCGTCATGTTTCTAAACCTCTCCTAGCCTAGCAGTTCTGCTATCACAGCCTTTTGAACATGCATTCTATTCTCGGCCTGATCAAAGACAACTGACTGAGGTGATTCAAGCAATCCATCTGATATCTCCTCACCTGAATGAGCCGGCAGAGGATGCATAAAGATCGCACTGTCTTTGGCCTTCGAAAGAAGATCTCCATCTACCCTATATGATTCAAATGCACGAAGTCTCTCTCCCATCTCATCTTCTTGACCCATGCTGACCCAAACATCCGTGTATACTACATCTGCATTCTGGACTGCTTCTTCAGGTATTTCTGTAGTCTCGATACTTCCACTCGACTCGATGGCTCGTTCAAGGGCTTTATCCATTAAGTCTTGATCCATCTGATAACCCCTAGGGGAAGCGATAACTAAATTTGACCCAACACTGGCAGAAGCCAAAGCAAGGCTATTCGCCACATTATTACTATCTCCTATATACGCAATCTTAATTCCTTTAAGGTATCCAAACTTTTCCTTAATCGTCATTAAGTCAGCTAATGCCTGACAAGGATGTTCATGATCTGACAATGCATTTATCACTGGTACTCTCGAGAAATATGCCAACGTTTCTAGAGTCTCCTGAGCAAATGTACGAACTACCATTCCTTTGACAAACCTTGATAATACCCTTGCCACATCTGCGACCGGTTCTCTGGAGCCCATCCCTACTTCTTCTCTACTTAGGTAAAGTGGGTGCCCGCCCAGCTGATGGATAGCAACGTCGAAACTAACCCGTGTACGTAATGAAGGCTTTTCGAACAGTAATGCTACTGGTGCCCCATTAAGAAGTTGTACTAAAGGGTCAGCCTTCAGAGCTATGCCTCGGTCGATTACGTCAGTCACTTGTTCCGAAGACAAATCTAATATAGAGAGAATATGTTTTGTGTTCATAATACTAGCCCAATCTAATCAAGATAACAGATAGAAGTTTATGTGATCCATCATCTATATACTAGCCCTTGATAATCTTGATAGCAACTCAGGAGTCCTAGACATAAATGAACAAACACATGCAATAGCGACAACGAATGTTTCAAAGGTGAACGTGTAACTCTGATTTATATCATCCACCAACGGTAGAACACTTTTTTATTTGAGAACAACAGAAATCCCACTTGTCAGGAGTTAGATTGAACTGAGTTGAGAGTAAAAATATATTAGGATAAGCATTAATAAAATGCCTAATGGGCCATCAATTGGAAATATTTTCCTTCTGTCTTTATTGCAGGTGCTATCATTAACTCTGCATCATGCATTTCACGAATATTCCTAGCCCCACACATACCCATCCCTGCTTTCAACGCACCAACCATATTCTGTGTTCCATCGGAAACTGATGTTGGACCAAATAATATTTGATTCAATGGGCCAACTGTGCCCACATTTATCCTGGTACCTCTCGGCAAAGCTGGATGGTAACTAGCCATTCCCCAGTTGTAGCCTAGTCCTGGGGCTTCTTCTGCTTGAGCAAATGTAGTACCTAGCATTACCCCGTCAGCACCACTTGCAAACGCCTTGCAAATATCTCCTCCAGTTCTCATACCACCGTCAGTTATTATAGGTACATATCGACCTGTACGACTATAGTACTCATCACGCGCAGCCGCACAATCTATAGTAGCAGTAACTTGTGGAACACCAACTCCTACAACTTCTCTTGTAGTGCAGATAGCGCCAGGCCCAACACCGACCAAAACACCTTGTACTCCAGTCTCCATTAATTCCAAAGTTGCTCCATATGTAACTGTGTTACCGACCACGATAGGAACCTTGAGTTCTTTACATATATCTGATAGAACCAATCCTTTTTGACTCTTGGATATATGCCTAGCTGTAGTAACAGTTGATTGAACAACAATTATGTCTGCTCCAGCTTCAACAGCTACAGGAGCAAATCTCTTTGTATTAGCTGGGGTGATTGAAACAGCACTTATAACGCCAAGTTTCTTTAGCTCTTGTACCCTATCCCCAATAAGGTTTTCCTTAATCGGTTCTGAATACATCCTCTGTAGAAATGGTGTGGCCTGATTTGTAGAAGACTCTATTACTTCCCGAATTTGAGCGTACGGATCATCGTAACGAGTGTAAACACCTTCTAAGTTAAGAATAGCTAATCCTCCAGCTTGGCCCATAGCTATAGCAAATTTTGGTGATACTACGGCATCCACCGCAGATGCCAGAAAAGGAACTTCGAAATCGTAGCCGCCAAGAGAAAACCCGACGTCTGTCTGGTCTGGGTTTATAGTAACGTCACCAGGAACTATAGTCACATCATCGAAGCCATATCCTCTACGCAGTTCTTTAAATTTTGATGATTCCATCTAATATTAGTCCGCTGCCTGAGTATTTGCGTGACTATAACATTCGAGGTAACGCAAGTCAATGTGAATATATTAAGCTATTAAAACATGAAGACACGTTTATTTGGTACTCGACCCAATTACCCCATAATACCCAATAAGCCTACTTTATAGTCACTAGTCAAGTTTAAATATATTGACGGGCATACTAGGTAATGTTAGACTGACTACTGACCAAACGGGTCAACAATTAATCAGTTGCTTTGTGGTCGCCTTCTATAACGCAATATACAGATCATTATGTATGTTTGCACAGGGGTGCAGTATAGCATACCAATCAAATATAAATAATGGGAACGGAGAATCAAAGTGGCAACTATCAATAAGGTTGTACATGAGGTAGCAGAGCAACAGTATAACTACGGTTGGGTAACCGACATTGAGACTGAGAGCCTCCCTCCTGGCCTCAATGAGGATGTAGTAAGGTTTATATCAGCAAAAAAAAATGAGCCTGAGTTTATGTTGGAATGGAGGCTTAAGGCCTACAAACATTTTGTTAGCCTGCTCGACAAAGAGCAAAGGCCAGACTGGGCTAATGTAAAATTCCCTAAGATAGATTTCCAAAGTATAAGCTATTATGCAGCTCCAAAAACCAAAAATGAACTTGGAAGTCTAGACGAAGTAGACCCAGAACTCCTCAAAACATATGCGAAGCTTGGTATACCATTGGAGGAGCAGAAAATGCTTTCTGGTGTCGCCGTAGATGCTGTATTTGACAGCGTTTCTATAGCAACTACTTTTAAAGGCGAATTAGCAAAACAGGGTATTATATTCTGCTCAATGTCAGAAGCAATACAAAACCATCCAGATCTCATAAAAAAATACTTGGGGTCGATAGTTCCTTACACAGACAATTTTTATGTGGCTCTGAATTCCGCTGTGTTTTCAGATGGTTCATTCTGCTACATCCCAAAAGGCGTCAGATGTCCCATGGAACTTACGACATACTTCAGGATAAACGCACAAGGTTCTGGCCAATTCGAAAGAACCTTGATTATCGCTGACGAGAGTAGTTATGTAAGCTATCTTGAAGGATGTAGTGCTCCTATGAGAGATGAAAATCAACTGCATGCCGCAGTTGTGGAGTTGATAACATTAGACAATGCTGAGATAAAATATTCCACTATACAAAACTGGTATCCTGGCGACGAAAATGGCAAAGGCGGAATATATAACTTTGTCACTAAACGTGGCAAATGCGCAGGAGTAAACTCTAAAATATCGTGGACACAGGTTGAAACTGGATCTGCAATAACTTGGAAGTACCCGAGTGTTATTCTTCAAGGAGATAATTCTATAGGAGAATTCTACTCGGTGGCATTAGTCAAAGGTTATCAACAGGCAGATACCGGAACAAAGATGACTCATATAGGTAAAAACACTCGGAGTACTATAATAGCTAAAGGTATATCAGCAGGGCATGCACAAAACACATATCGTGGCTTAGTACGAATAAATCCTAAAGCTGATAACTCTTGGAACTTTACACAATGCGACTCGCTACTGGTGGGTGATCAGTGCGGAGCACATACTACGCCTTACGTAGAAGTTAAGAACAGCACTGCTCACTTGGAGCATGAAGCCTTCACTTCTAGAGTAAGTGAAGATCAACTGTTCTACTGCCAACAACGGGGCTTGTCAATGGAAGATGCACACTCTCTGATAATCAACGGTTTCTGTAAAGAAGTCTTCCGACAACTGCCGCTAGAATTCGCCGTTGAAGCTACACGCCTGCTAGAAATGAATTTAGAAAACACTGTAGGCTAAATACGGAAGGATCATACATGCTGGATATAAGCAATTTACATGCATCTATAGATAATAATGAAATACTTAAGGGAATTAATCTTAAGGTACAACCAGGAGAGATCCATGCCATAATGGGACCAAACGGTTCTGGCAAAAGCACTCTCGCTAACGTACTAGCCGGGCATCCTTCGTTTAGTGTTACCTCTGGTGAAGCAACACTAAACAAAGAAAATCTACTAAAAATGCTTCCAGAAGAACGTGCCAGAGCAGGTGTATTCTTATGCTTTCAACACCCGGTAGAAGTATCTGGTGTACGCCTAGATCACTTTATGAGAGCGGGGTATAACGCCATTCAGAAGAGTAGAGGCAAGGAAGAAATGGACGTACTGAAATTCGACCGTATGCTGAATGAGAAAGTCCAAATTGTAGAAATGGACAGAAATCTGATTAAGCGTGCTGTAAACGAAGGCTTTTCTGGAGGCGAAAAGAAACGTAACGAAATCCTGCAAATGGCTGTATATGAGCCAACACTATCTATCCTTGATGAGCCCGATTCTGGACTGGATGTAGACGCTCTAAGAATTGTAGCTAATGGAATAAATCAATTACGCACTCCCGAAAAGTCGATTATACTCGTAACCCATTACCAAAGAATTCTCAATTACGTTGTACCTGATAAAGTACACGTTCTTATCAACGGACGAATCGTTAAATCCGGAGACAAAGACCTTGCAAAAGAGATAGAAGAGCGGGGTTATGACTGGATAGAAACGGATATTCAGGCTAGCAAATAAGGATACTCCTAACTATGACTCAATCCCCATCGAAGCAGATAGATCATTATGTGAAAAGCTATAACTCCTTCTTGAGTGAAATCTCAGGAAATAGTCCCACATGGCTTGGAGACTTACGTGCAAATGGGATGAAGCACTTTCAGAACCTAGGACTGCCTATTGAGAGAAGAGGAAATGAGGAGTGGAAATATACCGACGTAAGACCAATTTCACGTATTGATTTTGACACTCCTGCAGATATCAGTTCAGTAGACGCAAATGCACTAACTAATATCACGTTCGGAGATAGCAATTGGCCTTGCCTAATATTCTTAGACGGAATCTACTCAGAAAAACTAAGTAACCTATCTGGACTTCCATCTGAAATAGTTGCGCTCAATCTACCTGAGGCCGTAAATAAATATCCAGATATCACCAGAGAACATCTTTCTCAGCATGCCCCCTATCACGATAATGGGTTTGCTGCCCTAAATACAGCTTTTATTAATGATGGGGCTTTCGTGTATGTTAAAGAAGAAGCATCTCTGAATGAACCGCTAAGGCTACTATTTATTTCTACATCCAGAGTACAGGAATCTATATCTAATCCAAGGATTCTCATAGTCACTGGCAATAACAGCCAAGCTACTATAATAGAAGGTTACGCGGGAATTTCAGATACTCCATATTTATCCAACTCTGTGACTGAGATAGTAGTTGGTCAGGGATCAAATCTAAAATATTATAAAACTCAAATCCAAGATAATAATGCGTTTCACATCACAAATACCCATGTATTGCTGCAACGGGATAGTTACATGTCTTCGGTTAATATAGATCTGGGTGGTAGGTTAGTTAGAAATAATCTTAATGTTATTACTGGCGACGAAAATGCTAGCTGCAAACTAAATGGCTTATACATGGTTACAGGATCACAACATGTAGACAATCAGGTTATCATAGACCACGCAAAACCATACACAACTAGTCGAGAACTCTACAAGGGCATATTAGATGGAAAATCACGCTCCGTATTTCATGGAAGCATCATAGTACGCGAGGGTGCTGAGAAAGTTAATGCCCACCAAGTTGATAAGAATTTGCTGCTATCTGACGAAGCAGAAGCCGATACTAAACCGGCATTTTGGATATACTGTGATGACGTGAAATGCGGGCATGGAGCAGCTTGTGGCCAGATGGACGACACTGCTCTTTTCTACCTGCGCAGCAGAGGCATAGATGAGCAATCTGCCAAAAGAATGCTGACACAGGCATTTGTGAATGAAATAATAGAAGGTATAGAGAATGAATCATATCGCCTGCATATCAGCGAATTGGTTCAGGGCATGCTACAGGATTGGTTAACTGCTTAAATCAAAGCTAATCATTATGTAGATTGTCCTATACGAGCAGACATATGCTAGATGTAAAAAAAATACGTAAAGATTTTCCAATACTGTCACGCCAAGTATATGGGAAACAGCTTGTATATCTTGATAACGCTGCAACATCACAGAAACCCTCTTCTGTTATACAAGCTTTAGTAGAATATTACGAAAAATATAATTCGAATATCCATAGAGGCGTTCACGCACTCAGTATGGAGGCAACAGAAAGATACGAAGAAGCCAGAAGAAAATGTGCTGCCTTCATCAATGCTCCATCCATAGAAGGCCTTATATTCGTAAGGAATACTACAGAGGCTATAAATTTAGTCGCTCAAACATGGGCCAAAAGCAATATAGGAGAAGGAGATGAGATTCTACTTACTCATATGGAACATCACAGTAATCTTGTCCCATGGCAAAAAGTCGCACATGAACAAAAAGCTACTCTAAGATTCATACCTTTAACTGAAGACCAGCAACTCGATCTATCGAATATAGACAGCCTGATAAACAGCAAAACCAAGCTAGTCGCAGTGAATCATATGTCAAACGTTTTAGGCACCATAAACCCTATAAACCAGCTCACCAACCTAGCCCATGATGTAGGAGCTAGAATACTTATCGATGGAGCTCAAAGCGTTCCACATATCAAGACAGATGTCGTAGATATTGGATGTGATTTCTTAGCGTTCTCCGGTCATAAAATGCTTGGTCCTACTGGCATAGGAGCCCTCTACGTAAAAGAAGACCTATTAGCTAACATGGAGCCCTTTCTGAGAGGTGGAGAGATGGTGAGAGAAGTATCGGACTATAATGCAACCTGGAATGACCTCCCAATGAAATTCGAGGCTGGCACTCCAAATATAGCCGACACAATAGCACTGGGAGCTGCAATAGATTACTTAGAAAGTGTTGGAATGGACAATATACGCCAACACGAAATAAACATAACCCAATACGCACTTAAGGCGTTCCAAGAGATTGACAATGTAAAAGTCTTTGGACCATTAGACCCTGATAAAAGGGGTGGGATAGTATCATTCTACTGTAAGGACGTACATCCTCATGATTTAGGGACAGCACTGGACACTGAAGGAATAGCAATAAGAACAGGTCACCACTGTGCTATGCCACTAATGAATAAACTATCCGTACCTGCTACGGCTAGGGCAAGTTTTTATATTTACAACACGGAAGAGGAAATTGACTACTTGATATCGGCAATTAAAAAGGCGCTGACTTACTTCTCGAGAAGTCGATAATCAATGCCAGTCACTTAACCAATGCAAACTATTAGTATATACTTGCAAATAACATGAATAAACAATCCTCTGATTTCTCAGAATTGGATGACTTATATCAAGAGATAATCTTAGATCATTACAGAAGTCCTCGTAATCAGAAAAAATTAGATACTGTAGATATTGCGGCAGAAGGTTTCAATCCATTCTGTGGCGACAAGGTACTGTTATCTATAAAGCTTGAAGACAACGTAGTAGAGCAGGTAAGCTTTGAGGGAAATGGATGTTCCATAAGTCAAGCCTCCGCCTCTATGTTAACTAACCTTATAAAAGGTGAAACTCTTGATAAAGCCCGCTCCCTCTACTCCTCTTTCAGAGAACTGATGCACGGCACACCCAAAGAGACCTTAGACGATCTGGGCGAGGCTGAAGCTTTGGAAGGTGTAAGGCAATTTCCTATACGGATAAAATGTGCGCTACTTGCCTGGGTTGCATTGGAAGATGGTATCAAAAAATATACAAATGTTACTTAATACCTAGCCTTTATAAAAATATACGCTTTTATAAATATCAAAAGGTAGAAGACACCGAATATATATCCCCCAATCACATCAGTTATCCAATGCCTACCGTCATGAACGAGCCACAATCCAGATAAAAGAATATACACCAATCCAATAGGACACAGAACTCTGACAACATTCCTATTCTCCAACATTCTCCATGCAAGGAATATCAAGAATCCATAGAATAATACTAAGTGTACCGCATGACCACTGGGAAAACTATAACCCTGTATACCTCCGTATCCTATAAGAACATCCACCACTTCATTTGTAGGCCTTGGCCGACCTATAATATGTTTAATAACCATATTCGCAAGATTTGGTATCATGACTGCTAATAAAAAAATTGCTTCTATCCTATACCTCTTAAGCCAAAATATTAAAGAGATTATTACCATAAGTAATCCAGCAACCCCTCTAATACCCATCCAAAAAATAACTCCGCTTAGAAACGATAAATGTTCTAAACTGTTCTCTTGAACTAGATTAGTAAACTTAAGATCCAAAGAAAAAACATCTACTCTAAGTACCACTAATGTGTAAATAATGGCAGTCAATAATGTAGCAGCAATGCTCAAATTTAATTTCATCAATAGGTTATATATCCACTAAATGCACCAACCAATTCATTGTGGAGTATAATGCACTCCAAATTATGAGTGCAATCGCTCGTAGTCAAAACTTATATATATGGAGCCATATGACAACAGGCGAAACTTCTACCAAAGGATCTATACAAAGTGCCAGTAAACCAACACCAAAATATATCTGGTACGGCGGGGATATATTACCCTGGGATGATGCCAAGGTACACGTAACAGACATGTCTTGGACTTCCATATCAGCAGTTTTTGAAGGTATACGTGGATATTGGAATAAAACAACAAACGAACATTACATATTCAGACTGGATGCACATCTTAAACGTTTAAATCAATCCATGAAATTGATGCGTATGAACTGCCCATATTCTGATGAGGAAATCATACAAGGTATACTGACATTATCAAGAGTCAATGAAATCCGAGGTGATCTATATATCACTCCATTTGCTTACTTTAGTGGTTCTATACCGGGATATGAAGTGGCATTCCAGGAGCCTGTTGAAATCTATATAACTGCAGTTCCCAATGACTCGAATCTAGAAGCTCATCGTGGAAGTCACTGTTGTGTGAGTAGTTGGGTGCGTATTTCAGATAACAGCATGCCACCCAGGGCCAAAAGTATTTCAAATTACCAGAACAGCAGATTGGTTTCAACCGAGGCAAAACTCAACGGTTATGATTCCGGCATAATCCTAAATAACCAAGGCAAAGTTTCAGAGGGTGCCTATGCATGCATATTCATAATCAGAGATGGTGTAGCAATCACACCCCCGGTAACAGCAGGAATATTAGAAAGTATCACTAGGGATAGTGTGATCCAGATTCTCAGGGAAGACTTGAACATAGAAGTCAGAGAGAGAAACATAGACAGAACGGAACTCTACATAGCAGATGAAGTATTGCTATGCGGTACATATGCTGAAATAGAGCCCGTTATATCAATAGATAAATATACAATAGGAACAGGTGATCCTGGTCCTATTACCAATCATCTCCGAGGAATTTATAAAAATATAGTTACTGGCAATGCTAAAACACGAACTAAATGGGTTACCAAAGTCTAAAAAACGAATTATGTATTTGATCTATTAGCAAAATTGTATCGTCTATATAGGAGATGTAAAATGAATAAAGATCTTTGCCTTAGTTATCAAGAATTGATTGAACATTTGACAGGGCAAATAGGAACACAAGTACGCCGATTAGCCCTACAGAGTTCCGCTATGGCAGCAGCCGAACAAGTAGAATATAGAGGTGAAAGGATAACTTCAGTTGGTGGGCGTATCGAATCCATTGCTATGCTAGCAATACAAGATTTCCTTGATTTGTGTTTCGAAGAAAATAAGGCTTAAATATATTAGTGCTTGGCATTGATTGTAAATGCTTAGTAGTAGTGAAGATGAATAAACCTTAAATGGAAAGGTTTATCGTTAGAATATTGAACACTAACAAATCATACCATCAAGAACCCAAACCTGCGTTATTCTATGGCTGGATAATACTGCCAGTGGCAGGACTCGCATTATTTCTATCAGGTCCCGGCCAAACTTACAATATATCTGTATTTATAGACCCAATAATAGAAGAGACTGGATGGTCCAGAACCTTGATATCCAGCATATACACTGCTGGGTCTCTGTCAGCATCTTTAGGAATGATAATAGTTGGAAGATTACTGGATAAATACGGTGCTCGAATTATGTTGGTATTAATAGGGGTACTTTTTGGTATCGCCCTACTATTCATGGGAACTGTAAAGGTACCTATAGCACTGTACTTGGGATTTGCAGCCATCAGAACTCTAGGACAAGGATCACTGATCTTAATCCCAACTACCCTTATATCTCTGTGGTTCGTAAAATTTAGAGGTAAAGCGACTGCTCTAGCAACATTAGGATTACCACTCAGTCAGGCTACATTGCCTATTTTGACATTAACTCTCATATCACGATTTGGTTGGAGAAGTGCCTGGTCTATTCTCGCAATATCCGTATGGATATTGTTAATAATACCTGCAATATTTATTGTCAGGCGCAGCCCTGAATCTTTGGGATTATCACCGGATGGAAATGATGTATCTCCAAAGCATGAAGAAATTAGCAAATCAGAAGCCTCACCACAAAAAACAGACTGGACAGTTAGAGAAGCTTTGAGCACCCGTACTTTCTGGTTATTGTTATTCGCAGGATCTTCTCAATCTCTAATAACTACTGCATTAATATTCCATCAAATATCCATATTCTCTACTAGAGGGCTAGATGCACATTTGGCTGCTTTTGCTATCACAGTAATGGCAGTAATGTCCTTGTTTGGAAACTTAATATCCGGATACCTAGCGGATAAATTCCCAAATCGTTATGTGATAGTAATATCCAATGGAATTATTTTGATTGCCATGATCTTTGTTCTCTATATATCTAATGCTACACATGCACTTATCTATGGGTGTCTTTTAGGACTCGGATCTGGCATACACATGAATATAACAACCGTAATATGGCCAAACTACTTTGGGAGAACTCACTTGGGGAGTATCCGGGGCATAGCAACAATGGGCGGCGTCGCATCCGCTGCATTGGGACCTATGCCGTTTGGCATACTATTCGATATAACCGGAAACTATTCAATGTCTATATTGCTCTTTGTGGCCCTGCCTACAGCATGTGCCATAGCAGCAATATTTGCTAAACCACCGCTTAAATAAAATCCCTGTATCAGAAGGTTATTATGGTAACTAAAAAAGTTTTCTTGATTGTAGTAAGTGCTCTATTCCTCTTTAACATAGCAACTTTTATCTGTATGAGTGTAAGGCTAGGACATACCGAAACCGATACCCAAACACAAGTAAACAATATGAAAGATATAATCTACGTATTCCTAGCTGAAGATGATGTCAATAATAGCAGCATGCACGAAAAACTGAGCGATGTAGTGGGCAACATAACCAAACTAGAAATATCCCTGTTAGAGAATATAAACTCGCTAAGTTTGATAGATAACAATTATGAAAAAACCTGGAACAACTTCAATATCCTATTCGGGTTACATGCAGGCGAATGGAAAGAACGCTGGGTGGAAACACCTACTGGACCAACTTTATTGCTGGAAGATTAAGCAATATACATACCTGACAAAGGAGATAAGATATGGACATTAACGAAAAGGTAATTCTGGTAACAGGGCCTAACAGGGGTATTGGCAAATCTATATCATTGGCTATGGCTAACCTTGGTGCAAAGGTTGCAGTCACTGGACGGGACTTGAACTCACTAAATACTGTAGTGGAGGAGATAGAAAATCACAATGGAACTGCCAAATCTTTCACACTGGACGTAACGAAAGATAACCAAGCTATTGAAGTTGCAAATAGTGTCTTACGGGAGTGGGGGCGACTTGATGTGCTAATAAACAACGCTGGGGTTTGTCTATATGACACCCCCGTTTGGAAAACCTCTGTAGAAGAATGGGATTATATTATGAACACAAATCTCAGGGGTTTATTCCTAGCCTGCCATGCAGTAATACCTCATATGATGGAACAAAAAGAAGGTTGTATAATTAATATAGGGTCCTCTGCAGGTAAAGTCATTGAGGATGAAAAAGGGCTATATTCGTATGGACCCTATGCTACCTCTAAGTGGGGAGTAGTAGGATACACAATCTCTCTAGCTAAATCCCTGATCCAATATGGTATAACCGTAAATGGCATAAATCCCAGTTGGGTTGATACTGATATGGCTAGAAATCGTGTACCAGGAGGTAGTGAGAACTGGATCAAACCAGAAGAGATAGCGAGTGCAGTGAAATATCTAATTACGGAAGCTCCAAAAACAATGACTGGCCAGTTTATAGATATGTTTGGTGGAGATTAATGTGTTATAGCATGCATTTTTATGGATGATACAATCTATATATCTCGAATAAGGAGTACTTAATGAGTTTCAAATGGATAGATCACGTTGTAATAGCGGTCAAAGACATGGATCAGGCGATATCCACCTACAGGGACAAACTTGGATTGAAGCTGAGAGGAATAAATAACGCTCCTGAGCTTGGTATCAAACAAGCCCATTTTGATCTGGGAGATGGAAGGTTCATTGAATTGGCCGAGCCACTTGGCCCAGAAACAGCAGTAGGGCGTTCTATAGAAAGACGGGGCGAAGGCATCCATATTCTAGCGGTAGCAGTTGAGAACATGGAGAAAACCAAGGAAGAATATGAAAGTAAAGGTATTCAGTTAATAGCTGATGGTGACCAGGTTTTCCTACATCCCAAATCCACAAATGGAGTTTTGATTCAGCTAATTGAACGGCCTTCATAGAATGTCTTATATTAATACAACGGCAAAGGTCATTGGACTTATTCTGATTAAACCTATGCTAAGCATAATGGCAATCATTGTAATATTTGCCATTATGGCCACATTATTCTGGGTAACAAACCTTGCCATAGAACTATTATCACTAGTATTTGGGTCTTTAAGATAAATTCATGAAAACTATATCAAAGATACTCTCAAGCCCATTTACGCAATTATGACTGTAAGTAGTAGCAGCCTAGATAGTTGCGAGAATAGCCGGACATTAAATTACTTGTTTTGATTTATCACCAGAGACACGGTTACCACACATGAAGCCATTAGGAGTAGCACAATGCTAGACAATGACCCAACAGATTCTATTAACAGCCAGTGGGCAAGTGGCTGTCTAAAGTGGGTATTTTTCTTATTCTTAGCATTGATAGTTATATGGATCGCATCGTCATTCGTATAAAATTTAACTTCGCTATCTCAGGATGTTTTTGGAATGTAACACATACACTTCATTAACTTCACAACTAGCAAACCTGCAATTAATCAGTCATATTCAACTTCTTCCTAATTTCCTTACCCCAATACAATCTCTTCTGTCATCGTCTCGTCTATTTTCTTAAAAGTACTTGCCGAACCCTTCATTGAAATCTTGAAGATTGAAATTAGGGAACCATAATTACCATCAATTACCATAAGACGTACAGAACATCTAATGCGAACCTGCCACCTTTAAGAATTACTCTCCTCTATAGCATCTATTATAGAACCAGGAGTCATAGGACCTTTAGTCATGCGAACACCTGTAGCATTCGATACTGCATTACCAACTGCTGCAATAACCGGAACTATAGGTATTTCACCTGCACGTCCTCTTAATCCAAATGGATGTCCCGGATTAGGCACTTCGATTATAACAGTATCTATCATTGGTAAATCTAAGCTAGTAGGCATCCGATAATCTAGAAAAGTCGAATTGGCCATACTTCCAGTTTTAGTGTAGAAATACTCTTCATTCAATGCCCAGCCTATCCCTTGTGCAGTAGAACCTTGAGCCTGACCTTCTACAAAACTTGGATGAACAGCCTTTCCTACATCTGTAAATGTCGTATAACGCAATATATCAACCTTACCAGTTTCAGGATCTACTTCCACATCCACAATATTTCCTCCAAATAGGACTCCTCCGGGACCAGTTGGAAAAGAATACCCTGTACAAGTTATAGGTCCACCTGTCCTCATGAGTCGTCCGGCCAGTTCCACAAAACCAATTCTGCTCTCAGCATTTCGAGCACAAAAGAATGTCCCGTTATCAAATTCAACATCTTCTGGCTGTACTTCCCATATCAGAGCAGCACGGGCACTCATCTGAAGCTTAACTTCTTCAGCTGCAGCGATCGCAGCAAGACCTGTAGAATATGTAATTTTACTCCCATTCGCTACTCCACTCCAACCTGCAGAATCCGTGTCTCCAACTGTAGATACCACGTCGTCAACCTCAAGGCTTAGAATCTCAGCTGCATGCATCGCCACGGTAGTTCTAGTTCCACTAAGGTCGTTTGAACCAGTCATAAGAGTTATAGTACCGTTGGTATTTACACTAATAGTAGCAACGTGAGGTGTAGTAGCTTCGCCACCTATAGCCCTAGCAGCCACAGAGACACCTCGCCCTCTATTTGGACCACCAAGTGGTGCAGTGTAGTGTGGGTGAGTCTTCATTGCTTCCTCAAGCTCTACACATGCAATCCTAGGATATTGAACACCGTTGGGCATTCTATCTCCCTCTTGCACTGCATTCCTTAATCTAAATTCCATTGGATCTATGCCAAGTTTATCGGCTAATTCATCTATTACCCCCTCTACTGCAAATGTGGCAGGTGGCTGACCTGGTGCCCTATAGCTTTGCATCTTCTGGGTATTCGTAACTACGTCGTAACCATCTATCTCAATATTATCTATCTTGTAAGCTGCAAGACTATTTTGAACTCCTGCTCCAACAGGCGACCCTGGAAAGGCTCCTGCCTGATATGTCAAATACATCTGAGCAGCTGTTATATAACCATCCTTATCCGCTCCCAATTTAGCCCTAATCTGAGTGGCAGAAGCAGGGCAAGTGCTTTCAAAAGTTTCTTTGCGACTCATTACCATTTTTACTGGTAAACCGCTTTTCTTCGAGAGAATTGCGGCCATAGGGTTTAGTGGATTAGTGTTCGGTCCTTTGCCTCCGAATCCACCACCACATTCCATAGCTATCACCTTCAACATAGATTCCGAAACGCCTATTATAGAGGCCGTTCCCTCGCGAACATCAAATGTTCCCTGAGTAGTAGTCCATATTGTCACATGACCATCACGATTCCACTGGGCTGTAGAAGCAAACGGTTCAATATATCCCGGATGAACAGCCTGAGTAGAAAATTCTTTCTCTATCACGATTTCTGCATCCTTGAAGCCCTTTTCTATATCACCACGCCTTAACTGCGCATACCCAGCTATATTGCTTCTTGTTCCGGAATCCTCTTTCCCTTCAGGCCCCCCTCGCAATACAGTAGTCAACCTGTCATGTACTAAAGGGGCATCAGGCTTTAGAGCATCCTCTATAGTAAGTACAGCAGGCAAGATTTCATAATCTATTTCTATAAGCTTTGCTGCATCCTCTGCAACATGGGGGTTAATAGCTGCAATCGCCGCTACAGGATGGCCAACATAAAGCACTTTTTCGCGTGCCATAAAATGCTCAGCCATTATTCTGGCTCCACGAAACTGCT
Source organism: Dehalococcoidia bacterium (assembly GCA_963582505.1). Taxonomy (GTDB): domain Bacteria; phylum Chloroflexota; class Dehalococcoidia; order Lucifugimonadales; family UBA2985; genus UBA2985. The sequence goes on from CAUZSC010000003.1 coordinate 23,144, forward strand.
CGGCAAAGAAATCAATATCTTTCTCTCTATCAAAGATGGCAAAGTCTTTAGCTGTAATAACAGCCTTTACACCTGGAAACGCTGCTGCTTTACTAACATCTATAGAGCGTATTTGAGCATGAGCATGCGGGCTTGTAATCATCTTGCCATGAAGCATACCTGCAATATTTATATCAGCTCCAAATTTGGCTGCCCCAGTTACCTTATCCAGTCCATCAAGACGATTTGCCCTCGTACCAATCACTTTATACTGACTTGAACTAGTTCCCTGAACATCTTTTGTAATAGTCATTGGCATTATCTCCTTGTAGCTTTATTACTCAATACATGCACGTAAAGTATAACCAGAATCCGATACTTGGTATACATAATCAACCTAGACCCGATTTCTATTGGTATAATGTCACTATGAAAGAATGCATAAAGAGTATTTTGGACAATTTTAGATTCTACGTGATCCTAGGGATAATATTAGCTATTGTGGCACTTTTTGGTTTAGGAATCACATCAGAACCATTACTTAGTGAAACCTACTACCTTGAAACCAGTATGACATCGGAGAATTCTATTGCAAGAGTTTCATACGAACAGTCACATTCACATCGCATGGTATATAGAAGTATATCTTTATCTGGCCTCGGCTTAGGTATTTTACTATTCGTATATGGATTACACTCAAACATAGCCAAAATAATAGGTGATCGAAAAGAAGCAATACCCACAAAAACCATAGTTAATACAAAAGAGATGGTTAAACAAATTTATGAACCAACACCAGCAATGAAAGAGATGACAGAAGAAATACAAACATTACGTCAACAGGAACAGAAACCAGAATCTCAGTGGTTATCTGAGATCTATCAGCATGTCCTTGGGGACGATAGAGAATCAAGATAAAAATGTCTTAGGAGAATTATAGATGACATTAGATATTATATTGTGGTTCATCATTGGAGCAGGTATCGGGTGGCTAATCATACGAATAATCAAAATCAAAATCAAAAACAAATAACCATGACTATATGTAGTGAATGCGGAAAAATCAAAAACTCAAATATAAGCGTTTATCATACTATTGATTCTGCATCATATTGCGGCTCATGTGGGGCTGCCCTGTTCACTCCTCCACAAGATTACAAAAACAACTATCAGGCACACTCAATAAAATCATCTACTACCAAGATTACAAAAGAGGAAAAATAATCGTTCTTCTCTAATGAATATGAAAAAATATAAGAATCTACAGTTAGTTATTAAACACTACAAATTATTAATCTTAACAATCAGCATATTGCAGATAATCTTGATATTATCAGCATGCTCTTCATCAAATCAAAATTATAAAGGTGTAGCACGAATAGAAAAAACACCTACGCCTATCGCCACAGGTAACATCAAGGGTTTTGAGAACATATCGGAACCACAATCTGAAACGGACGAAGAAATTGTCACTCAATTCACTACGTGCATAAGAGAGCATGGTATAACTGTTCCCGACCCCGAGTTAAATTCAGATGGCACTGTAGATTTCCAGCAACTGCGCGAGAGTATATTTAACAATGCCACATTTCAACAACTCGGAGGAAATGGTTCAGCCAGACAAGAATTACAAAAGTGCTTTTCAATATTGGGAAACACTACATTCGCTGAAGAGAGAGAACAAGAAGACCCAATAGAATTACAAGATGATCTATTGCAATTGGCTCAATGCCTTAGGGACAACGGATTGGATGTTCCTGATCCTGATTTCTCTGATGGACCTCGTGCTTCAATGAGACCGATAGTATCTAGTCTGAATTCAGGTGGTATCTTCGGATCGACAAACGTGTACATAGAGAATGATCAAGTCGCCGAAATACTTAGGACATGTACAGACAACATATTCAGTGGTGCCCAAATTGGTAACCAAGGGGGCGGCCGAAGTGCAGGTAGTAGAAGATAAGGGCAGAGATCTAATCAGTAATACACGAACTTATTCACATTATCTCTTCTTGTTAACAACATCCTTTAATCAAATTTAGCAATATAGCAAGCCGTTCATCAAAATATTTTTCTAAGAACTCCTAAAAGCCAATGGAATCATTACAAATTAGTCACAATATAAGCATAAAACTGATGAATGATTATACGATGCGATCTATATAAATATTACATCTTAATCTTATTATTCATCACGTACAGGCAGTGGAGGTGCGGTCAAATTCCAAAACATTATTGTCGCACCACAATACGTCATAGATATAGCTATGAATGCCAGATTGTAGTTACCAGTCACATCAAACACGATGCCGGCACCTAAAGGTCCTATAGTAGACATAAGGCTTTGTACCAACGTAACTCCGCCTCTCAAAGCACCAAAATTCTTACGGCCGAAGAATTGACCGACTAGAGCCCATGTAACAGAATTGCATGATTGAGCTCCAGCAAACAATACAGCAAAGGCTACGCCCGTTAACAGACCATTGGGACCTAGCAATATAACTAAACCTGCTCCTAGGCCACAAACCATAGCTATGGATGCTGTTTTTGTTCTATACCATTTATCTGACAATATGCCAGCACCTATTATGCCTGGGAAGCGAACCAATGAAAGTAAAGCTACTAAGATTGCTGCCACAGCTTCGCTATTTCCTTTGGAAACAAGCATTGGCACCATATGAACCATCAAAGCTGACTGGGCCATTAACCTTAATCCAATAGCTAAAGAAAGAAGCCAATAAGTTTTAGTATGTAATGCCTCTCTGATAGTGAAGTCACCATCGAAACTAATGGATTCCACAGTCCCAGTATTCTCTATTTCAGGATCTTTGACATCCACTCTATCCTCTTGAAATGTCTCATTGCCTTTAGGAATTCTTACCAGGAAACTCAAAGGCAAACCTACTACCAAAATCAGAATACCAGAAGCAGTAGCAGCAAAGCGCCATCCGAAATCAAAAATAAGAAATGCTACAAATGGAGTGATTATTACGCCCCCAACCGCCGAGCCTAGTGTCCCCAAGGACATTGCTGTACCAAGACGCCTACTGAACCAGTGGTTTATCGCCGCTGTTATACCATGAAATGGTGTAGAGAAGCCGATGGTCAAAAAACCCAAGAACACTACAAGAAACATAGTGAATGATTGAGTTAGTCCTAATAATATAAAACCAACTCCCCCAGCAACTAAACCAAACCATATTACTGGCTTGGGACCAATCTTATCTACCAAGTAACCTACAAATGGTCCCTCAAGACCACCTTCAAGTGACCGTAGCGCAAAAGCGAGTGAGATCTGCGAACTAGATACCGAAAATGCTCTCTTAAATGGCAGAAAGTACAAAGAAATACCCGTGTGATATAGGCCTCCAAAAAGAGCGTGGTACATACATGCGGAAAAAACCACCCACCATCCGTAGTACATGCCTCTTACACTGGATATCTTTTTACCAACCATTTAAGGTCCTCTAAATCTCATGGAAACTGAAGATTATGTGTATTCACCTTCACTCCATCCTACCTCCGCTGTACCTAACTGAGTCGACTATACCACACCAGATATACCACAATAGATGTTTATAAAGGAGATAATCCACAAAGTCTTATAGATTATGATAAAAACAGTTGGTAAACAAACCAGAGAAGTATTGGAATACTAAGTGATGACAGTCTTGGAGTGTCAAATCGAAGATGGACCCAACAGACTCTATATTGCAAAATAGTGGATACACTATATAAATCCTATCGTCACCACTCCCTGCTACGGAGTCCTATAATCGAACTCTACTTTAAATACGAACATGCAACTAGTATCAATTTTCAGGTTTCGTGGGTAGTTGGAAATTCTGTGGAACTGTTCATTCAAGTAACAACAGGTTACCAAGTGTCCCTATCTCACCTGTAACACTACTAGCCGCTTTAGACGCGGCATCGGCTCTATAAACATAAGTCTTGCCCGGCTCGATTTCTTCCATGTAGAGAACTTGTTCGTGTCCCGGGTATCTGATGATCAGTGAGCAAAAGTCAGGGCCTGGTAGAAATAACTGAGCATATCCTCCTTGGTCAGTTTGGGAACGACCGCTTCCTACTAGAACTACTTCAGCTTCGGGGACCGGACCACCTTCACGATCCATTACTCTGATTCTCAATGGTTGACCAACAAATCCCGCATCCGGGATCTTTCCCACCACATCGATCTCATATTTCCCAGCCTTCTTTGGTACCATCCACTCCTCACCGTATTTCAGTCGTAAGTAATCTTCGGGTGGATTGGGCACAAGAAACCTCTCACCTAGGAATTCTATCTCTTTAGGTTCTGTGAACATAGTGGCAGGGATCTTAAATCCTCCAGGAAACAGATATATGGCGTCATTAACGATACGAACACATTCTAGGCTTATCCTTACATAGTTTTTCACAGTTGCGAAAGCTTTAGAGTTTGCCATTGCAAACTCGCGGATGAAATATCCTTTTTCTTTGAGGGTATCTGCAACGGCATCGACTGTTGCTTCTGTCAGGCCATTTACACCAAGTACAGATAGCAAATCTATGTCGTCGTCCCATGGCATTAGATCCTTATCTCTAGTTGCACCAAGACACGTTCCTGAACCAAGAAGGAACACGACGCCTAGTTGTTCCAAAACTTGTTTGATTTCTTTCAGATTAGTTTTAGCGACGGTAAGATCCATGGGCGGATTGTACTTAATAGTGTATTCCATTGTGGCTTTGTCCGATCCATTACCCAACATAATTCTTTCCTCCATTATTCCCTTAACTGTGTGGCATCCTTACCATTCTACACACTTCATCATAGCTTAAACTGGAGTTATACGTATCCCGGGTGATTTGTTAAGCTATGGGCCATTCTAATGTAGTAAAGACTGAGCTTATTTTATGCCTTGAAACTGGTCGGTGTGAAAGGGATTTGAACCTTCGACCCCTTGCACCCCATAAAAGTATGCGACTGTTCTCACGTGTGAGCCACTTTCCTAAAGTCATTTATACCTGAATCTGTATACAACTGTCATTTGGCGTTGCAGTAATAATTGCAGTAAATTAACCTTAAGATTTTGGACTGAACTACCCCAAGGATTCTGTGTCACTAGATGACCGGAACCCTCGAAAAACTAGATGATATAATTTAAGAATTATGAGAGCATTCATTCTTGCACTAATCGGAAGCCTTATATTTGTTTTGGCTTGTACTGAATTAGCAGACGTACCAACACAGACACCATACCCCATCTCTACCCCATATCCTACCTACACCCCTGTGCTTCCTACTCTGACACCCACTGCCACACAAGTACAGCTCAGACCTACTACTACGCCCACAACTGCACTAACTCAGGTGCCATATACAGCTACCTCTGTACCTACTCCAACCCTGACAGCTATCGCTGTACCTACTCCAACCCTGACAGCTATCGCTGTACCTACTCCAACCCTGACAGCTATCGCTGTACCTACTCCAACCCTGACAGCTATCGCTGTACCTACTCCAACCCTGACAGCTACCGCTGTACCTACTCCAACCCTGACGGCTACCGCTACTCATTCTCCAGTGTCAAACATGGCAACAGTTATAGTTGAGAGTGATGTATTCCTCCCAAGTAACACTACTATAGCTGTTGGTGGAGCTGTAACATGGGATTTTACCGAAGGTAAGCACACTACAACTAGCACTAGCTCAGAGCAATGGAATAGTGGGGAAAGGCGCAATGGGACCTTTTCACACACGTTCAATACAGTAGGCACATTCACTTACATCTGTGCTAGGCATCCATCTATGACAGGAACAGTGACAGTCAACTGACCCTTAACGGCCGATGATATAATTAACTAACCAAATACGGAGATTAAAGTAATGGCGAATCCTAAAAAGAAGTCTTCAAAGAAAGCCAATGAGCAGACTCTGGCAGCCAAGAGAAAAAGCGGGCATTGTTCCAGAAAGCGACGGGCCTTTTAGGCTATCACCCATACGACGAGGATCGAGAACGAGAAGCCTACCGACAAATGAAAGAACAACTAACCGAAGAAGAGTTGGAGTTTGTCTATTTGGATAGGTCTACGGATTGGTGAGGTACTAACTGGGAGGGGAGGGACATGGCTCGTATCAGGAGGATATTGGCAGAGAGAAACAACCCCCATTACAAAGGTATTAGTGTATTGGTTGGGCCTACAGAGAGGGAGCCAAGTCTCTGGCAGAGAATACTCCAGTTGTTTTCCTAGTCATTATCTCCTGACACAAGGCGATATTGTCCGATACCTATAGTATGTATACCTACCATCAAAAGAGGCAAGTCGGTATCACTTAAATAGTACCAAGCAAGGCCCTATTGGTGTCCATATTAGTGTCCTAGGTAATAAAAAAGACCTCTCAACTTAATGAAAGGTCTAATTTTGTGCCTAGAAACTGGTCGGGGTGAAAGGATTTGAACCTTCGGCCTCCTGTTCCCAAAACAGGCGCGCTACCCCTGCGCCACACCCCGGAAGACCTATAATAGGTCAGTCAATAACATCTGGTCAAGATAGTACTACCGAACATGGGGTGCGTAATCCATTCCTATATGCCCTTGTTCTTTCAAATATTGATATTCTTCTTCGCTCAATTTTATGACCTCACGGAAAACATAATCATTGTCCTCGCCCAGCCTCATAGGTGGTTTGCGCACTTCAAATGGCACCTTACTCATCTTATATGTAGTACTGGGATATAGATGTGTACCTGCTTCCGGATGGGTTATTTGGACAAAGAAATCACGATCCTTGATATGTGGGTCACTGAACACATGCTCTTCATGCATAATATGCCCACACATAATACCTTTCGCTTGCAATTCATGAAACAAATCAACTGGATTCTTATCCGCGGTCCATTTAGCAATTATCTTATCAACTTCATCGTGATCTAAAAGTAAGTCAGTTATATTTTCATATTTGCTCTTATTCTTCATTAAATCACTTAATGTAATCCACTCATCAATATTAGATATAGTTATAGCTACCCATTCATCTTCACCTGCACATTGGTATACACCTTGAACCAAATTACCTAAATGATCGCGATTACCAATAGGCCCAGCTACTCGGCCATTCATTGAATAATCCATGTATAACTCTCCTAAGTGTGGCAGGAAGTTTTCACCTAGTGATATATCAATATAGAGACCTTTGCCAGTTTTTTCTCTTTGTCTTAATGCCATGGTTGCAACCAAGCCTATTGTTACTCCGCAAGCAGCATCTGCAGCTACAGAACCAGGAGCACCCTCAGTCCCCATATCGGGATAGCCGCTGACAGTTGCATGCCCCACAGAAGCCTCAAATTGAGTACCTATACCTCTATAATAATTCCATGGGCCGGTTTGTCCAAAACCTGTAGCAGATATCATTATCAGTTTAGGGTTCCATTTGCTCACTACATCGTATGAAATACCTAACCGTTTCATAGAACCAGTGGCGTTATTCTCAATGAATATGTCACTTATCTCTACCAACTTACGGAAGGCAACACGTGCTTCATCTTTTGTCATATCTAATGTAATCCCATGCTTATTCCTTGCATGCGCATTAAAGTTCGAAGCTCTATTCCATGGCCTCTCTCCTGGATCTCTATCTGGATATGGTGAGGTTGCCGCTCTCATCTGAGATTCCTTACTTGGTCTGGCAAATTGGCCTCTGCTAGTAGCAGGCAAACCATTAAGCGTCTCCACTCGAATAACCTCTGCACCCATATCACCCAAGAACATTGTCCCATATGGTCCAGCAAAAATTACTGCCATATCAATAATCCTAACACCTTCCAATGGGCGCTTATTCGAATTTCCATCCGCCTTCGGTTGATTCTTGTGTGAAGTCTTAAGCTCAGACGATATCTCATAATTGTGTTGACCCAAAGTTGGGCTGGGCTTTTTTAGCTGCCACCAACCGTTGTTGTTATATATTTGAGAACCAGGGTATCGAAGATTGCCGGCTACCGGATGGTCTATACTAGCGAAATACTTTCGGGCATCCAGTTGCGGATTGTCATCCATAACCTCATCTATTTTGCTGTTGGCTGATATAAGTAATCCATGCTCTTGACACTCTTTAACAGCCTGATGCTTTGTCTTTTTTGACAACCATGGCAACCATATTGTTTCCAGAAATTCCTCTTTATAATCCATGTCCTGCGTACCTGAGGCTATGCCATACCTTGGATCTTCTACAAGTTCCGGCATCCCTATGGCCGCAGCTGTGTAAGCAAATCTTTGACCAGCACCAGAGACAGATATTGTCCCATCTATACACGGAAAGTGTCCATTTGGATACCCTGCTCTTGAAGGCCCTAATCTTTTACCTCTTTCGCCATTATATTGGTAACCAAGTAAGCTTGTGAGCCTTCCATTAATTGAGCCTAATTGTGTCTCCAATATTGAAACATCAACTTGCTGGCCTCCTGATCCCTGATATTCTCTACCATACCAAGCAAAAATAGTTGCCATCGCCGCATTATTCCCGGCTTGATATTGAACATGATTACCACCTAATTTCAGCGGATATCTATCTGGAAGACCAGAGGCCCCCATCCTTCCACCCATAGCATATAGAACCAACTCGGAGGCGATATAATCTCGATAAGGGCCCGTTTGCCCAAAATTAGAAACTGATGTCATAATTAACCCAGGATTTATCTCTTTTAATACATCATACCCAAGACCTAATTTATCTATAGTTCCTGGTTTAAAATTTTCAACCAGAATATCAGCACCAGTAACCAGGGATTTAACCGCATCTAAACCTTCAGCACTTTTCAGATCTAAAGTAATACCCCTTTTATTTGTGTTCAGGTATAAGAATAAGCCGCTTTTCTCAGGATCACTGATATCTCCAGGAAATGGCCCCATCCGTCGAGTATAATCACCTATCTCTGGTTTCTCTACTTTGATAACATCTGCTCCAAAATCAGCAAGGATTTTGGTGCAAAACGGACCTGGAATACCTTGTGTCAAGTCAATGACACGAATACCCGACAAAGGCTGCCCGCCAGTGTCACTAGTCATAATGTGACCTCCGTTCTGGAAACAATTATGTAGAGAGCAGAATAACACAATAAATAAAGGTCTGTATCTATATTCATTGGATATAACCAAAACATATATACAGAAACATTAAAGTTCTCCTTATTGTTGACCTTATATCGAATCTGCGAATATTATGGAATTATAAAGTGCCGTTTTTGTAGAGCCAAAGGGAAATATGGAGGGTATATTGGATACCAAATTTGGTTATTTTTCATTAGCAGTAACTAGCATCACAGAAGCTACTGAGCTATACACGAAAATGCTTGGATTAGAAGTGATAGAGCCACCAGAAGAATCCGTAGAGTTTGGATTTATGGCATCCAGGCTTGGTATTGGTAAAAACAGTTTCCTAGAACTTCTAGAATCTACAAATGAAACATCTGCAGTGGCTAGATTCATAAAATCAAGAGGCGAAGGAGTATATCTAATAAGTCTAGCGGTAGACAATCTCAAAGATGCTGTAAGACAAGTCAGGGCATCAGGAGGAAGAATAACGGGCATAGATGAAAATGAGGAACCCGGCCCAGATACTACAATGGTTTGGATACACCCAACAACAAGAGGGTATTTATAGAATTACGGGAATCCAAATGAACCTGCTGTGTCCGCATAAATAATATTTAGGAGTCAGGAGAAATGGCAAAATCACAAATCCCTACAGAAGAAGATGTGCTCAATTACGCCTCAACAATAACTAATTGGGGTAGATGGGGAGACGAAGACGAACTCGGAACTGTAAATCATATCGGTCCAGAACAGATAAAATACGCGTCGACATTAGTCAGAGAAGGTATAACCATATCATGTTCAAGACCCATAAGCATGGAGTCAGCCCCTGACTCTATAGCTTCTCCAGTAATACATTACATGACTGGATCAGGTGAGTCGTCTCTCGATAACACTGCCCAACAACTAGTCCCCCAACAAAGCAGTGGCGATTTTATTGGTATGTCATTCCATGGGCATAGCATAACTCATATAGATTCTCTATCACATATGTTCTGGAATGGGAAAATGTATAACAATCGTCCATCTTCACTGGTTACTACTCGTGAAGGTGCTACTAAAGAATCTATAGAAGTATTAAAGAATGGCGTAGTAAGTAGAGGTGTGCTTATAGACGCAGCCCGTAGTCGTGGGGTGGACTGGATGAACCCAGCAGAAGCAATTATGCCAGACGAGTTGGATCAAATAGCCAAAGAACAAAACGTCAAATTTCGAGATGGAGATATACTTCTAGTTAGAACAGGTAATTACAAAAGACGCACGGAAGAAGGACCTAGGTCACCAGCAGATGGTTACCCTGGACTGCAGGCAGCGTGTATACCATGGATACACAAGAAAAGTATTGCTGTATTAGGTGGAGACACAGTAAGTGATGTTTTCCCCAGTGGCTATTCAAATATAAGGCTTCCTATTCATCAAATTGCTTTACCACACTTGGGGCTATGGCTTATAGACAACTGCAACTTAGAAGATCTAGCAAGCACCTGTGCAAGAATAAATAGATGGGAATTCTTATTCACAATTGCCCCTTTGAGAATAAGATCAGGCACAGGTTCACCCGTAAACCCAATAGCAATACTCTAGCTGTACGAACTTAACTATGGCGACCCGGAGGGGATTTGAACCCCTGATCTCCGCCGTGACAGGGCGGCGTGTTAAACCACTACACCACCGGGCCATTTATGAAACTCTGCAAACTATAATTTGCTAAGCAGAACTCTCATAAGTGAGAGGCAGATTTATTCTACTGTAACTTATATATTTTTGCAAAACCGCATTGCCATATATAATCATCTAAGAGTTCTTGTTAAGGCAATCGCTATCACCAACAAACACAGAAACACAATAAATACCAAAGGTAGTCGCCCCTGATTATTGTTACTGTAAGATGAGCGGTAGGTCCTTCTTCGCTTTCTAGATCTCATTTAATATCCTAAAATCTATCATACTTATTAGATTCCCAGAAGTACTAGACCCGCCTCTATGCTATTATGCAAGATAATATTAATTTAAAAACTTGCTAAATAAACAATAAAATGCTACTTTGTAGCCGTTTTATCAGGAGCAAAAAATGAACAGAGCTTACATCACACTCAGCTTTATATTCATCCTTGTGTTGACTGGATGTTCCGCTGGAGCGAGTGAGGTTATGCCTACGCCGTATCCAACATACACGCCGTACCCAACATACACACCTAAACCAGAACCAACAAACACGCCTACCCCCATACCTACTAGCACCCCCTACCCTACTTACACACCTTATCCTACTTGGACACCCATACCCATACCTACAAACACCCCTACACCTACAGCAACACCTACACCTATCCCAATTCCCACACCCACCCCCGGACCTACAGCAACACCTACTCCACTTCCCGCAAGGCCTGGAGAGATGCCCCCAATGTTTACAAATTTTAAAGGCACTGTCACCATAGGTGGTCTGCCCGCAGCTGATGGAGTAGCAATTTACGCAAAAATTGATTGGTATGTATCTAGGCCCGTAAAAACTTATGCCGGTGAATATATATCACTAACAGTAGCTCCAAATGATTGGGCACTGGACCTGAAAGATGTGACTTTTCATATTGGCGACTACTCTCAGGCAGACGAAACCGGGTGGTATAATGGAAAAACTTTTGGCTCCTCTACTGTAAATCTAACTTTCCCTGCAGTTGACAATCCATAACCACCATCTAATTTATTGGTATTATATAAATGCCAATACCTCTAATATCTAACCACGCAGAAGGTCCTCTGATCCAAGGTCTCTAATAGCATTGCTAAATCTTTCTAGTGAATTTTTCAGATAAACAGAAGCTCTATCCCCTTTGTAATTCCCATAACCTCCTGATACAATCCAAAATATTAAGATCTCGAGCATAGAAAGCCGGTAATCTTTTAGGCATTCTTCGAACGTATAATCATCTATCCCATTATCCAATAAACAAGAATGATAAACTTTTAGTAATATTTCATCTATTGCCTGCCTCTGTTTTATTGGAAATGCTTCGCTGATGAATGTGGCTACATCGTAAGTACCTCTTCCTTTTACACAGTTCTCCCAATCTATAACCTTGATTACAGGAGATCCTAAATTGTTTTCAAAACCAAAGAAACAATTGTCCAATCTATAATCTCCATGAACAATAGTTAATGGATCTCTGGATAAGGTTGTTTTAATGCTACTTATATTTTCACCTAACTTTTCCCCGATTTTATGTAGATATACAGGAATGTTGCCCGCTGACATATCTACAAATGATCTCCATGCATCCTGATAAAGCTCCTCGTATGCTTGGATTTCATTAATTTTAACAGGCATCCAATCAATGTACTTAAGTTCGTTTTTCATCCACCATTTGGACTGGAATTTAGCTAATTGCGTCAAAGCTATACAAGCTTCATCATACGAACATCCAGAAACACTATCTCCCTGCCTGTAGTAACTAATGTCCTCAAGAAGCAATACAGATCTCCCACTAAAATAGTCGACTGCACCATAATACATTGCCGGAACACCCAATATGCCATTGGAACTGACTAGTTGATAGAATTTGAATTCCTTCTTCGCATTATTTAATTTCTCATGGACCATCTTGAGGTTGATATCTGAGGGGGGTAATTTTAGAATTAATGTGTTAGGCAGGTTATGTACTTCGTTATCATATTTGAGTTTTAGTCTTGCTAGTCTGTTAATAAATCCAAAGTCTTGCCCTATCTTCTCTAGCTTGAATGAGACTAAATTGGTATTACCAATTTCATAAGTTGCACCTAGTTTTATTGCTTCATTCAACCATTCAAGCGTAATATCTTCATAATCACTAGGAATCATTAACGTATGCATTGTAGTTCTCGTATTTCTATTATGTCGCAAACATAATATTTATAGTTTAAAAGTTTATATTAACTAATCCCCCCCCATTCTGTAAAATTCTAGAATAACTAGCTCAGATGTTTAGCATAAATACAATATTCCTCTATAAAATTAAAATTTGTTTAATTCACTCAATAAGAATCCTAAATAGACCTTAAATATTGACAGCACTCTTCCAACTTGATAACCTCGATAGGTTGTTTTATGGAGGTGATGAATGGGATCAGCCGATTTAATATCTAAAGCAAGGTCAGAAGGAAGGTTACTTCTAACAGAGGTAGAATCCAAGGAACTTCTCAAAGAGGCAGGTATACCTGTAGTGGAAACTTTTCTGGCTCAGTCTAAAGCAGAAGCATCTAGTATTGCTAAATCAATAGGCTTCCCAGTAGTACTTAAGATAATATCTCCGGAAATTATACACAAGAGTGACCTTGGTGGCGTTAAGATTGGCCTTAATAATGATGAACAAGTTGGAGAGGCCTACGATTCAATAATCTCCTCTATAACTAAGGCTATGCCTTCAGCATCTATACATGGAATATCAGTCCAGAAGATGGCAGATCCAGGAACAGAAGTTATCATAGGTGCTTCCACCGACCCTCAATTTGGACACGTGATCATGTTTGGCATAGGTGGAGTATTAGTTGAAATACTTAAAGATGTTGCTCTAAAATTAGTGCCGTTAACTCCTCGCGATGCCCATTCAATCGTGAGAGAGATCAAAAGTTTTCCATTGCTGGAAGGTTACCGTGGAGCACCAGCATCAGACATTAACAAATTAGAAGAGGCTATCCTGAATTTATCTAAATTCTTAGATGGCAACAAAGAAATAAGGGAGTTGGACCTGAACCCTGTATTCTGCTATCCGGATGGAATAGTAGCAGTAGATGCAAGGGTAGTTCTAGAGGAAAATTAAATATATCACTAGGTGATTGCTGGAGGAACAATGGGCTTTGAACTTGATTATCTATTCAATCCGAAATCAATGGCAGTAGCAGGGGCATCTGAATCACCAGACAAAACTGGCCATACCTACTTTAAGAATCTACTTGATAATTTCCCCGGGAAAGTCTATCCAATAAACTTCAGAGCCTCCACAATTCTAGATGTTCCTACATACCAATCCATAAGAGATTTGCCTGAAGATGTAGATTATGTTATATCAGCAATTCCTAATAGAGATGTTCTGGACCTTGTAGACGCATGTATAAGCAAAAATGTTAAAACTCTTCACCTGTTCACAGCAAGATTTAGCGAAACAGGATATGAAAAAGAGACTAAACTTGAGCAAGACATGCTAGACATGGCAGCAAAAGGTGGCATACGAATAATAGGGCCAAACTGCATGGGCCTCTACAACCCTAGACTTGGAATAAGTTGGGGGAAAGGCTTCCCACAGGAAGTAGGTAACATCGGCGTCATATCACAAAGTGGTAGCAATGGTGGAGATATAGTTTCAGAAGGTGCTATACGAGGCTTGCGATTTACTAAGGTTATAAGTTATGGAAATGCTCTGGACCTTAATGAAGCAGATTTCATAGAATATCTTGCGGATGATCCCGAAACAGAAGTTATTGGGGCTTATATAGAAGGAGTTAGAGATGGTCCAAGATTTGCTAAAGCTCTTCGATATGCTTCCGCTCGAAAACCAGTTTGTCTACTAAAAGGTGGAAGAACTAATGCTGGGACCAGTATGGTCTCTTCTCATACCGCTTCATTAGCTGGGACTAGAGAGGTGTGGGAAGCTATCTGCAAACAGACTGGTGCCATTAATACTTATAGTATGGATGAGTTATTGGACATGCTAGTAGCTTTCTCTAGAATGCCCAAGGCAACCGGATACCGTGTGTTAGTAGGTGGAGGAGCTGGCGGTAAGAGTGTAACGTCTGCAGATGAATGTGAAGAAGAAGGATTAGTGCTCCAACCTATCCCAGATGATATAAGGGAAGAACTTACATCCCAAGATCCATTCTTTGGACCATGGGTAACCAACCCCGTAGATAGTTCTATAATGGGCGGAAGTAACCTAAAGCCACATGAGGTTATAGAATTTATAGCCAAAAGCCCAAAATACGATGTTGTTATTAACACAGTCTCGGCTGGCGGACCTTGGGGTGGTCATGACCCTGCCAGACAACAACGTGCCGCTAGAATACTAGAACATACTATAGGAATCTCACAAAATCTAGGTAAACCAGTAGCCTTAGTATTATCTGAAAGTATCCCTGAGTCCTCGGAACAATACGAAGTCAACTTAGAGTTAAGACACAAATGCTTAGAGGAAGGCTTTGCCATATTCCCCTCCATGAGCAGAGCTGCCAGGGCAATAGGAAGACTAGTAAAATACTACGTATGGGCATCTGAAGAGCTGGACGAATTGGGCACCTCCGTTCAAGGTCCTTAGCAAACAGCACCCAGCACAGATATCTATCCTCAGGAACAGGTATTGGTTTAACCCAAAGCTGCTTACTGTACTAGTACTACAAATTTAGTAAGATATATACATGTGTAAAACAGGTTATATCCATCTTTATATTAAGCAAAACCACCCATACGTTGCAGCAGTCAATGCAACAAATTTAAAACAATTTATGTCACGAGTATTTTAGAATGAATATATTCATTACTGGAGGAACTGGTTTTATAGGAAGACAAGCTGTCACCTCATTATACGGCAAAGGCCACTCTATAACTGCATGGGTTAGGGATACTACTAGGGCGAAAAACTTGCTGGGAGATGGAATACGAGTAATTGGTCCAGTTTTAGAAGATACCAACCTGCAATTAGAATTAGAAAACGCAGATGTAGTAATAAACTTGGCAGGTAAACCAATAGCAGGCACAAGGTGGACGAGAAAAAATAAAAAAGAGATCAGAGACAGCCGTATCAATATAACCAAGAGGCTAGCAAACACAATAACTAAATGTAAAACTCCTCCAAGTGTATTTATATCAGCCAGTGCAGTAGGATTTTATGGTAACAACAGCCATGACATATTGACAGAAGATCTTAATAAAGGATCAGGATATTTATCAGATATATGTGAAGAATGGGAAAAAGCTGCCTTAGAAGCTTCACTCCCAGAAACAAGGATTTGTTTACTAAGAACAGGGTTGGTGTTGGGTAGAGAAGGAGGCTTCCTGCAGTCTGTAGCACCTCTATTCGAAATGGGTATAGGTATATATATTGGATCAAATCCATATATCCCGTGGATTCATTTGTCTGATATGGTCAGGATAATTGAGTTTTGCATAGAAAACAGTGCCATAGCTGGTGCAGTAAACTGTACCAGCCCCAAACCACAACGAGCAAGAGAATTTGGTATTGCAATGAACAACATTACAAATGCTAAGCTACTGTTATCTGTACCACCACTGTTTATTCGCATAATACTTGGAGAAGCCGCAACAACTCTTACAAGTGGACAATATACCTCATCGGCAAAGATAGAACAATTCGGTTTCAATTTTGAATACTCTGAATTAAGCGAAGCCCTGGATGAAGAACTTTCATATAAATACGCGAGTATAAAGAATTACAATATTAAGAAAATAGATCCCAATCAAGTCCCTATAACGGAGGCTCATAATATTAAGAATGTCGGTGAATACGAACTTGTATCAGAGGTTCGTGTACAATCTGATACAGCTACAGTATTCTCATTCTTCTCTTCTCCATTGAACCTAGGCCTACTAACACCCAGTTGGATGAACTTTCAAATACTATCAATACCCGACTCCATAAGTACTGGATCCAAAATCACTTATAGAATAGGCTTATGGCTACTAGGCTTTAATTGGCTCACTAATATCGTGATCTGGAAACCTAATGAAATGTTCGTTGACCTGCAGGAAAAGGGTCCTTACACATT
>CAUZSC010000004.1:0-34347 GCA_963582505.1 Dehalococcoidia bacterium
AGTAGGAAGCAGCGGCCAGAGGAAGCTCATTGATGCGAAAGTTCTTATAGTTGGAGCGGGAGGCCTCGGTTCGCCAGTAGCTGTTTATCTAGCATTAGCAGGAGTAGGAACGATTGGTATAGTTGATTTTGATACGGTAGATGTAAGTAACCTTCAAAGACAGATACTGCACCAGAACAATGATATAGGGCGCCCTAAGGTGATATCTGCACAAGAGACGCTTAATTCATATAATCCAGAGGTTAATGTTATTGCTCATGAATTTCCAATCACAGCAGAAAATGCAATGGATATAATCCCGAACTATGACATAGTAATTAACGGGGCAGATAATTTTGCAGCCAGATATTTGGTTAACGACGCTTGCTATCTGGCCGGGAAGCCACTGGTTGACGGTAGCATTCTTCTTTTTGATGGGCAGGCAAGCGTGTATCTTCCAGGCAATGGTTGCTATAGATGTCTTTTTCCGTCACCACCACCACCAGGAGTAGTGCCTAGTTGTGCAGAAGCTGGAGTTCTTGGAGCCTTACCAGGAATGGTTGGAACAATTCAGGCTACAGAAGCGATAAAATTGATTCTTGGCATAGGAGACCCACTATCAGGAAGATTACTGCTTATTGATGCGCTGGCAATGGATTTCCGCACTGTTAAGATGAGGCGTAATCCACAATGCCCTTTGTGTGGGGATAATCCCTCAGTAACCGAATTGATAGATTATGAAATTTTTTGCGGCTTGGCAGAACCTACTAAAATAGGGCAAGAGTAGGGAGATTTAGTAAATTGCAGGAACAGGAAATGGGTGAAGCGAAACAGATAAAGAGAGATATCTTGGATACCATCGGTAACACTCCTATGGTAGAGATAGATCGTATGAGCCCGAAAAAGGAAGTCAGGATATTTGCGAAGCTAGAAGGGCAAAACCCAACAGGAAGCCTTAAAGATAGAATTGCAAAGTACATGATAGAGGCAGCAGAGAAGCAAGGACTTCTTACTCCAGATAAAACGATTCTCGAACCAACTAGTGGCAATACAGGGATATCGCTGGCGCTTCTCGCGAGGAGGAAGGGCTATCGAATAAAAGTGGTTATGCCAGAAAACGTAAGCCAAGAAAGATCACAGCTACTTGAAGCATATGGAGCCGAAATCATTTACTCTGATGGAGCAAAAGGTACCAATGGAGCTATTTTGGTTGCTAGAGAGATGGCTTCTAAAGACGAAAATTACTTTATGCCATATCAATATGCTAATGACGCTAACCCACTAGCACACTATGAGACGACAGGTCCAGAAATCATTAGGGATTGCCCAGAGGTTGACGTTTTTGTAGCGGGATTGGGAACTGGGGGAACTTTGATGGGGGTTGGGAGGCGACTCAAAGAGTATAAAAAAGAGATCACTGTTGTAGCAGTTGTTCCGCATCCGGATGACGTCATACAGGGACTTAGAAGCCTAGAGGAAGGATTTATTCCCCCTATACTTGATCTGTCATTGTTGGATAGCAGGATAATGGTTGAAAGCCAAGAAGCATTTCGCACAGCAAGAGAACTCATGCAAAAGGAAGGTGTATTTGCAGGGATCTCCTCGGGTTCGGTGGTTTATTGCGCTCAAAAAGTGGCACAGAAAATGGAAAAAGGTAATATTGTTTGCCTTTTAGCGGATGGTGGATGGAAATATCTTAGCACATCTCTTTGGACCACGGAATTTAGTGAATTACAAGCTAAAGTACAGAACAAGATTTGGTGGTAATGTAAAGAAGAGTTAGGATAGACAGGCATTGGAGGACGAATGAGAATTTCTCAAATTATTACCGCAAAGGGTTCAACAGATGAAAGTCTTCCGCCGCTCCAAAGCATGGTTTTGGATGAGTTGAACCGGAGACCAGACGAGGTTTTTGATAGTAGTGACGAAGGGCTTCTTCGAATTTTTCCTAGGCTGAAGAGGTCGTCATTAAGTTGGTCGTTGTACCTTTTGCATAAAAAGGGATTAATTAGTAAGGATAGGGCAAGGGTCAATGGCAAACTAACTACTATGTTTGGAAGCCACGAAGCAATAAAAGAACTGAGGAAACACTTAGCAAAAGAGGAATAAGTACCCTTAGGAATATCTCCGCTTAATCAACATGCGCAAGATCTGCAGTAGGATCCGATAAACTTAAAGTGTAGCTACTATGTTGAGTAGTCAAAGTGGTTATTGGAGCTACAATTACCAGGTTAATAGTATCTTCTGTTTCAGGTTGCACGATTAAGTACCCCTCGTTGTTTTCGTCTAGGGTTAAATCTGTGACATGTATAGTATCGTTTACCTGAACCAGTTGGATGGAATAGTTTTGGGCAAGGATATTATTGATTCTAACAAATCCAGAACCTATCCAAGCTGAAGGGCTTTCAGCATCTTCGAAAAAGCCTAGTTCAGAAATCGAGATCTCGTCGATACAAACACCTTCCTTGTTAACTGATTCATCCGTGATGTACTCGAATCTGAATTGAATCTTCTTGCCAGAATATTCAGATAAATCTACAGAATATTCTTTCCATTTTTTGTTACTCCCGGTATAACCTGGCCCGAATCCTGTTCCAGTTGGATTTATATCTGAAGTAGATACTGTTTCAATGATAGACCAAGAGGTGCCACCATTGGCTGATATTGTCAAATACAAATAATCCCAATTCTCTTCTATTGAATGCCACATCCAAAACGACAAATCAGGATTTGAGGCTAGAGTTAAATCTAATTCTCTAGTAAGGGTTGAATTTATAGAGTCGCCGCGATTACTCCACCAGCAATATTCTCCACTAAGAGGAGAGATTGGAAGCAGATGATTTTCACGATCTCCTTTAAATGAGAGAAGAGATGAAGTATTGCCTGTGTTTAAGATGACGTATTCTCCTGCATATTGGGGCGTGGTTAATGAAATAGACTGCCCTATGCTCAATTTTGTATCAGGGTATAGTGCAACGTTAGAATCAGGATAGTGATACGGATATTCCTCGAGTGGGTCCAAATAATTAGCAACAAGCCAATTCTTAAACACATCATTGAATGACACGTCAAAACTTAATTCCTTTAAGTAGGCATCTATTCCGGCAATGCCATCTCCTTGAATTTCTGTGAGCGTTTTTAAATTTTCATACCCGCCATAATTCTGAGCGAGATACTCAATGAATAAAGCAGACGCTCCGTAGTGAGGAGGGGTTAGGGTATTGTCGGATGGCCACTGATTCAATTGTACCGAGGGAGACACTAGAAAATTGTGGGCGGAAGAAAAACCGTAGCCTGCAATCCCTCTAGCTACTTCTGATAATCCTTCATTAACCCAAGTTTCTTCAGAAGAATCATGGAACCAATGAATAGCATGTTGCAATTCATGGGCTAGTGTTCCAAGGTGTTCAGGTGTAGCTAGGGTTAGGGCATTTAAGTTTATGTATATCATCTTTCTTTCATTACTAAACTGTCGGATATATGAAGGATATCCATCTAGAGAGCTGAAATACCCTGCTCCACCATCAAAATATGCATGGAGTATTGTTAAATGAGGGTCATTATCAACACCGGCCACCCATTCCGGCCCCCAAAAAGCTATTATTTTAGGATGTATGATTTCTTCGTATGCTCGAACAGCTTTTTCGAGGCTTGTTGTTGAAGGAGTGAATTTTGGATCAAAATACCAATATGCGTGGTCGCTTATTTTGACCAAATTTGCTTGGATCCTGGTCATAGTGTTAGTTGAAAGGTCGGTTAACCAAAATTGACTTGAATCCCCTTCCTGATAAATAGGCGGAAGCTCAACAGATGGAGAAATTGTTTGAGTTTTGGAAAGACCTAATCGATCAGCAACTGAAAACAAATCCAATTCTGGAGGGGGAAGCAGAAGAGTATTATCTGGGTAAGGGTTGGTTGCTTTTATCATACTTGAAGAGTCAATAATGGATGTTCTTGAATTTGTATCTGATAAATATTTAGAGCCAGTTGATTTCGGATTAGATGGGTCATCTGAAGAGCATGATAATAAAATAAATAGTGGCAAGATACAAATAAAAATATATCGACAGGTATTTATCAAAAGTTTTGGTACTCCTATTACAAAAGCAGGGATTATAGCCCATTCAGAATTGATATCAAAACAACGCAGCTTTCCTTAATTGAACAGATGGAACAAGAAATATTATAGCAGTAATAGTGAGGCTTTATATTAACCTTGTTCTGGTTTTTGGCCCGTGCTATCATGTTTTCATAAGGCAACATTAATGGAGAAGTTATGGTTACAGAAAAAGAAAAAGCCCTAGACTTGGCTCTGGGTCAAATCGAGAAACAGTTAGGCAAAGGAAGCATAATGAGACTTGGAGAAAACTCTCCAAGATTGGCAATAGAGGTGATACCCACTGGATCAATATCCCTAGATATTGCGTTGGGTGTTGGAGGGGTCCCTAGAGGCCGGGTCACAGAGATATTTGGAGCTGAGTCAGCAGGTAAGTCAACGCTTGCTCTTCACATAATGGCGGAAGCTCAAAAAGCAGGAGGCACGGCAGCTTATATAGATGCAGAACATGCATTAGATGCATCGTATGCATCTAGGTTGGGCATAGACCTGAATGAGTTGTTAGTATCCCAACCAGACACAGCGGAGCAAGCCCTAGAAATAGCTGAATATCTGGTAAGAAGCGGAGCTGTAGATGTAGTTGTTATCGATAGTGTTGCGGCATTGGTGCCAAGAGCTGAGATTGAAGGAGACATGGGTGATTCACACATGGGTTTGCAGGCTAGGATTATGTCGCAGGCACTTAGAAAACTATCTGCAGCTATAAACCGCTCACATACTGCGGTGATATTCATTAATCAGTTGAGAGAAAAAATAGGGATAGTTTTTGGCAACCCGGAAGTTACACCTGGAGGTAGAGCGCTTAAATTCTACTCTTCAGTTCGAATAGATCTCAGAAGAGTGGAATCTATAAAACAGGGCTCAGAAATAACTGGTAATAGAGTTAGGGCTAGGGTAGTGAAAAACAAAGTTGCCCCGCCATACAGGACTGCTGAATTTGACATAATGTTTAAGAAAGGCATTAGTAAAGAAGGAGATATTTTAGATTTAGCAACTAGCCTCGAAATAATCAGGAAAGCAGGGTCATTTTATTCACATGGGGAAATTCGGTTAGGCCAAGGTAGAGAGGCGGCTAAACAATATCTTACAGAAAACACAGAATTATCAAAACAAATAGAAAAAGATATACGAAATAAACAAGATGAAGAGAAGATAATTGTTGAAGCAACGTCAGAGGAAAATATAACTGAACCAAACTAACTATTAACCATATTATGAATGATGTAGAACAAGAAAAGAAAGCTAAGAATGACGCCTTAAAATATCTTTCATATAGATCAAGAACTGAAGTCGAAATAATAAAACACCTGTCAAAAAAACATTCTGTTGAAGTAATTAACAAAGCGCTTGTTTTCCTAAAAAATGAAAAGTTGGTTGACGACCAAAAATTTGCGGAAGAGTGGACTCGCAGTCGTGTTGAATACAAACCCAGATCCACTGCATTGATTAAGAAAGAATTAATTGACAATGGCATAGAATATTCTATTGCCGATGAAGTAGTCAAAGATCTGGATGAACTGGGTAATGCGTATAGAGTTGGCAAGAAGGCTCTCCCGAGGAGTTCCTTCAAGAATTATGCGGAGTTTTACGTTAGAATAAAAGGGCATCTACAGAGGCGTGGGTTTAATTATGGAGTCATTAGCCAAACAATCCAGAAACTTTGGTCCGATCGAGCAGAGTGAAATCTCAAAAAATACGCCCTGCCCCAGGAGATCTGCCCGGTTCTGAGAAGTCAGAGAGTTTAATTATTTGAGCACAGCGGCCTTCAGGGGTCAATTCCAATATTCCTACAGAGCCGAGGCGGCGCATCTGGTTTGGGAGGCTAGGACTTCCAGGATTTACAAATAGTATTCCTTGATGATCTTCTACTATGGCCGTGTGCGTATGTCCGAATACAACTACATCCAAATGCGTTCCAAACACCTTTTGTACAGCATCAGGCAATGATGCATCTAAAGGGAATTCTCGATCTATCACTCCTGGAAATATTTCAGCCTTAACACCAGGGATCATAAAATCATGAACCACGCCAATGGTGTATCCTTCCTGTTCTGTAATTCTTTGCTCAACAACACGAGGATCGTCATTTAAGGGATTAGGTCCACGATATTCTACAGCCAGTACTGGCGCTATTTGCTCTAGCCAGTCTAGGCAGGAGGCAACATATATGTCACCCGCATGTAGGATAAGGTCTACTCCTTCGAATGCCTTTGCTACTTCGTATGGCGGCTCTAAGGCAGCACCAGGGGTATGAGTGTCCGAAATAAGACCTATTTTCATGTTCTAAGCTTTCATTATTTATTTATGCAAGTATCACATGAAGGATTGTAATTGTGGTTAACTGCGGAGTCAATGTAGTGGTCCGCGGCATACGTTTATTAGCTATCGTTGACACCGATATCTGGTATGGTACACTCCTACCACATATCATAGAGAGTTCATTATGCAAGCAAAAGATATTATGACATCTCCGGTGAATACAATTATGCCGGATACTACTGTAGAAGAAGCTGCGAGAATGATGATTAACGGTAATATTAGTTGCCTACCAGTGATAGATAACGCAAAAGAATTGGTCGGCATCATCACCCATACTGATCTCATTCCAAAGAAAAAATTCCTCCCTTTAGCAGATCATATCTACTCCATATTGGGATCAATGGTTTCGGCTGACCGCATAGAAGAAGCAGCCCAGGCATTGGGTTCACGTAAAGTCGAACAAGTAATGACAAATCCGGTAATAACAGTCGAGGAAAATACGGATTTCAGTGCAGTGGCCAAATTGATGGTGGGCAAGAATATTAATAGACTACCAGTGTTAAGAAATGGTTCGGTTGTGGGTATAATTACTAGGCACGATTTACTTAAAGTATTGATTTAGTTAAGGTAAGAGTAACTTTGACATAGTAGCTAGTGATACTGGACGTTGGTTCATTGAGCAATGCGAGGAGGATCTATGGGAGCTAAAGAACAAAGATCTCGATTGCGCTTCTTGATGGAGTCAGATGATATTGTAATTGCCCCTGGTGCTAGCGATCCACTCACGGTTCTTCTTCTTCAGTCAGTTGGATACGATGCAGTCCATGTATCTGGGAGCATAGCCCATAGGACATCGGGTTATGCGGATGCAGGAATTCTTACAATGCACGAAATGGTTGATCGAATCACTGCTATGTCAGATGTGACTGATTTACCACTGATAGCTGATGCTGACACAGGATTTGGAGGCATCATTAATGTCATTCGAACCATAAAGGAGTACGAGCGAGCAGGAGCGGCTGCTATTCACATCGAAGACCAATTGACTCCTAAGCGACCTACACACATGGGGATGGAGGGAGCCTTCATATCTGATCAAGAGATGGTAGACAAAATCAGAGCAGCTGTTGACACTAGAATTGACAATAATTTTCTTATTATCGCGCGGTGTGACATACCAGATCAGGGACAGAAATTGCAAAGACTGCAAGCCTGTATTGAAGCTGGAGCGGATGTTGCTTGGCTTTCAGGAAGAAACAAAACTGACATTACTTACTTTACTGCGGGGATCGGAAACACTCCATCGTTGGGTGTTCTTCCTAGAGGAATGATACTGTCCGAATATCAAGATGCCGGTGCTAGTTGTGCTGTTTTGCCAGGTATACTTCAAATTGCCGCCCTAACTGCCCAACGAGCCTTGCTCGAAGATTTAAAGTTATCAGGCACTCCAGAACTATTCCTCGCTAATCAACCATTTGGAGAAGAGATGGCTCGTTTTTACAACCAACAAGGCGCAGACGAACTCAAACGGATTGAAGATACCTACAGTGGATCTGGATAAGGAAGCGCCGTGATCTATGATGCGGGTATGAAGCTCAGAGACTAAACCTGAACAAGCAGACTAGAGGAAAAACTCATAGATTGGTCAAACAGGGTGTTATGCTGCCAAGTAAATCAGCATGCTTGCCAATAAATATAAGGAAATCAAAGCGACACTTTCATAGGTCAGGAATTTACTAGGCCTTTTTCGGTCTCTTCGTATAACGCCTAGAATCACAACGATGGTCATTATCACGGCTACTGATGCAGTCACTGTGTGGATTGGCGATATGGCACTCCAGAAAACTCCGCCAGAATAGGCCAAATCATCTGCCCATAGAACAAAGCCCATATTGAATAGGTTGCTTCCTAGTACATTAGAAATCGCAAGTTCTGGGGCAAGAATCCTTAATGCTGCGAATGAAGCAGCTAATTCGGGCAGAGATGTACTAAATGCTAGAAATTGAGTTCCGACAAAGCTACTTTCCCAGTTCATTACTCGAGCTATTTGCTCTCCCGTAAAAGCTAGCCAGATAGCAGAACCAACTATTACAGAGGCAGATAGTAGATATACAAGTACAGAGAAACCCAAACTGTTATTGGAATAATCAGTGAGAGGATCATCATTTGGCTTAGACTTTTCATTCCAGAAAACTAAATACAGGCTGAAGAGAAATGCAGAAATCAGGACGAGTGAAAAAGGACTGAGAAACCATGTGCCCCCTACTGACCAACTGTGGTGAACAATAATAGCAATCGCAGCTAAACTAATTAATAATATACCTAATCCTGCCACTAAAATTATGCCTGTATCAAAAGAATTAAGGATAGGTCCGTTGCGCCATTTAATGTCCATTAATCCAATAATAAGAAGGTTTACCAAATTGCTTCCAAACGCATCCCCTGCAGCTAAATCGGGTAATCCAATTACTGTTACTGAGCTAAGACCTGTAGCTAACTCTGGAAGAGAAGTGGCTGATGCAAGAAGTAAGACACCAATAAAAGTTCGGCCAAGCCCCGTCTTAATCGCTATAACATCTGTTGATTTTGCAAGGAAACTGGATACAGCTAAGATCAGTGTTGTTGCTACCAGGAATTGCATCCATATTAAAGGTAATGACAAGATGCCTCCAAAAAGAAGGGATATTAAAGTGCAAGGCTTTAGGATTATACTTTAGATGAAGTCGTAAATGGAAATGGTTTCTAGAAAAGCTATAACTATTGACCATGGTTTCCTTAGACGATAAACTGAGAGTGCCCAAGCCAATCGATATTGACGAGAGAAGGGAATTGATTTTTCTCATGTTTGGTTTAGGGGAGATACTAAAGGAGGTGTTGTATGACATCTGGAACCAAGGAAGCTTATGAAAGAACACCCTTGCCAGGTTGGCCTCACCAGGAGTTGCTCTACGAAACAATAGATAATGGCCGTATAGCTATTATGACGATCAACCGACCAGAGAGAATGAACTCTAGCGATCCAGAGATGGGTAAACGATGGTTTGACGCTTGGACTAATTTTGCCGCAGATGATAATTGTTGGGCGGCTATAGTTACTGGAGCTGGAGACAGAGCTTTCTCTGCTGGACAGGACTTGAAAATAAGGAATGAACGGGAAGCAGCAGCTGGAGAAGGGCAAGCCCCAGCAGAGGCTGGTAGAGTTCCATATCAAGTACTACCGTTGGGTCCGAAATTGAATTGTTGGAAGCCTACAATTGCTGCAATCAATGGCTTTGCTATTGCTGGCGGCTGGTCTGTAGCTCAAAACACTACATTCCGTATTGCTGCTGAGCATGCAGAAATGAACATAGCGGAAGCCAGATGGAACCAAGGAGCCGGATTCGTCGCTTGGCTACCAAGGTTAATAGGTATTCCTCACGCACTAGAAGTTTGTTTGATGGCTGACCGCAGGCTTTCTGCCCAGAGAGCATATGAAGTTGGCTTTGTTAACAAAGTGGTAAAGAAAGAAGATCTAATGGACGAAGCCGTAGATTGGGCTAGAACGATGATTAACATGGCCCCACGATCCCTGAGAAACTTCCATCAGATGGCTTACGAGTGTTGGGGTAGGTCTATCCCAGAAGCACAGGCTTTCGCTTCAGCACTAGAGTACAACCTTCGAGGAATGAATGATTCGAAGGAAGGACCGAAAGCTTTTGCTGAGAAAAGGAAAGCGCAATTCACCAATAGTTAATTCTATATGGATGAAAACAGAGGAGTGGCTTATTGTTTGGCCACTCCTCTGTTGTTTTGTGTGAATTGAGGGGTTGTTTAGTAAACATTTATAACGAGAAAATAATGATAGGAACATTTATAGATGTAGTTTTACCAGTATTCCTAATGGCGGGCATTGGCATAATCTTACGGAAAACTAGGAATGTACCGCCAGGAGCAGTCAGTCAAGTAACTTTATATGTTTTTAGTCCTGCTTTGGTTTTTCATTCTCTTTCCACTACGACTCTGTCGACCAGCGACTTAGGTAGTATATCTGGGTTCACGATTGTTCTTGCACTTGTGACTTATCCTTTGTCTTGGTTAGCAGCAAAACTCCTAAAACTGGAGAGAGAGACAACCAGTGGCTTTATGCTTACGACGTTGTTCATGAATTCGGGTAATTATGGATTACCAATGGCATTGTTCGCCTTTGGGCAAGCTGGCCTAGACAGAGCGATCGTGTTCTTTGTAACACAGGCTACATTGGCCGGAACATTAGCAGTGTTTGTAGCGTCCAGAAGCCAACTTGATATAAAGAGTGCAGCCTTTGCTGTGTTTAAAATGCCGCTTGTGTATGCATCATTGGCGGGGGTTGCTAGTAACCTTCTGAACTTAACCCTTCCGGTAACAATAGGTGAGCCAGTGAGAATATTGGGTGCAGCAGCTGTTCCGTCCATGTTGATAGTTTTGGGTTTGCAAATAGGTGAAAAATTTTCTATTGAAGAACCTAAAGCACTGGTCACAGCATGTTTCATTAGACTAGTAATTTCTGGATGTGTAGCATATTCGTTGACCTTGCTATTTGGATTTACAGGTTTGTCTCAACAAGTGTTAGTGGTAGTGGCTTCTATGCCTACAGCCGTTATAACGATAATTCTGGCAACAGAGTTTCGAGCTAAACCTGCCTTTGTTACAAGTGCAGTTGTTCTCAGTACGGGAGGGAGCTTGGTAACCCTGACGGTCCTTATATCTTTAGTTAAGCACTTCTTGTAAAGGGGCTGTGACTTATAGGAGCTGGCCCTCAGGCCCCACATTTTGAATTGGTAGATTGAGAAGCTTTAGTTCTTGCTCTATCATCTCTTGGTCGCCAACAATAAGCAGCATAAGTTTTTTGCTGTCAATGTGGCCTAGAGCAGCCCCTCGAATTTGTTCCAAGGTTAGTGCGGCTATCCTATCTATATGCGAGGCGTAATAGTCTAAAGGTAGTCCAAATGTAACTAAGCGAATCAGGTGGTTTAAAATTTGATTAGATGTTTCGAACCCAGCAGGGAATTGGCGAATTATGGATGCTTTCGAGGCTTCGAACTCGTCTGTAGTTATTGGGCGGTCGGAGACAATTGCGTTGTATTCTTTCAATGTTTCAGCGATAGCCTCTTTCGTCACATTAGTCTGAACACCTCCCCCGGACATAAATACAGAAGACTTGTTTTGCCATTCAATCCAAGAGTTGTAGCCATAACTATACCCCTTGTCTTGTCTTAGGTTCATATTTAACCTTGCAGTAAACTGGCCGCCAAAAATATGATTTACTACCGTTAAGGGCAAATAATCGACATGGTCCCTAGGTATGGCTACATAACCTGCCCTGATTATGGATTGTGCAGACCCAGGTTTATTTAGTAAATAAAGCGTAGGCTCCTCCAAATGAAGCGGGGCCTTCGATGTATCTAGGGTGGGGCTTTCAATGGGAGCTT
Organism: Dehalococcoidia bacterium; assembly: GCA_963582505.1. Taxonomy (GTDB): domain Bacteria; phylum Chloroflexota; class Dehalococcoidia; order Lucifugimonadales; family UBA2985; genus UBA2985. Next base: position 11,803 of record CAUZSC010000004.1, read on the forward strand.
GAGAAACATCACTAAAGAGAGGCTTTGCAAGGGTTGTAGCCTCTTCAATGGATATGTCTCCTACAATAATGAGAGTTATGTTGTCGAGATTAAAATGTCTATTAAATTGGTTGACTAGATCTTGGCGAGTAAAATCTTTTACAGTAGCTTCAATGCCACTTATTGGATGACCATAAGGGCTATCTGCACCGTAAAGTATCGCATTGCTTAGCCTAACGGCCATTGTACCCGGGTCATCTTTTATTCTACGTAAAGATGTTAGCCTTTCTGTTTTTATCCTCTCAAATTCTTCCGCCGGAAACGTGGGGTTTTGAATAATGTCAGACATAAGGGCTAAAGCTAATGGGAAGTGCTTGCTAAGGGTTTCAATTTGTAATAGGGTGCTCTCTCTGCCTGTACTAGAGTCTAGCTGAGTTCCCATAAATTCAAACTCTTCGGATATCTGTTGACTAGATCGAGATTCCGTTCCCTCTTGTAACATTGCTGTTGTAAAAGACGAAAGCCCCGGTTGGTTGTATGGATCAGTAGTAGCGCCAGATTTTAAGACTAGAGCGGAAGATATAAGCGGGACGCCACGTTTTTCTAGGACTATCAGGCTTAATCCAGTAGCAAGTTTTGTGGATTGAGGAGCAGGTGGAACGAAGACGGTAGAAGATGACGGTCCAGGCTGGACAGTTCTATCTATAGAAGAAAAGGATTTATGTCTGGTTTCTTGTGGCTGGACAAGCAATCTTACTGCAGTTCCTTTTAAGTACTTCCGGGCAACTTCAGAGATATCTTCTGGCGTTACAGATAGATATCTATTGATATCTGTGTTTATCAGGGCTGGGTCACCTGCAAAAACGTTAAAAGAATTTAGTCTATTGGCTTTTCCGCCAAATCCGCCTAGTTGAGTCATTTGTCGGACGTGACGCCACTCTAGTTGGTTCTTAGCTCGATTTAATTCATTTTCAGACGGGATGTGATTACGTAATTGATCGAGTTCTTCAAGTATTCTGTATTCGATTTCTTTTACATCTTGACCTTCTGCTGCAGTTGCAATCAGGTTGAAATCCCCAGATATTTCTGAGGATCCATGAAATGACATAACACTTTGAGCCATTCTACCCCCATAGACCAAGGTCCTATATAATCTTGAACTTTTACCATCCCCAAGAATTGTTGCTAGAATAGAAAGAGGGGCTTCATCAGCGTGAAACCTTGGTACAGTTGGCCAGGCTAAAGTAAGACGAGGGAGTAGCACTTGATCATAAAGAATTAGTTCAGTAGTACCTTGAAGAGGAGAATCCATCCTATTCATTCTCTGTACAGACTTCCCGGGTTCCAAGTCAGAGAAGTAATGGCTAACTAAATCTTTGGTTTTATTTATATCTAAGTCTCCAGCTAAAGCTAAGCTTGCATTAGTTGGAGCGTAGAATATCCTAAAAAATTCTCTGGCGTCATCGATGGTTGCTACATCAAGATCTTCATGGAATCCAATGGTTGGCCAGTTATATGGGTGTGGCAAGGGATACAATGCTTCTTGAAGTTTTATACTGGACATCCCGTAAGGTCTGTTCTCGTAGCTTTGGCGCCTTTCATTTTTGACAACGTCACGTTGGATATCGAAGCTGTGCTGGTCAAGAGCATCTAATAGAAAACCCATTCGGTCAGATTCTAACCATAGTGCAAGGTCTAAGTAGTTTGAAGGAATATCTTCCCAGTAATTGGTTCTGTCCGGAGTGGTAGAGCCGTTCAAATTTGCACCGATCTTTTGTAATGGCTCAAAGTGACTTCGATTATGATTCTTAGAACCTTCGAACATTAAATGTTCAAAGAGATGAGCATAGCCTGTCTTGCCAGGTTGTTCATTCTTAGAGCCTACGTGATACCAGATGTTAACAGATACTAATGGCAGTGACCTGTCTTGGTGAAGTATTACGTCAAGGCCATTGGGAAGGGTGAATTTTTCGAAAGAGATGCTATCCATGTTTTTCTCCGATAGAGTCTGCAATCAGATTTTGAGATAGAGACATGAGGCTATTATACAATCAAGATTACATTGCTGCCATCTAGCAGAGGGAGAATCATAGGATTGTGGGTTTAGGGGGTTTTGCAATTAATGTAAAAGGAATGGCCATTACGGATATTGCGGAGATTATGTAAAAAGATAAAACATAAGAATCAGTTTTGTCGAATACAAAACCCATAAGAACTGGAGAAAGAACACCGGTCAAGATTGTAGCACTTTGAGCCAGACCATTAATTGCCCCAAAGTTCTTAGGGCCAAAATAGAAGCTTAGTATCCCGCTGCGTGCTGGTAACATTCCACCAAAAGCCGTTCCATAAAGTAATGCGAAAGGAATAACCATCCAGTATGAATTTAGATTCGCTAGCATAATAAGGCTTATGGCAAGGCATATTAATAAGCTGGCTAATACTATTCTAGGACTTAGGTAATCCATTGCCCAGCCTCCACCTAGCCTACCGAAGGCACTGAGGATCGTGTAAAAAGCTAAAACTGAAGCACCTTGGCCAGGTGTAAAACCTATCGTTTCCAGATACGGAATGAGGTGAACATTCAAACCACTCACACCCATAGTCTGAGCGCCAAAGACAAGAGTTAAAATCCAAAAAGACGAAGAAGTCAGAGCTTGATGCGTAGTCATACTTATCTCTGACTGACCTGATTGATCCGAGGATTGTTTATTATCTAGACTAGAAGGATCTACAGAGACAGGTAGGTCACCATCAGGTAAGTAACCAATGTCTTCAGGGTGGGATCTAAATACAGTTGCAAGCGGAATGCAAATTATCCACGTAAGTAATCCAAGGACAAAGAAAGCCGCTCGCCACCCGAAGGTTGAGAGGAGCCAAACAACTATTATCAATAGAGGGCCACTAAGGACAGCCCCGGAGGAGCCAATTCCCAGGGCGCGACCTCGTAGCCTTCTAAACCACTGAACTATAGTCCAATTACGAGAATTACCACTGCAAGCTGAAGTGCCCAAGGAAACAAGCAAGACAGCTATATAGAACATCCACATAGAATCAAGAAAACTCATGAAAATCAACCCGAGGCCAGTGATGAAAGCCCCAGTAATCACAATTACTCGCGCCCCGGATCTATCGAGTAATAAGCCTAGAAGAGGGGTAGCTATACTGCCTTCCAAGCGTTGTAAGCCAAAAGCCCCAGAGATGGCGGCTCTACTCCATCCGAATGTCTGAACTAAAGGGGTAAAGAATAGTTGCATTCCATAAATCCAAACAATGCTTACCCAAAGATGGATGCCCATGCTGGCAGCTACTATAAACCACCCATAGAAGATCCGTGAGGGAACCATATTACTATTTGGAGGATCTGTTTTGTTAAGCATTTAACAGGCTACTATGTAGATACGGAGTAAGCTCATATTTCATTCGTGCGTTTTCATCGCGAGTGTTGTAAAAGCTAACTTTAAGATAGAACATATTATAAATCAAGAGATAGAAGAATTGTTTTGTTAGCCAGAATAAAAACAACTACAAGCACGAATGTGCTTCTAATTATCACAGATAAAATTATTGTAGAATACTTTATATAGGTATAGAAAAAACAATGAAAGGATTGAGAGACATGGATAAAAAACAAACCGAGGAATTACTTGAAGAATTAACCAATGCATATGGCCCAACAGGCTTTGAGAGTTCCGTAAGGGTGATAATGAGAAAACACTTGACTCCGATTTGCAGCAGCATAGAGACAGATGGGATTGGTTCTCTAATAGCACAACTTAATCCCAGGGAGGGGGCAAACCCTAACATAATGATCTCTGCTCATATGGATGAGGTGGGGCTCATGGTGAAATATATTACGAATGAGGGGTTCGTTAAATTCCAGACTGTAGGAGGCTGGCTAGATCAAGCTTTGATTAATCAGCGATGGGTTATTATTACACAAAAGGGTCGTATTCAAGGTGTTACGGGTATAAAAACCCCACATGTTATTGCTCCAGACGTGAGGGCACAGCCTTTCAAGAAAGAGCAGATGTTTATCGATGTCGGCGCGACTAGCAGGGAAGATGCACAGCACAGATTAGGAATACGATCAGGGGACCCAATTGCTCCAGACAGTAAATTTTTATCATTGAATGGAGGGCCACTGTATCTTGGTAAAGCTTGGGATGACAGAATAGGATTAGCAGTTATGATCCAAGTGATGCAGGAACTTCATGAAGCACAATCCCTAAATAATTTGTATGCAGTATCAACAGTACAAGAAGAAGTAGGCTTAAGAGGAGCTCAGACAAGCAGCTATTTAGTTCAACCAGATATTGGGATAAATCTAGAATCTGGTGTTGCAGGTGACTATCCAGGAGCAACACAGGAAGAATCTCAAGAGAAATTAGGTGGAGGACCGACTATTTTCTTGCACGACAGCTCAATGATCCCAAATATAAAGCTTAGAGATTTTGTAATGGAAGTGGCTGAAGCTGAACAAATTGCTATTCAGTATGATGTTTTGGGTGGATATGGACAAGATGGAGCAGAAATGCAGAGGGCACATGGTGGGACTCCATCCATAAATATAGCGATACCTACTAGGTATCTTCATTCACATAATGGAATAGTAAGTATTGACGATTTTAGTCAAGCTGTTACGTTGGTTACAGAAGTTATTAAGAGGCTAAACTCAGATAAAGTTAAAGAAATTCAGACATTTGACTAATTGTAATTAACAAGCCCCAAAGCTGATCGGCAAAAACTTCCTTGGTGGACTAAGCCAAGAGCTTTGGGGCTCGGCGTTTGCTGGTATTCCGTAAGCGGAAACCAGAGCATCATGTGTCCCTGAGAAACTTACGGTGCAGACACCTCACGAACAGTCCGTTTATTACTATCTAACATATATTTGACCACCTCCTTTCTTCGTTGAGTTAATAATACATCCACGAGATGCTTTTGAGCAATAGAAAAAAGTGGGGCAATGCAAGATTTTTAGGCAAGGAAGCTGGTGATGATTTGCCGGGCACCAACTAACATTAATACGAGGGCTAGAATAGAAAGGATAATTTGTTGGTTTGTTATTTTGCTTAAATAAGTGCCAATCTGACCACCAAAAGATGCTCCAATACCCAGCAAAACAGGAGTGGTCCATGCTCCTTCGAATTGACCTGTTGTCAGGTGTGTAAGTACACCTACCAAGGATGTTGGAACTAGCAAGAGGAGGCTGGTCGAAGTTGCTACACGAGTTGGCACTTTAATTAAATAAACTAGAGCTGGAACATGAATAACACCACCGCCGATTCCGAAGAAGCTCGAGACGAATCCGATTACAGGGCTTATAGTCGCTGCCAATTTTTCATTAACGAAAAAGGTATAATCAGATCCATTTTTTTCTTGTATATGCCTATTCGCTTTTTTAATGTCTTCTGCATTTTGGCCGGCCGGGGTTCGTTTTAATAGAATATAGATTGCCCCCAAGACAAGTAAGGTTCCAAATATCGGATCAAATAAAGATCTTCCAACAAATCGAGTTGCGAGAGAACCGAGGACAGCTGCCGGAATGGCTACTATAACCATTATAAGTGCAGTGCGAACATCTCCAATCCCAGAACTAAGGTTACGCAAACTTGATGAAGTTGCATTTATGAATACGACCATTAGAGAAATACATGTAAGAGTAGAAGCTGTATGTTCAGGGAAAAGAATTATGAGTATTGGCATCAAAATAAATCCGCCACCCAGACCAACCATTGATCCTATTGTCGCAACTCCAATACCTATAATTGGTAATAACCATAATGGAAGCATAAATGTAAATACTCCTGGTGTTTAATGAAGCTGTATGACATAAAACGAAAGTGAAGTAAGTTGTTGAAAATCATTCAGCATCTTTTACTTGTTCTTTTAATACCAGATCTGCTACATGCCTGAAGAATTCGTATGGTTGTGCTCCAGAAAAAAAGTAACGACCCATAACAAAAGAAGGTATTCCAGTAACCCCCAAGGATAGAGCTTCTCGATATTGATTTTCTGTTTGGGACTTGAATTGACCGGACTCTAGGCAGATTTTCATCTCGATAGGATCAATCCCTGCTTTTTGTCCAAGATCCTGAAGCACTGAGATGTCTCCAAGATTTACGCCATCTTCCCAGAAAGCCGTATAGCATATCTTATGAAATGGTTCGAACAGCCCCTTTGTTTTAGCGAATTCAGAGGCAATAAATGACAGAGTACTATTAGGGACGATAGGGGATCGTCTCATGATGATTTCAGCATCTCTCGCCGCGTCTCCAAGCGGGCCAGTAACCAAAGTGCCAAACTCTGATCCGGGTCGTGCTTCCCTTATAATACCTTCGGGGGGAGTCTCAGGTTTAAGGTAGAAGCTTTTATAGTCAATCTCTACAGGAAATTCATTGCTAAGTTTCTCGAGCCTTGCCAGGCCGACATAACACCAGGGTCATATATAGTCGTACCAAACGGTTATGGGTATTATTTCAGGATTTTGATTAAGAGTAGTCATATATAGTACCTCGAAGAAAATTTATTACTTGTTCAAATCTTGTCGCAGCGAATCCAAATCGGATTGAATGTCTCGCTGTTTTTGGGAGAGATAATAAAAATACACAGATAAAGTTACCCAAGTAACAGCATATGCAGCAAACAAGAAAGGCAGGTTTGCTTCAGGAGTAGAAGAATGTTCTGCTTGCAATGTTTGGGCTGTGGCCGTGTTACCTATTACCACAAAGGATAATAAAGTAAGGATCAAGCAGGTAGTTATTTTCTTGAGGTTGTGTTTCATGGTTCTCCAATATAAGAATAGTTATTTCGATAATTCCAGAGACCACCTGATTTCTTCTAAGGATCTTTCACTTTTGAATATTGATATCCTTTCTAAGACCAAACATACAAGTATAAGGGTGAACACCAGAGTTGATAGCATCAGTACGTTATACATTGAGGAATCGAGACCACCGCTTGTGGCAGGGCCTACTAAAGGTTGTGGGTGGACAGTGCGCCACCAGTAAATTGAAAGATATACTATGGGAACATCTATAAATCCAAATATACCCAGTATTGCAGAAGACCTTTCAGCCTGATAGCGGTCGGAGGAATATGCCCTGAGCATTAGATATGCGACGTATATAAGCCAGAGTATTAGAGAAGTAGTTAACCTAGGATCCCAGGTCCACCAAACTCCCCAGACTGGCTTAGCCCATAGCACGCCTGTTGTAAGCATTAATGTTGTGAAAAGGACACCAACTTCAGCAGATGCGTGGGCTAGATGATCCCATTTTGGGGTACGTTTCCATAGGTACCCAACACTTCCTATTAGAACTAGTACGAAAGCTAGGAAACCTGACCAGGCTAGAGGGACATGAATGTAAAATATTCTTTGAGATATCCCTAGGTTCTTATCTGTAGGGACCCATAGAAAAATAGCGTATAGAACAACTAACATCATTACAAATGTTGTGATGTGCAGAATATTTCTAAGCTTAAAAACTGCCAATTTTATCTTACTCCTGTAGTATTTGTTCAAACGTTAAAGTAGAAAAAACGAATGCTAGTATATCAAAAACTAGAATAAGTTGAACCCATTGCCGTATATCCGGCCAATTTCCACCTTCCATTATAGTACCTGTGCTTACCACAGCGCCAATGATAATTGGAATTACAATAGGAACAAACAGCATGGGAAGCATTATTTCTCGAGACTTTGTATTGATTGCTATTGCGGAAAACAAAGTGCCTATGGAGGAGAAACCTATTGTAGTTAAAATCAGTATTAGTAGCAGCATTGGTTCAAATAGAGAAACGTTGAACAAAATGGAAAAAATAGGCAAGATAATCGACTGAGCTATCAACATGAAGATTAATGTTGAGAACATTTTTCCAAGGTATATAGCTTCTCTACTTGCTGGAGATAATAGTAGCCCTTCTAGGTTTCCGTTCTCTTTCTCGTTCACAAATATACGCGTAAGACCTAGTATGCCAGCAAATATAAAGGAGATCCACAAAATACCAGGAGAAAGAGTTAGAATCATCTGTGGCGTTGCGCGTAACGCTAAATTGAATATGACTAACGTTAATATAGCGAAGGATAGGATTGATGTGATTATTTCCTTACCTCTTAATTCAGCAACTATATCTTTCCAAATTAGAGTTATGAGGTTATGCAAAAAAGCGTTCATTTAGACTCTCCAGTCAAGTGAGTATAATTTTGCTTAAACTCATTACTATCCATTTTATCGTTCATTTCGTTATAAAGCATTTTCCCAGCTGACAAAATGGCTACTCGATTTGCTAATCGTAGGCCCAGGTCTATATTGTGAGTGGACATAATTATAGTTCTTCGTCCGCGGATACTTTCTATTAGATTATCTAGAATACTTAAGGCAGATTGGTCTAATCCGGCATCAGGTTCGTCCAATAATAATATTGATGGATCATGTAGGATAGATCGGGCTAAAGAAATCCGTTTTTGCATTCCATGGGAAAGGATGTCTGTGCGTTTGTATAAGAATGGAGTGATTTCCAATAACTTTGCTACATCGATAATGCGGTTTTCAAGCTTAGGTACACGGAAAAGCATTCCGTGTAAATACAGGTTTTCGTAACCAGTCAAGTGGCTATATAGTAAGGGCTGATGTGTTACGACTCCAATGTTCTTGCGTATATGGCTAGGGTTTTCATCTAAATCTACCCCGGCAATTCTTAACGTTCCTCCAGAAGGTGAATAAAGAGTTGCCAGAATTTTCAGTAGAGTAGTTTTACCAGAGCCATTTGGTCCGAATAGGCACAAGAAATCTCCCCAGTTAACTACTAAGTTAATATTATTTAAGATAAACTGAGCCCCGTAGCTTTTACGTAGGCTATTTATTTCTATAGCTGATGATATGCTGGGCTCCATATTTAGTTTCTTTCTTACATTACAATAATTGCCTCAAGATGATACAGTACCCTTAATATCACGTGCAATGTGATCTTTGGTTATTTGCATCGGGTATTCTTTGACACAAACTCTCTTTGATTGCTACAATGTGAAGCGTAGTGTAGATACTTACTAATATTAGGTTTAGATAAAGAGGTTTTCCATGGCAGCAAATACAGTAACAGTGGATGAAGTAAAAGAAGCCCTTAGAGACGTTTATGATCCAGAGATCCCAGTGAATGTTTTGGATTTGGGTCTGATATACGATGTACAGGTCAATGAAGGGCAAGTATATGTGAAAATGACCCTCACAGCTCCTGGCTGTGGAATGGGCCCTTATATTGCACAAAATGCTGAGTGGCGCATTGCTGAACTTGAAGGAGTAGGGGACATAGAGGTAGACATGGTGTTTGATCCTCCATGGAACCCAGAAATGATTACTGAAGATGGAAAAAAACTTCTAGGGATAGACTAGCTTCCTTAGGAGCCGATCAGAAATTCCTACTATTCTAGACAACGGACACTTAAATGTTAATTGGTTAATTTTTTAGCTAGTGGATTTCACGTGTTGATAGTTATTTTAATTTCGTTTTCTTTGTGTTTTTTCAAGAAGGAGATTTATTCTTATGACCAGTCCCCGTCCAATGAGCCCTCAAGAGCAAGCCCGGCTAGAAGGTATTAGGCGTACTTGGCAGCAAAGGCGTGATATAACCGAAAAATTATCCCATATAAAAAAGAAAATAGGTGTTTACAGTGGTAAAGGTGGAGTAGGAAAGACTACTGTCGCTGTCAACTTAGCTGTAACCCTCGCCCAAAAGGGATATAGCGTTGGTTTAATGGACACAGATATAGATTGTCCAAACGCTAGCAGAGTGCTAGGGGTGACAGAAGAGCCAACATTCGAAGAAGGCTTGGTATTACCACCAGAGAAATATGGAGTGAAGATTATATCGATGGCTTTTTTCCAACAGAATGAAGACGAGGCGATTATATGGAGAGGGCCGATGATTCATAATGCCATAAATCAGTTCTTGCAAACTACGGCCTGGGGAGATCTAGACTACCTGTTAGTTGACCTTCCTCCGGGAACATCGGATGCTCCATTGACTGTAATGCAGACATTAGACCTGGATGGGTTTGTAGTTATTACAACTCCTCAAGATCTTGCCAGGTTAGATGCTAAAAGGTCTATAAACATGATACGTAAACTGAATGTAGACGTCTTAGGTATTGTGGAAAATTTCAGCGGCGAGATTTTTGGTTCAGGTGCAGGAGAAAGCCTTGCAAAGGAACTTGACCTTCCTTTCATTGGCTGCTTAGAATTGCGTTCAGATTATAGGGATGTCTCCAAGCCGGTAGTTCTTAATAGCCCATTGGTAGCTGCCGAATATGAGAATATAGCTGCCGTACTAGAAGTAGATTAGCATCAGCCCTTCTTCTTGGTGGAGTTCTCCATTTTGCTGGTTCTCCGACGCCTTTTAATCAACCTAACACTTCGCGTTACATATGTTTGTAGTTGAGCAGCTTCTGCAGCTATCGCTATCTTAAAATATGAACTGTATCCACCCATTTGGCGATATTTTTTATACCTGTTACGGGGTATTCTATTAGAGTTTCTAGATAAGAGAATTTTGAGTTCATGTTGCAAGCCACCCTTAAGGTATACAGCTGCTTCGTCGGGATGTCGGTTAGCCCCATTTTCTGGCTCTCGAATTATAACATCTACAATTCCTAATTCACGACATTCCCTAGAAGACAAGATTAATGGGGAGGCAGAATCTTCTTTTTGGGGCAAGTCACTGTATAAAGAGTCTGCTGCATATTCAGGCATAGTTATAGAATATTGGGCATTCTCAAGCATTAATATACGATCAGCTATACCCAATGCAAGCGCACCTTCACTGCCACCTTCACCTATAACTGCAGCTATTGTAGGTGCGGGATATTGTGCCATCATTGACATAGTAGAGGCTATAGAATCACCTAGACCGCGCTCTTCAGATTCTCGGCCATAATATGGGCCAGGTGTGTCTATCAAGGTGACTAAAGGTAATTTCAGTTTTCCAGATAGAGACATGATTCTTTGAGCTTTTCTATATCCTTCTGGCATAGTTCTGCCTTCTCGGCGTTGCCAAGCTGTTAGTTCATGGCCCTTTTCATGGCCTATGATTCCTACTGCATGGTTACCCAGGAATCCAATGCCAGCAATTATTGATGGGTCATCGCCATAAACTCGATCTCCATGTAGTTCTATAAACTCTGTAAAAATTCGTTTCGCATGGTCTAAAGAAGTAGGTCTTTGGCTATCTTTGGAGATTCGGACAGAGTGCCACGTTTGAGGCCATAGTTCTTCGAGCGTTTCTTTGTGTAGGCCTAGATGAGTACCCTGATTGGATGAGGGATAAGATATATTTTTGTCCTTGTCTAGGTTCTTGTCAGATTTTGAGGACAGCGGGCCCAGAGATATTCTAAGAAATCTAGACAAGACATTCTTAATGTTTTCTCTATCTTCTATTCTATCGACCATTCCCCTAGCCATATATGCCTCAGATCGATATTTGTTTGCTGAGATTAATTTTTCAGGGCCACTAATGTTCGTGGGTGGAGCTAGTCCGAGAAGTGCCCCTGGCTCAGCAAGAATTATGTCGGCTGGTCTTGCAAGGCTTGAATAGATATGGCCGGTAGTGGGGTTACGTAATATTGCAATAAAGGGCAATCCTTTACGATCGAGACTGTTGATAGCAAAAGTAACCTTTGCCATTTGCATGGTAGAGATAATATTTTCTTCTACTACCGGCCTGCCACTGGTAATGGATGCAATCACTGGCAAGTTTCTTAGGGCGGCGGCCTCAAAAGCCAATGCTGTCTTTTCTCCAACTACTCCACCGAGGCTGCCAAAGACAAACCTAAAATCCAAAGATAGCATAACTGCTGCAGTACCCCCTACAGTGCATCTTCCAGTTACCACTGCTTCTGTCAACCCAGTAACTTTTTGTTCCTTGGCAAGTTTTTTCCTTTGGGGGGCTCTAGAAGAAAATGCTAGGGGGCCAGTAGATATTATGGATTTGTTGAATTCTTTAAAAGACCCTTTATCTACAATAGAGGATATGCTTTCCCTAGCCGTAAGATTATGATGGAATCTGCAATATGGACAAACCCGATAAATTTCATACAATTCGTTGTCCCGTAGGCTTGACCCACAATCTAAACAATTATCCAGTTCAACCTCATCAACAGGCAGTGATTGAGTGCCTCTGTCAGAAAGAAAAGACATGAGCCTTTCTGTGAAATTTCTTACCATTACCTAATCCTCCAGATTAGATTTACTAATTTTACCAATTAATACTTCACGAGATTTACCTGATTCACCAGGGCCAATTACACCTTCATCTTCTAAGGTATCCATTAGCCTAGCAGCTCTAGGATATCCTATTCTTAATCTCCTTTGAAGCAATGAGGTTGACAGGCGGTTGTAATGCGTAGCTAGTTCTATGGCCTGTTGCATTAGTTCATCGCTGGAGTCTATTTCAAAATGCTTGTTATTGGAAACGTCTTTATCCTCTTCGGGTTCTAATGAAATAGACGGGGGAAGAGGACCATTTTGCCTTTTCCAATATATCACTAGTTGTTCTATTTCGTCATCAGCAAGGTATACCCCTTGAATACGTCGGGGTTTTGGTCCATCTGGCGGTTGAAATAGCATGTCTCCCCTACCTAGTAGTTTTTCTGCACCTACAGCGTCTAAAATAGTTCTTGAATCCACCTGAGAAGGAACAGCAAAACTAATTCGGCTTGGGAAATTGGCTTTGATTAACCCAGTAACTACGTTCACAGAAGGTCTTTGGGTAGCAACAACCAAATGTATTCCGGTAGCACGCCCCAATTGGGCTAGCCTTATAATTGAGTGTTCTATATCGTAAGCTGCTGCCATCATTAAGTCGGCTAGTTCATCTACGCATATAATAATGCGTGACATTCTATTATTCGAGGGTAAATCCCGATTAAAGCCCTCTATATTGCGAGCACCAGCTTCTTCCATTATTCGATATCGCCGGAGCATTTCTCTAACCATGCCTTTGAGTGCATGGACTGCTAGATCTACTTCTACTACCACTGGAGTTAACAGATGAGGTATCCCGTTGTAGGGAGTAAGCTCTACTCTCTTTGGGTCAATTAACAAAAGTCTGGTTTCCCATGGGGAGTTTTGCATTATTATGCAGGCTATCACTGCGTTCATACAAACACTTTTACCACTGCCTGTTGAGCCTGCTATCAATAAATGAGGCATTTTTGCTAGATCTGCAACTGCTACATCTCCACCACTACCTTTGCCTAGGGCTAATGTCAATTTTGAAGTTTCTTTCATTTTGTGAAAATCATTTGTTTCCATTATTGATCTGAGTGGAACAATAGCGGGTCTTGCATTAGGAACCTCTATGCCTACAAGCGAGGTTCCTGGAATAGGAGCCTCTATGCGAAGGCTGGGTGCTGCTAATGCTAGGGCTAAATCTTTTTCTCGGGCCACAATACTATCCACCTTGACGCGGGTCTTTTCTTCAATTCGCTTCATTATAGGTTTACCGTTAGCATCGTTAATTATTGTTCCATCAGGTTTCTGTTCTTTAACTTGACGTGAACGGCGAATCCATCCTGGCACTAGACCAAACATAGTGACGACAGGTCCAGGTTTTATTTCTTTTACTATTACTTCTATCCCATATTCGCCGAGGGTTCTTTCTATGATTCTGGCTGTGCCAGATTGGTCCATTTGGGGTTCTTGTGCGGCTGTGCCAGGTGTCAACAGGGATGCCCCGGGTATCTGCCAGGATTTAATCGCCCCTAAAGGTATCTGTTTCTGTAAGGGTAGTTGTGTTGATGGAAATGCTGTTTTAGTAAGGGGGACACTTTTGCTGGAGGAAAGTTGACCCTCAATTTGTTTCACAGTAGAGAGTTTTGTATGAGTAGTATCGTTACTGATTGGTTTAGGTGGTTGGGGCAGCTTAGGAGTTGGAGCGCCATGGACTGAGATGTTTTTTTGTGAATAGGTATTTCGTATGTTTGGTGAGTCTTCAAGATTTGCTATGGCTTCATTTTGTCTAAGTCCTCGAAAAATTGTGCCGGATGTAATAATAGCAAGGACGGTAAAGAGATATTTAGATAATCTTTTGGATAAACGGTAAAGTATGTACGATAAATGCCACATTTTTCTTGGCGTACTGACACATCCAATCAATAGAGCAACAGCAGCTAATCTGAATGTGCCTAATATGTCAGAGTTACCCTTTATGGCCAGACCAAAAGATCCACCCATATTAATTTCACCATGGCCAGGGACGTGTATTTGGAAATAGGCAAAAACTCCACAAATAAGGAGACAAAGGGAAATGCTAGCGACCCAAAAATTCAAGAATCTCAGGGACAGTAACGATCTTTTCTTAGCAATAATGGCAATCAGAAAAAAGATCCACACTGAGATGACAATAAAACCAAGCCCCACGGTACTTAGAATAGTTTCTTTGGTTGCGGAGTATATATTTGCAATTTGGGATTGATAATAAAATATCGATATAATGAGAATTATCGTGAAGATGCCAATAAATAGTATCTGGTTACGCTTAGATGTTGAAATTAGCCCCATATTGCCTCATGCTTCTGATATAACTGGGATGATGATAGGGCGTCTCCTCGTTCTCTGATTAATGAAACCAGACACTCGCTCTCGGATGTTTTTCGTGGCTATATCCTTGTCATATCTTTGAGAAGAAGATTCCTCAAGAGATTTAGCGATAATGTCGCACATCTCTTTTTTGAGTGTAATCTCTTCTTGTTCTTCTAAAAATCCTTTAGAAACAAATTTAGGTTCTTCCTTAATCGTATTAGTTTTCGGGTCTCTTGTTATCATTATAACCAATATTCCGTCTCGGGATAATGCCTTCCTGTCCTTTAGTAGGGCACTGTCCATTGCGTATATTCTTTTGCCATCAACATACATGGCACCTGCTATTACTTCATCGACGATGCCGCCAGAGTCCTTTGCAAGTTCAAGAACGTCTCCATTCTCCAAGATAAAAATATTTTCAGGTTGCACGCCGACGGAATACGCTAAGGCAGCATGAGCTTTGAGATGTCTGTGCTCTCCATGGACCGGCACAAAAAAGTATGGTCGGACCAGGCGCAGCACTAGTTTTAGTTCTTCTTGGCTTGCATGTCCATGCACATGGACAAGTGCTATTTTATCGTATAGTACATTTGCTCCTTGGCGTAGTAGATTGTCTATAGTTTTACTAACGAAAGTCTCGTTTCCTGGAATAGGAGAGGCTGATATAACTACTGTATCTCCAGCCGATATAATGATATCTCTATGCATTCCATTAGATATCCGTACCAAAGCCGAGGTTGGTTCACCCTGACTGCCAGTAGTGACTATTACAACTCGGTTGCCCGGGATATTCTCGGTTTCTTTAAGAGTGATAATTAAACCATCTTGGGATGTAAGATATCCCATCTTGAGGGCCATATTCACATTTGCCACCATGCTTCTTCCTACAAAGGCAACTTTGCGATTATGCCGATCAGCTGAAACCAATATTTCTTGAATTCTCGATATAAGAGACGCAAATGTCGCTATCATTACACGGCCTTCAGCATTGGCAATAACTTGTTCTAGTGCTTGGCCTACAATTTTTTCGGAAGGCGTGTAACCTGGCACGTTAGCATATGTGGAATCCGATAGAAGTAGAAAGACTCCCTCATCACCAAACGCTGCTAATTTTGTAAGGTCAGTAGGACGACCATCCACGGGAGTGTGATCTATTTTAAAGTCGCCCGTGTGTACTATTAATCCCAAAGGTGTTCTTATTGCTAAGCCCATAGCATCAGGAATACTATGTGTTACACGGAAGAATGAAACCTCAAAACATCCCAAATTGATGGGTTGATCGGGTTCTATGGCATAGATATTAACATCCCCTAGATCTCTATGCTCTCTTAACTTAACTTCTATTAAACCCTTGGCTAGAGGTGGGGCATATACGGGAACATTTAGTTCTCTTAATGTGAAAGGTAAAGCTCCAGTGTGATCTTCATGTCCGTGGGTGATAAGTATTCCTTTAACTCTATCTTTGTTTTCCTTGAGATATGTTATATCTTGGATTATTAGGTCTATCCCAGGTAATCCTTCATCTGGGAACATAACCCCGGAATCTATGACGATTATATCCCCGGCATAATCTATGGCCATCATGTTTTTCCCAATTTCACCTAATCCACCGAGTGGAATGATTTTTAATGAATAATCCATGCAATAATCCTAAAACATACTAAGCTGTTGAGATTGTGAAGCAGTCACCTCTGGGCGGTGACTGGATATAGATTCTATAAGAGGAGGTAATTTCTGAATGTCATCGTTTAACAATTGCCTGAAGTTGTTCTGACGAAGAGCTGCAGCTGGATGGTAAATTGGGAAAATGAGTCGGCCATTAATTTCTCTAGCATTGCCCCTAGCGGTACTTATCTTTTCTCCAGGTAGAAATGCAGACATGGCATGACGACCCAGTGTAACTATAACTTTTGGAGATATTAAGTCTATCTGTCTGTCTAGATATTTGCGACAAGCGGCCATTTCTTTCAACAGTGGATCACGATTATTATTTGGCCGGCATTTCACTGTGTTGGTTATGAAAACATTTTCTCTGCGCATGTTTATGGATCTCAATAATTGGTCGAGTAATTTTCCTGCGGCCCCTATGAAAGGACGACCCTGTTGGTCCTCGTTGTAGCCGGGGGCCTCACCGATCATCATAATTTCGGCCTTTTCAGGACCTTCTCCTGCGACTGCATTGGTTCGGTTCAAATTTAGTGGGCAATCAGTGCATTCAGAGACCTGATGGGCAATTTGAGTCAGACTATCCATTCCTAACTAGCATGATATCATGAGGCATGGTCGTGGTCAATTTGCTTAGATTAAATTATTACTATACTTAGACCTGAATAGTTTCAGCTATCAATAGACAGAAGCGTTAAGTTTTCATCTACAGTTATTAAGAGTCAGGTACTCCTCTACCCTTGAGGTAATCTATAGCATCACTAACGTGAACCAATTTTTCTGCGTCTTCGTCGGATATTTCTATAGGATTATCGGTCGTGCTAAATTCATCTTGGAATGCAAGAATTAAATCTACAAGGTCTAATGAGTCGGCTTCTAAGTCATCGGTGAAAGCTGCTTCTGATACTACACTTGATTCTTCTACGCCAAGTCGGTCTGCTACGATTTTCTGTACTCTTTCTAAAACAGTTGCCATTTATAACCTCTAAATTTCTCTAATTATTTTGGTTTACCTACTAATGCACCAAGGATGCCATTCATAAATTTTGACGAATTTTCTCCACCAAATCCCTTAGCGATTTCAACGGCTTCATTAATGACTACCTTTTGAGGAGAAGCAGCTTCAAATAGGAGTTCGTATATTGCCATTCTTAGCAAAGAGCGATCTACGGCTGCCATCTGATCAATAGGCCAAGACTGAGCGAACCTAGAGATGAGGATGTCAATTTCTGCAGTGTTATCCATCACTCCCTTTACAAGATTTCTTACAAATGAATTGCTATTGATACCATGGTTGCTTGTATTTAATACTCTTTCTATCACATCCTTCCATTCATGGCCTACGCCACTATCAACTTCATAGAGCACTTGAAGGGTTGTAGTGCGTGCTCTTCTTCTAGATGTAGTGAAACGTTCCTTGCTCATATTTTCTATTATTAAGGTTCGGGTGCATAGTGGTCTAACTAGTCAAAGCATTTATAGATTCTATGTCGCTAACATTTATAGTATTTGCGTCAGCATTCATTCGTTTAACTAGGCCAGTTAAAACTTTACCTGGCCCAATTTCATAAAAGGTATCTATGCTTTGGGTATTCATATATTCTAACGTTTCTTTCCATCTAACACATGAGCATAAACCACGTAGCAATTCGCTCTTAATTTCGTTGATAGTATTTATTGGTTGCCCCGTGCAATTTGCTATGATTGGTACAGATGGTTCATTAAGCTCAAGTTCCTCTACAGCCTTCGCTAGACCTTCTTGTGCCGGCTCCATGAGACGGGAATGGAAGGCACCGCCTACCGGGAGTTGAATTGTCCTGCGTGCACCTTTTTCACTTGCTATTCCCATAGCTTTTTCGATATCTTTACGTTTACCGCTGATTACAATTTGATCTGCAGCATTCACATTAGAGATTTCCGTATTAGTATCGGTGCAAATTTCCTGAAGGATAGATTCCTCCATTCCCAGTATTGCTGCCATGGTGCCGTCAGATTGCTCTGATGCGTATTGCATTAATCGTCCACGTTCTCGCACAAGTCGTACTCCTTGACCAGCATCGAGTGCACCAGATGCTACTAAGGCTGTATATTGGCCTAAACTATGGCCAGCAACTAAAGTTGGTTTGGGAAGGTTATTTGCCCCTACTCTTTCCTCTAATGCGATTAGACAGGCTAGGCTTACTGCCATAATGCCAGGCTGAGTATTTATAGTTTGTCTTAATAAATCATCCGGTCCCTCAAAGAATATTCGGGAAACAGGCTCCCCGAGAGCGGCATCAATTTCCTGAAATAGTTTCTTTGCTGAGACTGAAGCTTCGTACAGATCAAGGCCCATACCAACAGCTTGCGATCCTTGGCCGGGAAACAGAAAGGCTGTACCTGCTCCTGATTTTGCTGTACTGGAAGTCATTAAAATACCCTCCGTATGATGATTTTTAAAAGACATCTTTGAACAAACTTGGGATCTAGACTAACGCCTGCATTAATGCAAGTCAACGCATTATCAAGCACGTTACTAGCGATTTAGATAATATTAGGAATTATTAACCGTAGTAGTGGCCCTTTAATTGCCCGGAGGAGTTGCTCTCGCTATAACCTCACGTCCGTTATAGTAGCCACAGGAAGAACAAATCCTGTGAGGAAGTCTGGGTGAGCGACAGTGAGGACAGCGATTGAAAGTAGGTGCTGATACCTGATATGCTGATTGTCGGTTCCCTATTCTTGACCTAGTCCGCTTCTTTTTTGGTAATGCTCCCATTTTACGCCTCTATCTCTATATCTCTACTTGTATTTATGATGTTAAACTCTAAAATCCCGTAACTTATCCCATCTAGAATCTAAGTTGTGGTTGCAATGACAATTTAACGTATTAAGATTCACTCCACAATTAGAGCATAGTCCTGCACAGTCATTTACGCACAATAATTTCATGGGTTCTCGTATAATAACACATTGTCTAACCGCTTCGCTCAGGTCCAATATATGTTGGGAGCTGATTATGAAAGATCCATCCGGATGATCCATATTTTTAATGGGTGTTCCAGATATTATGTCAATAGCGGAAAGGTACTCCTCGTCCAATTCGAATGAAACAAAATAGATTAGGTTAGATAGACACCTGATGCACGAGCCAGAGGCATTAGCTTTCATCTTGCCATTTGCCCAAACACCATCAATTGTTCGTGTTAATACCACTTTACCTAACACACGAGTTGTATCAGTTTCTTGCAGGGGATCTATAGTTTCATCAAGTGTGTAAGTTCTACGTGCTCCAACGCCATCTTTCAGGAGCTGGGACACATTCAATTGCATATTACGATCTCTCACTATGGTAGATTTTGACTAGAGACGGATTATAGCTTTGCTGTCACTATGTGTCAATAAAACATCATATCAAAGAAAAGTTGGCTTTTGTTAAGCAAAGGTTTGATTAATGGGGTCTTTTCTTTGATATGATATGGCATTTATAATTAGAGGTAATATAAAAAGAGGTGATTCATGCCTGAGAGATATCAAAGAGAAATAGAAGAGATACTTAGGCAAACTGGAGATGCGTCTAGTAGTATTTCTAAAAGCGGGAAGAATAAACTGAACCCCGTGTCGCGAATAGGATTATATCTGAGGAAAATCACTAGCTTGCTATCTGGGCGAATCTGGGTGACCTCAATACTGCTACTGTTTTCCTCTATATTTGTTAGTGCTGCAGTACCAGGTATATTAGGACCTTTGTTATGGTTGGGTCTTATATTGTTCTTGTGCGTCTATTTTAAGTTCTTTTCTTCTGGAACACGTAAATCCGAAAAAAGATGGAGAGGTCGTTTAATCGATGACAAATAGCGTCCATAATTGACCAAGTACTTTTCGCACAGGCATTGCAATTACTTGAGATAGAATCGAAGATTTAATCTGCTCGTAGTTTATTGTTGACCCACTGATTTGTATGAAGAAGTCTCCAGATCCCTTTTTGTGCTTAACGTTGTTTATAGAATCGATCTTGTTTAATGTGGTTAAAACCCTATTTTCACATATATTTTCGCATACCAACCCTGTAACATTTACTAGAATTGTTGACTGGGCATCATAGTTTCCTGTATCTAGGGATTGAATAGTTACTTGAGGTTCAATAAATATATTATTCAGGTTCATTTTTCATACAGACACCAGCAGAGACATACGATACTAGTATATTATAAAGCCATTCTGAGGAAAAGCATATTTAGATGACAACCAAGGATTCCTTGTTAGGGGTAACGCCCTTTGTTATACTGAGTCAGTATTTTTGAGTTAATGTTATTTTAGGTTTTGGATTATGGTTACAATTAATAAATATGAAACAGTAATAGGATTAGAAGTTCATGCCCAGCTATTGACTAGGAGCAAAATGTTTTGTCCCTGTCCAACCGATTACCTGCAAGCTTCTCCTAATAGTGTCGTTTGCCCAGTTTGTTTGGGCATGCCCGGTGCAATGCCGACCATAAATCGTAAGGCAGTGGAATATGTAGTAATGACTGGCTTAGCGTTGAATTCTCATATAGCTGAGAAAACACAATTCCATCGCAAGAATTACTCATACCCTGATCTTATGAAGGGATATCAGATATCTCAGTATGACACCCCAATAGCTAGCAATGGTTGGTTAGATATGGATATAGATGGTAATACGAAAAGAATAGGTATAACACGAATTCATCTTGAGGAAGATGTAGCGAAACTATCACACAGGCAGGGCATTGGTGGTCCGAATTATAGTCTAGTTGATGTAAATAGATCAGGTATTCCACTGATGGAAACTGTTAGTGAGCCTGATATAAGATCAGCTGAAGAAGCTCGGCAATACTTAATTCATCTTAGGTCGATACTCCAATACTTGAGAGTATCCACCGGTAATATGGAGGATGGTAGTTTTAGGTGTGATGCAAATATCAGCATAAGGCCGGAAGGCAGCAACGAATTGTTCACTAGGGTAGAAATTAAGAATATGAATAGCCTGCGGTCAGTTTATAGAGCTCTTGAATACGAAAAGGACAGGCAAATAGAGGTTGTCAAAGAGGGAGGCAGGATTATTCAGGAAACTAGGGGTTGGTCAGAAGAGAAAGAAATCACAGTATCTCAACGGACAAAAGAAGATGCTCATGATTATAGATATTTCCCAGAACCAGATCTTCCTCCAATATCGTTTAGCTTAGATTGGCTGCAAGAGATTAAATTGTCTATTCCTGAATTGCCAGAGGCAAAAAGAGGAAGATTTATGACAGAATATGGCTTAACTGAGTACGATGCTGCACTTCTTACAAGTTCAAACCAAACGGCAAAATTCTTTGAAGAAGCCGTAGATAAAGGCCAATTAGAAAAAGATAGAATCATTAATAAAGCCAAAATTATTGCAAATTGGATGCTTGGCGATTTCTTTGGGCTGCTCAATAGTAATGGAGTCAATTTGTATGAGAGCAAGATTAATCCAACCAGGATGAGGGAATTTACGGATTTGGTGGATACAGGGATTATAAGGGGACCTGCAGCTAAATCCGTATTGGAGCATATGTTTAATACTGGGCAGCCACCTGCGGATATTGCTCATGAGCAGGGACTTACACAAATAGAAGATGATAGCCTTGTAGAAGAGGCTGTAAATATTGTTATAAAAAATAACCCACAAGCTGTTCAGGATTATGTCGGTGGCAAAGAAACAGCCGTAAGGTTTCTCTTAGGACAAGTTATGAAAGAAACTCGGGGCAGAGTTAATCCGGGGGTAGTAATGGATCTTTTGATTAAAGAGTTGCAAGGGATGGAGGGTTAATCTTGGAATCTTTTTTTTACGTAGCACAAATAATAGTAGCAGTTTTACTTGTTGTAGTTATCTTGCTTCAGGTACGGGGTCAAGGATCAGGATTTTTTGGTAATGCAGAAGCTTCTTTCAGAACTCGTAGGGGAGTAGAGAGAACACTGTTCCAATTTACAATTGTATTAGGAATTGCATTTACACTTTTAGCTATTGGTAGTGCGATAGATTTATCATCTATATTTTAAAGAGATGGGAAGTGTAGTCTTGATCGCTAGCGTTGTTACATTGACAACTGATTTTGGTAGTCAGTATTCATATGTCGCTGAGATGGAAGGCGTTTTAACCCATACCTTAACATTCAGAGATTGAATCTACCGGGGTTCATGATGTTATTTGGGTCAAGAGATGATTTGATTGTTCTCAGTATATCAATGCCATGGTTGAGTTCTTGCGGCATTAGCGCTGCAAGTTTTGTTCCGACTCCATGAACATATTCCATGGAGCCACCTAGTTGTTGAGCTAAAGATAACATTTCTGTAGATACTC
>CAUZSC010000005.1:0-33735 GCA_963582505.1 Dehalococcoidia bacterium
ATATGTCTATAAAATTAGGGGATGAGGCGCCGAATTTCAGAGCTTCTACTACAGAGGGAGAGATAGATTTCCACTCTTGGCTCGGAGATTCTTGGGGAATTCTGATGTCTCATCCAGCAGATTTTACACCTGTTTGCACAACTGAACTTGGCAAAGTTGCCTCATTGTATGATGAGTTTCAGGTTCGAAATACAAAGACTATAGCGATTAGCGTAGATTCGTTAGATAAGCATTCTGGGTGGATAGGAGATATTAATGAAACACAGAATACTCAAGTGAAATTCCCCCTGATCGCTGATCCTGAACGACAGATAGCAACACTCTACGATATGATTCATCCTAATGCTGAAAATACAAATACGGTGAGAACTTTATTTGTGATCGGTCCAGACAAGAAAGTTAAATTAAGTCTTACCTACCCCCCATCTACTGGCCGTAATTTCCAAGAAGTGTTAAGGGTATTAGATTCACTGCAGTTAACAGCAAATCACCAAGTAGCTACACCGGCAGATTGGCAGAATGGCCAGGATTGTGTAGTACTGCCTGCAATAAAAACTGAAGATATTCCAGCACAATTCCCGAAAGGACATACGGTAATCAAGCCTTATCTTAGAACAACTCCCCAGCCTAATCTTTAACTGCGTGGAAAAATAATAGAATTTTGAATAGAGGTTTATTTTATGGATGCATATTGCTTTAAGTGTAAGACGAAGCGAGAGGTTAAGAACCCTGAGAGTATTACATTAAAAAATGGGAGACCTGCGACTCGAGGTGTATGCTCTCAATGTGACACCAAGGTTTTTCGGATAAATAGTTCAAAGTAGATATCATTGCCATCGATCAATCTATGGAAGGATTACGTTACAGGAAAGTTGAAATGCAGCCCCTTAAAGAAAAATAGGGGCTGCATTTCATATCAAAAAATAGTTGATTAAAATTATTATCAAGGCTACGTCGCATAAAGCCGCAATAGATAGTAATAGTTTCTTAGTTGGGCTAAGCCCCTCCCATTTTCGTATAAGCATATGCATACATTAATTATTATTTGTGACACCTTCAAGCCTCTTGATGCTATTAGAATTATCTCTCTGTGTCGATTGCATCTCGGATAATCTTTTATTGAAGTCATCTAGAATGGCTTCAAATCTGCTTTCTACTTGGATTCCTATCGATGAGATGTCTTTGTTAAAAGTTGATATTTTATTATTGAAATAGATAAATGTCCCTATATTTAGCATCAGTAATATGACTACCGTGACTATCAGGCATTTAACTAAGTACGCAATTTCATCTATATACATTATACATTTGACTCTCTAGTTGATAAATTTACCTGCCTTACTTGTTCACGATAGAAAAAGTAAAAAGATACTTAATTGATGCACTCTACTAGTATAATGCATTAGAGACACATATAAATAGTATAATGTGATAATTATGAAGGTACATAAAAAAGTGTATTACGGATGGTACATCTTAAGCGGGGCTCTCATAACTCAGTTTATTGCAACTAGCACTGGATCCATGGTTTCAGGGGTACTCTTGGGCCCAGTTGTTGAGAGTTTAGGATTGAGGGTTTGGCAATTTGCTTTAGCTGTATCTATCGCTCAAGCTTGTGGAGGAATTGTAGTATTGATAGTAGGCCCAACTGTGGATCGTGTTGGTCCTCGCAAGATGATGCTTGTTGGAGCTTTATTCTGTAGTGTGGGTTTAACAGCGTTATCTATGCAGTCTACTTTCTTACAATTCTTTGTATTTCAGCTTATAAGCAGTGCTCTGGGATGGACATTATTCGGACCTCTTGTCATAAATGCTACTGTAACTAAGTGGTTTGTAGCGAAAAGAGGATGGGCATTAGCAATAAGCTCGAGTGGTGTTTCTCTGGCAGGTTTGATTACGCCGATTACTATGACTATTATAGTCGATTCCTTCGGATGGAGAACAGGATATTTGACTATGGCTATCGTTGTTGTATTCGTGATAATTCCTGTATCAATGATAATGAAGCGTCGACCAGAAGATATGGGGCTTCTTCCTGATGGCATAACTGAGGAAAAAACTGATGGGAATGCGGATCTTATTAGATCTGCTATAGCCTCTGACGATCGACAGACATATAACAGAAGCCAGGCGATAAGAACTTCGAGTTTTTGGTTAATAACTTTAGGATACGGATTGAATGCAGCAGCCCTGGGTTCAATTGCGTTGCACGCTATACCATTTGCTACAAGTGTAGGATTTGTAAGGTCTGTAGCTGCAGCAGGTATGGGCATAAATGGACTTGGGAATCTTACATCTAAGACTATATGGGGGTGGGGGCTACAGCGCTTTGATCCTCGTAGATTGGCTGGTATTGCTTTTTGTACATCTGCAACAGGTGTGCTAATAATGGTTTTGGCATCTTCCTTGCAGAATACAGCAGTACTGATGCTTGGATTCTTCCTGTACGGATTTGGTTTTGGTGGCACAATACCTATCAGCGAATTTATTTGGGGCCGTTACTTTGGAAGACGTCATATCGCATCAATTAGAGGTTTGGGTAGGCCTGTAACGATTATTTTCGGAATGGCTGGGCCGATTGGCACTGGGTTTTGGTTCGACATAACTGGATCGTATGTCTTGGCATTCTTGATGTTATCATGTGTATATATTATTGGTGCCGTAGTTGTAAATATTTCTAAGGTGCCCAAACCCATACAAGAAGATAATATTGAGGGATTATGATTAGCATAGAACTTATTAGAAGCGATCTGGCAACTGTAAGATCTGCCCTGGAAAAAAGAGGTGAGGATGCACCGTTGGACCTAATACTCTCTTTGGATAGCAATAGGCGCCAGCAACTTTCTGAATTGGAGAACTTAAGAGCTCATAGAAATAGTGTTAGTAAGAAGATAAGTAAAATGGCAGAAAGACCACCAGAAGTGATAGAAGATATGCGGAAGGTGGGAGATAATATAACCATATTAGAAGAAAAAGTTAAGCATATAGAGGTTACACTAGAATTGGAACTTCTGAAACTGCCTAATTTACCTCTTCCTGGTGTGCCTTCTGGAACAGACGAATCTGGTAATGTGGTACTAGAGGTCTGGGGTGATATTCCTACGTTTGATTTTGAACCAATGCCTCATTGGGACTTAGCTGAGAAATTAGGGATAATAGATTTCTCTAGGGGCGCAAAATTGTCTGGGTCACGATTTTTTGCACTTTCAGGTAAAGGCGCAAGGCTCCAGCGAGCGATGATATCCTGGATGCTTGACCTTCACACAGAAAAACATGGATATAAGGAAATGTATGTTCCTTATTTGGTTCGGAAGGAAACTATGTTGGGTAGCGGTAACCTTCCAAAATTTGGAGAAAATATTTACCATGATGATGAAGATGACCTATGGCTTATACCTACAGCTGAAGTTCCACTTACTGGCCTGCACAGAGATGAGATATTGGATGCACAAGATTTGCCAATATACTATGTTGCTCATACGCCTTGTTTCAGACGTGAGAAAGCAGCTGCTGGTAGAGACACTAGAGGGATAAAAAGGGTACACCAATTTGATAAAGTAGAGATGTACAAATTGGTTCAGCCTGAAGAATCAGCAAAAGAGCTTGAAAAGTTATTACAAGATGCTTTGGAGATCTGTCGCCTCCTAAAGATACCCCATCGTGTACTACAACTGTGTGCTGGAGACATGGGGTTTCCTTCTGCCATGTCATACGATATCGAAATGTGGGCACCTGGTTCAGAAGAGTGGCTAGAGGTTAGTTCATGCTCAAATTGTACAGATTTCCAAGCGAGGAGAGCGAATATCCGGTATAGAAGTGAAGAGAAAGGGAAGCCTAAGTTCTTGCATACTCTGAATGGATCCGGACTCGCATTGCCTAGGGTTATGATAGCGGTAATGGAGAATTATCAGAACGAGGACGGATCTATAATTGTTCCAGACGTATTGCGTAATTATGTAGGATTAGATGTTATTCAGGCGTAGATTACGTCTTTTGAGTATTCATAATCAAACAAACTATTAAATCATTATTATGATATAATTTGCCAAACGCAACCGTACGTCCAGTCCATTTGTGTTTTGGATCTAGTCTCTTTATGTAATCGAAATATCCCATTTAATTACATAAAGATATATAAGGGAGTTGATATGCCACACGATATTACAGTGATAATTGATGATTTGCCTGGTTCTTTAGCAAATGTTGGTAAAGCATTGGGCGCCGCAGGAATAAATATAGAAGGTTACTGTTCTATAGTTTTCGGAGGGAAATCCTATCTTCACATTCTTGTGCAAGACCCTAACTCTTCCAGGGATGCATTAGAGAAGATTGGGCTTCAGGTAAGTCAACAAAGAGAAGTCCTTACTGTAGACATGGATGACGAGCCAGGTGCCCTTGGAAAAGTGGCAGGCAAAATAGCTGCCGCAGGAGTAAACATAGACATGGTATACATGGCAACAAGATCTAGGCTAGTAGTCATTGCCTATGATTTGGAACGGGCCAGGGCAGCTTTATAAATAACTATTATATTATTGCAAATATTTCTGTCTGTGGCCTAGATGTAATTTGTGAACCACTCTCATTCAAGAAGATGTCTATTTCAGATCTCCTGCCGAATTCTGGTAGATATATACCTGCCATATAGTTACACCAATGCATGGTATTAATTTTCGTGTGCCTTGAGTTTCCCGCCCATCTAAATTTACTGCATTCCCATATACTTCAAGACCCAGACTATGTCCAAGTCTGTGAGTGAAATATTCTACATATCCCATCTCAGAAATATATTCTCTTGCGATAGAGTCGACCTCTAGTTCGTTTAGCATCGGGTTATACACGAATCTATAGTATGAAACTACATTTATCGTTTGGTATATTGAGGGGCTCTTCTAGCTCTCTTAAGACCGTATTTCTTACTCTCCTTGATACGTGAGTCTCTTGTTAGAAGTCCGTTCGCTTTTAATTTTGGTCTATTGTTGGAATCGTAGGCTAAAAGGGCTCGAGAGATACCGTGCCTTAATGCTCCTGCCTGTCCAACCACTCCTCCACCATGTATCTTAGCAGTTACTCCTAACTTACCCTCTGTGTTAGTGAGTTTCAATGGTTCCAATATGAATAATTGCCAAGTTTCCAGTGGGAATGTTAGATCCAGCGGTTTTTCGTTTACAACTATTTCGCTTTTGCCAGGATAAAGTCTTACTTGGGCGACCGCGGATTTTCGCTTTCCAGTTCCGTAGTAGTAGTGTTGTTCAGTCAATTTATTTCTCTACTTTCTCATTGTCAGTGGTTTCTTCTGCAGTTTTTTCATCACTTATGGAGTTTTCAGGTTCAGAGGCTGACTCTTCAGTGATTTCTTTTGTAGTATCTTCGTTGACAACAGAGGATTCTGGTTCGCTGGTTAATTCCTCAGAAATCTCCTCTACAGTCCTTATTTCAGTATCTGCACCTGGATCTATATTACTTGATTCTTCTGAAACTACTTGTTGAATTACTTCAGGTTCTATTTGCTGTACCATTTCACGGGACTCGGTAGGAGCTCTGAATTTTGGAGTAGTAGGTCTGCTGAAAACCTTAATTTGCGCTTCGTGCGGGTGAGAACCACCAGCATATATTTTTAGTCTGCTAAGCATTTGCTTGCCAAGAACTGTTTTTGGCAACATGCCTCTTACAGCGGAACGCAGGATGCGGGTAGGATGCTTCTCTTTCATTCTGGCTAAAGAAATTTCCCTAAGCCCGCCAGGATATAAGCTGTGCTTATAGTATTTTTTCTGCTCAGCTTTATTATTACCCGTGACGCTTATCTTTTCTGCATTTACAACTACAACGTAGTCACCAGTGACTAAGTTATTTGTATACCTAGGGTTTCTTTTCCCAGTTAGCAAAGAAGCAATTTCCGTTGCTAACCGTCCTAGAGTTTTGTCAGTTGCATCAAACACATGCCATTCTGGTCGCAGATGGGATGGTTTGGTGATGTAGGTTTTCATATTAAGGTACCAACTTCCTTCACATTATGTTCATTTGTAATCGAACTCTTATTAAATAGATTGTCGTGATAGTTAACTTTTACTAGGAACAATCCTTTAGCCGGAGCCACCCATCTGGCTGCACCCAATCCAGTCAGTGACTTAAATTTATCTACGGTTAGATTGCCAAGGCCTACTTCAATTAGAGACCCGACAGTTCTACGCACTTGCTGGTGCAAGAACCCGCTTGCTTTCATGGATACAATAATAAAGTTTCTTTCTGCACTTACATCACAACGATATATGGTTCTCACCGCACTCTTGCGGGAGCCCAATGGTCCTGAAAATGGGCTACAGTCTATTATACCTAACAAAGAAGCCGAGGCTTCTTTCATTAGCTCTAGATGTAGGTCTCTTTTCACGAGATGCACGAATTGTCTCAGTATTGGAGAAGCAGTTTTAGCATTCAATATCTTGTATACATACTCCCTGCTCTGTGCGGATCTACGAGGATCAAAGTCAGGAGAGACCTCTGAGGCATCTCTAATAGATATATCCTCAGGAAGGTAGTGATTCAAAGCTTGTTTGAATATCTGAACGGAGTGATTTGAGTATGTGTCTAGGCATACAACTTGACCTGTTGCATGAACTCCAGTATCTGTTCTACCTGCTGATTTGATGCGGGCTTTTTCTCCAGTCAGACTCCAAATGGCAGACTCTAGTACTCCTTGAACGGATGGAGCATTTTTTTGGTATTGGAATCCATTGTACGCAGTCCCGTCGTATTCAACGAGTAAAGCTATCCTTCTATGATTATTTTCTGTAGTTATATTACTCATACCAAATCTATCGTGCATCACACCAATTCTAGAACTGCCATAGAAGCACCATCACCTTTTCTAGGTTCCATTTTTATGACCCTTGTATATCCACCATTCCTGCCTGCATAACGTTGTGCGAGGTCATCAAAAACTTTTCTAACTATATTTTCATCAGTAATAAATCCTATAGCCTGACGTCTATGATTAAGAGATCCCTTTTTGCCAAGTGTTATCATTTTCTCAGCCATGCCTCGCACCTCTTTAGCTTTTGCCTCTGTAGTGCGTATACGCTCATGACGTAGCAAATCAGTGACCATAGTTCTATACATAAGTAGCCTGTGACCTGTCGGACGTCCTAATCTTCTACCAGATACTCCGTGTTTCATACTTCACCTGTAATTAACGCTTCTGATTCTTCATTATCTATAGCATCAGATTCTTCAGATTCCTTCTTTAGGAAACCAAATTCTTCAAGTTTATTGAAAAGTTCATTAAGGGATTTTTCTCCAAAATTTTTTAGCTTTAATAGATCTGCTTTTTCAACTTCTAATACTTGGCCGACTTTGTTCAAGTTGCCACGCTTCAAACAGTTTAGTGTCCTAGAAGATAGATCTAATTTTTCTATAGGTGTATTGTATTGCTCAATAGGCATAGTAGCAGTGAAAGATGGCCTTTCTGCAGTACCTTCGCCAGCTTTATCTGCATTTGCAAATAAGAAAAATTGCTCTAGAAGTATTTCTGCACAATTTTTGACTGCGTCTACTGGAGTTACAGTTCCATCTGTCCAGACATCTAGTACTAACCTCTCGTAGTTTGTGATTTGTCCCACACGAGTATTCTCTATATTGAAATTCACTCTTCTCACTGGACTAAAGATTGCATCTACTGGCAGTACTCCTATTGCCAGGCCGTCCGATAAACCGGCTGGCACGTAGCCCTTACCTTGTTCAACGTTGAATTCTACAGATAGGTTTGATTCTTTTGAATCCAATGTAGCTAGATGAAGTTCTGGGTTCAGAATTTCGAAATCAGCTGGAACATCTATGTCTGAGGCCAATATAACACCCTCTCTTGATATATCCAATCGTAGTTTTCCTGGGCGATCTGCTAATGCCTTGATTCGTATAGATTTTATATTTAGTAGAAACTCCGATACATCCTCTTTCATATGAGGAATTGTAGAATATTCATGGAGAGATCCATCTATCTTCACCCATGTTATAGCTGTGCCAGGGATAGATGTTAGCAGAACTCTACGCATTGGATTGCCTAGTGTTGTAGCAAATCCTGGTTCCAATGGCTCTAATACGAACCTACCGTAATTGTTATCTGATTCAACTACTCGTATTGCTGGTCGTCTTATTTCTTCTTCAATGACTGGGACAGTATCCATTTCATTGAAATACATTAACGTATCATCTAGCATAGTGCTCTATAATTAACCTCATTTCTACAGCGGTATCGATATCTGCTGGTTCTGGCAATGAAAGCACAGTACCTGTCATATCTGTTTGATTCAAAGTGATCCAAGTTGGAAGTGTTCGTTTTGGTATCTCAGCTGTTATCAGACTGTATATACCGGTTTTCTTACTAGTTTCTTTCCATCCTATAATGTCTTGTGCCTTAACCCTGTAAGACGGTATGTCTACTTTCCTCCCATTAACCGTTATGTGCCCATGTCCTACTAATTGCCTTGCCTGACTCCTAGAGTCTGCAAAATTGAGGCGGTAAACTAGATTATCTAGGCGTCTTTCCAAGAGTATAAGCATAGAAGGACCTGTCATCCCAGGCCTACGTTGAGCCTCGGAGTAGTACCTTACGAACTGCTTTTCGAGTACTCCATATATTTGTTTAGCTTTCTGCTTTTCTCTGAGCTGCAAACCCCAATCTGAGGTCCTCCGACGCCTCAATGGTTGACTACCTGGAGGTTTTCTACGTTTCTCTACGCCACAGCGTGGCGTGTAGCAACGTTCTCCTTTCAGATAGAGTTTTACGCCGGCCCTCCGGCAGAGTCTACATACTGCGTCTGTGTATCTTGCCATATATCTTCCTTGAATCTTGCCTTGATTTTATATTTCTTGACATTAAATTTTATTTATACTCGTCTACTTTTTGGTGGCCTGCATCCATTATGAGGGGCAGGTGTGACGTCACGAATACCAGTAATGGCCAACCCCGCTGCCTGTAGGGATCTTATCGCTACTTCTCTACCTGCTCCAGGCCCTTTTATATAGACCTCAATTTGTCTTAACCCATGGTCCATAGCCTTCCTCGCAGCTGTTTCGGATGCTCTTTGTGCAGCAAAGGCAGTTCCCTTTCGAGATCCTTTGAATCCGACAGTCCCAGCGCTACCCCAGCCGATAACATTCCCTTGAGGGTCTGTCAGGGATATGATTGTATTATTAAAGGTAGATAAAATGAAAGCTTTTCCTGATGGAACAAACTTTTTTTCCCTTCTCCTACCTCTCTGCTGTCTCCTCCTAGTGGTCATCTATATCTCCTTATCTCCTAGTCTCCTTGCGTCGTCCAGCTACTGTTTTCTTCGCACCACGTTTTGTACGTGCATTTGTTTTAGTTCTTTGGCCTCTTAGAGGCAGTCCATTCCTATGTCTGCTTCCTCTATACGAACCAATGTCTATTAGCCGTCTTATATTAGAATTAATTTCGCGTCGAAGATCCCCTTCAACATTGTATTCCTTATCAACAATTTCACGGATTTTGGTCAACTGATCTTCACTGAGTTCATTGACTCTAGGATTTCCATCAATTCCGGCTTTATATGCTATTTGTTTTGAGATTAATGGCCCGATGCCATATATTCGACGTAGAGAGAAATCTAGTCTTTTGTTATCAGGTATATCAACTCCTGCTACTCTAGCCATATAACCTCCTTATCTATCCTTGACGCTGTTTATGCTTTGGATTGACACAAAGTACCCGGACTACTCGTTCCCTTCGGATCACTTTGCACTTGTCACACATTGGTTTTACTGATGCCTGTATTTTCATAAAATTCTCCTACTTGAATCTGTAAGTTATCCTTCCTCTAGTCAAATCGTATGGAGACAGTTCAACCAGAACTCTGTCTCCAGGAAGGACACGTATAAAGTGTACTCTTATCTTGCCAGATGCATGAGCCAATACACGATGACCATTAGCCAAATCCACCCAGAACATGGCGTTAGGGAGCGACTCTCCAACTGTACCCTCTATTTCTAATCCGATTTTTTTAGCCACGTACGCTATTATACCCCTCTTTGAAAATACTGCCAATCCGATTATAATTCCGTGAGTACATCTGCATCACCGTCTGTTATTGCTAATGTGTGTTCAAAATGTGCTGAAAGGCTCCGGTCTGCTGTAACTACTGTCCAGTTATCTTCCATAACTTCAGTATCCCATCCTCCGATGTTGACCATAGGTTCTATGGCAATCACCATGCCTTTCCTGAGCAGAGGCCCGGTACCAGGATTACCAAAGTTAGGAATTTGTGGTTCTTCGTGTAGTGCCTTACCAATACCGTGACCTACATATTGTCTTACCACAGAGTATCCATTACTTTCTATGTAGGATTGAACGGCAAACGAAATATCACCAACACGAGCATTATTCTTGGCTTGTGCAATACCTATATCAAGTGCTTTTTGAGTAACTGATATCAAATCAGCACCTTCTTTTGATACATTACCTACTCCAACGGTTATTGCAGAGTCACCATGGAATCCTCCCACTACTGCTCCGACATCCATACTTACTAAGTCCCCATCCAGTATAATTCGATTGCCTGGTATACCGTGTACGATTTCATCATTTATAGAAACGCATATAGTACGTGGGAATCCAAGATATCCCTTGAAAGAAGGCTTGGCACCCATGGCATTTATACATTCTACAGCAATATCGTCCAAGTCTTGTGTTGTCATTCCTGGTTTGATAGATTTTATTAGAGAATCCTTAATGCTCGCGACAACTTTTCCTGCCTGGCGCATTAATTCTAGTTCTCTTGGGGATTTTATTGTAATACCCCTTTCTCTATTCAGAGATTCTGTAAATAATGAATTCTTTCCCATTTTCGATATTCCTTAGGATATTATCTCTAGGAGATCCTTTCTAACTTCGGCTATGCTTTGCCCTCCATCTATCTCTACGAGATTGCCGTTTCCTTTGTAGTACTCGATTAACGGGCTGGTCTGTTCAGCGTAAACCTGTATTCTTTTTACAACCGCTCCGGAGGTATCATCTTCTCTTTGGTAAAGTTCTCCGTTACATTCATCACAGGCACCTTCTTTCTGAGGTCTTGAGTTAACTGAATGATACGGTTTTTGGCAATCACGACATATCCATCTGCCAGATAGTCTGTCTATCAGTTCTTCTTCAGATACTTTTATATTCAAAACCTTATCTATATATTGACCCTGTCCATTCAAAGCTGTATCTAAGGAGTGGGCCTGCTCTAGTGTTCTTGGAAAACCATCCAGTACATATCCATTCTCGGCATCTGAATGGCCTATGCGGTCCTGAATCATACCAATTATTACGTCGTCTGGCACTAGTAATCCCTTTTGCATATATTCCCTAGCCATTTTACCAAGGTCTGTACCGTTGTTTTGATGCTCCCTCAACAAGTCGCCTGATGAAATATGTACTACTGATAAAGTATCAGATATGGCTTTAGCCTGTGTCCCTTTACCTGCCCCAGGAGGGCCTAGAAGTACTATTCGCAATTTAAAATTCCTATCTTATAAATCCTTCGTAGTTTCTCATTAGAAGCTGCGCTTCAAGTTGGCGCATTGAGTCTAAAGCTACACCAACCATGATTAATAGACTTATTGCAGGAAGTTGCAGCGCGCGCACCTCTGTCAGTTGGGTAATAATGAAAGGGAGTACGGCAATTGATCCTAAAAAAATGGCCCCAGCCCAAGTTACACGCATAACTAATCTGTTCAAATATTCATCTGTAGCTTTTCCTGGTCTTATACCTGGTATAAAACCCCCATTACGCTGAAGACTTTCTGCAAGATTTTGTTGTCGAAACATCAATAGAGCATAGAAAAATGTAAACATTACAACCAATATAAATGTAAATATATAGTACACAAAATTACTAGGATCAAAAAGGTTCTGTATGAAAGTTGCGAGTTTATTAATAAATGATGTACTTACTGGGTTCACAAAATAGCTTGCCGCTATACTAGGAAACATCATTATCGAGAAAGCGAAAATAAGCGGTATCATACCGGCCGAATTAACTCTAATTGGTATATGGGAATTACCACCTTGTCTATACATTCTTCCACCTCGGAATACTGACCTACCATACTGGACAGGGACTCTTCTTTCAGCTTCGCCGAATACTACTATTAGGAATATCAGTGAGACACCCAAGACTCCTAACAGGATTAATCCGGCAGCGTTATCACGTTCTAGGAACCCTTGACCCACCATTTGAGGTAGTGTAGATACTATACCCCCAAATATAATTATAGATATACCATTGCCGATACCCTTCTCAGTAATCAATTCTCCTATCCATACCAACAGAGTAGTTCCAGCTACTAAAGAAGACAGTATAGCGATAGTAGGCAGTAAACTATCACCAGACAAACCCACGTTGCTTATTGCTCCACCTCGCTGGAGTACAGTTAACTGACCAAATCCTTGTACGGCAGCGATGGGTATCATAAGCCAGTGAGTTAGCTGATTGATACGTTGTCTACCAGATTCACCTTCTTTGCTTATTTCTTTGAGTTGTGGGAAAACTGGAACCATAAGTTGCATGATTATTGATGCTGTTATATATGGAAAAACTCCTATAGCCACAACACTTAGACTGCGCAGAGCACCTCCGCTGAAGACATCTAGGAACCCAAAAAGCTCATTATCTCTGAAGAAGTTGGCCAGAGCTTCCCTCTCTACACCAGGGACAGGAACTTGAGCCAAGAACCTGAATATTGCTAGCATGGCAAACACGAATAGTAGCCTGTTCCTAAGATCAGGTATCTTCATCGCATCTACGACAGATTGAAGTAGTCGAGGAGCGTTTTCCTCTTTGGCGACCTGAGATTGACGCATTTTAAGCTTCCACAACCCTTCCCCCAGCTTCCTCTATCTTCCTTTTTGCCTCGGATGTGAATTTATTGGCATTTACTGTCAGTGACTTTGTTATCTCTCCACGCCCCAATATTTTTATAGAGGGGTTTTTACCATTTATAATATTAGCGTCCTTAAGTGATTGAACCGTCACCTCAGATCCCGGTACGAACCTCTCATCTAATGTGTCCACATTAACTATTTCATATATTTTTTTGAAGATATTAGTAAAGCCTCTTTGACTTGGTAGCCTTTTTATAAGTGGCAATTGACCACCTTCAAAACCTCTATGAGCACCAGAACCTGACCTGGCTTTTTGGCCCTTCATGCCTTTACCAGAATACGTTCCTTGGCTTCCATTACCACGTCCTATTCTTTTCCTGTTACGACGAGCCCCAGGGGGCGCCTTCAGTTCATCTATTCTCATTACTCTCCTGCAGTTACCTGTACTAAATGTCTAACTTTATAGATCATGCCGCGTATCGTTGGAGTATCTTCTCGATCAACAGAATGATTAAGTCGCTTCAATCCAAGAGATTGAATTATCTTTGATTGGTTCCCAGAGTAACCAATAGTACTTTTTTTCAATGTTATATGAAGTTTAGACATATATTCCTCTGTATCAGTTTCCCTACTTGGTTTTTGGTCCTTTGCGTTTAGCAATTTCTTCGGATGGTATCTTAAGTTGTGCCAGACCACTTATGGTAGCCTTAACTACGTTTATCGGATTTGAGCTACCTAGAGATTTTGTTAATATATCGCGAATACCGGCTAATTCTACTACTGCCCTTACGGGCCCTCCAGCTATGACACCTTTACCTGGTGCGGCTGGTTTAAGAAGCACAGTTGAAGCAGTGTGGTGTCCTAATATTTCATGAGGAATAGTAGTACCGTACCTATTTATTGTTATCATATTCTTTTTGGCAACTGATACACCTTTGCGTATTGCGTCTGGGACAGCCTCTGCTTTACCGATGCCTATCCCTACCCTGCCATCCCCATCTCCTACAACCACCATAGCACTGAATCCACGACGTCTTCCACCTGAAGTCACTTTGGTTACTCTTCGTATTTTGACTACGCGTTCGGAAATTTCTCCATCTTCGCCGTAACCTCTATTTTGTGAATCTGTTCTAGAAGTCATTAAAATACCAACCCTTCTTCTCGGGCTGCATCCGCTAATGCTTTTACACGTCCATGGTATTTATAACCTCCGCGGTCTAATACCACTTTCGTTACCCCTATTTTCTTGGCTTTTTGTGCTATTAAAGCCCCAACCAATTTAGATGTTTCTGTTTTCGTTATACTACTGGCTGAAGGTTTTTTGTCTTCTAAGCTTGATGCTGCTACAAGAGTATGGCCTTGGCTATCATCTATAAGTTGGGCATATATATGACCAGCACTCCGGAATACAGCTAGCCTAGGTCTAGTTGGATGGCCAACTATTTTACTCCTGACTCTCTTATGCCTCAAAATTCTATTATTACGCTCTTTCCCCATATTTAATTCCTTCCGGCTGATTTACCAGGCTTAAGACGTACAATTTCACCTTCATATCTTATGCCTTTACCTGTATAAACGTTAGGACGACGTATTCTTCTGATATTCGCAGCGATCTGGCCAACTGATTGTTTGCTAATGCCAGATACATGTATTCTGTTATTTCCTTCAACTTCTATAGAAACCCCTTCTGGTGGCATAACGCTGACCAGATGGCTGTATCCCACCTGCAGTGAAATTCCGTTGCCGGATTGTTGTGCCCTATAGCCAGCTCCAATCAGTTCCAGTGTTTTCCTATACCCTTCACTTACACCAGTTACCATATTTGCCAAAAGAGCTCTAGTAAGGCCATGGAATGCTCTATGCTCTCTGGCATCACTAGGTCGTTTTACTATTAGTGATCCGTTTTCTATTTCAACACTTATATCTGGGTTCAATACCTGCGTGAGAGTACCTTTGTTACCTTTTACAGTAGCTGTACTCCCATCGATATTAAATTCTACCCCTGAAGGAAGTTGTATTGGTTTATTACCTATTCTAGACATTGTTTTCTACCATACGTAGCAGAGGTATTCTCCACCTATTCCTCTACTCCAAGCATCCTTTCCTGTCATAACTCCTTGTGACGTAGATATTACGGTTATTCCCATACCTCCGTATATGCGAGGTATATCATTTTTAGCCACATAAATTCTTAATCCTGGCTTACTAACTCTTTTAAGTCCAGATATTGCAGATTGTTTTCTGTCTCTGTACCTCAGGTTTATCTTAATATCAATTCTGGTTTTGCCTGCTATAGTCTCAAAATCTGATATAAAGCCTTCATCTTTTAAAATCTTGGCTATAGATACTTTAGTTTTAGAACTTGGCATGAGAACTAGATCATGGCGCACCATCATTGCATTTCTTATGCGAGTTAGCATGTCAGCTATTGGATCAGTAATGTTCATATTTTGTTACCAACTTGCCTTCCGTATTCCTGGTATTTCACCTCTAAGTGCGAGAGTACGAAAGCATATTCTGCAAAGACCAAAATGTCTGATATATGCCCTAGGGCGCCCGCAGAGGTTACATCTGTTGTGATGCCTCACAGCGAATTTTTGTGGCTTAAGCCATTTTGCTATTTTAGACGTTTTGGCCATTTAGAATCCTTCCTTGATTCAAGAATTTTCAATCCTAGAAAATGGCAGGCCCATTAATTCTAATAGTCGCATGCCTTCCTGATCAGTTTTTGCGCTTGTTACTATCGATATCTGCATTCCTCTGATTCGATCAATTTTATCGTACTCTATTTCTGGGAACATTATTTGCTCTCTTAACCCTAACGAATAGTTCCCATTCCCATCAAATGCCTTCCTTGACACTCCCCTGAAATCTCGAATTCTTGGAAGTGCTGTGTTAAATAATCTGTCTAAGAAGTCATACATTCTCTTGCCACGAAGTGTCACGGCTACGCCTATTGGCTCACCCTCTCGTAGCTTGAACCCGGCTATGGATTTCTTAGCTCTGGTAGTAATTGGCTTTTGCCCAGTTATTATGGATATATCTCTTATAGAACTTTCCATTGCTTTAGCATTTTGCTTAGTTTCCCCGAGTCCTATGTTGAGGGTAACTTTCTTTACTGAAGGTATTTCCATTACGTTTTTATAACTGAACTCCTCGTTTAGAGGGGATTTAACTTGTTCTCTATAGCGCATTAACATAGGAGACACCTTCGAAACCATTGAGGCACTTTGGGGGCTTGGAGATTCCTCAGTGACTTTCGTACTCCTAGTTCTTCTAGCCCTAGTTGCTGTTGTTGCAGGTTTTGCCGCAGTGCCAGTAGAACGCGTTTGTCTAGTACGAGTTGGTTTTGCCTTAACACTCTCTTCCACTGGTTTGGTTTGATCAGTTGGTGAGTTGTCAGTGCTCACATTCTCTGTGGATTCTTCCTTATTTAATCCATTACTTCTTGGCATGACCTACATATCCTAACTTTTTTACCATCTTCTAAAACTTTGCTCCCTACTCTAACAGCTTTGTCACAATGTCCACATACAAGCATCACCTTAGAAACTGATATAGGGGCTTCATATTGTATGATACCTGACTGTCTTACTGTTGGATTAGCTTTAACGTGGCGTTTTATTATATTTACGCCTTCTACTGTTAGCAATCTATCCTTGACAGATACGGTCTGGACAGATCCTCTTTTACCTTTATCCTTACCAGTTATAACTTGTACTTTGTCTTCTTTCTTTATATTCATCAAAGAACCTCCGGTGCTAGTGACACTATACGCATGAAGTTCTTCTCTCTTAGTTCCCTTGCTACTGGTCCAAATATTCGTGTCCCTCTTGGATTTAGATTGTCATTTATTATAACTGCTGCATTTTCTCCAAATCGTATGTACGAACCATCCCTCCTTCTGTGGGGTGCTGCTGTACGTACAATCACGGCCTTCACAACTTCTCCAGATTTTACACCGGCTGCTGGGGTGGCTTCTTTGACAGAGGCTATAATTACATCTCCCAGACCGGCGTACCTTTTTTTAGTACCCCCTGGGACGTTTATACACATTATAACTTTTGCTCCGGAGTTATCTGCCACAGTTAGTCTAGAGTATTCCTGAATCAATTTGTCTCCTCTGCTTCTGCAGGAGCTTCTGAACTTTCTTCTCTGTTCTCTGCAGGCTCCTCCAAGTTTTCAATCTGTTCTGGTGCGATTATCTGAATGTGATCTGTATTGATTATATTGGTAACTCTCCATCTTTTCATTTTGGAAAGTGGTCGAGTTTCCATAAGGCTGACAAGATCGCCAATCTGACACTTATTGTCACTATCGTGTGCGTGAAGTTTGGTTATCCTCTTCACAGATTTTTTGTATATAGGATGTTGTTGGCGCCATTCAATAGCAACCACAACACTCTGATCCATTTTATTACTTATTACGCGTCCTACTCGGACTTTTCTATTACTACGAACCATTCTTTATCTCCATAATTTCGCGTTCGCGTATGACTGTTTTCAGTCTGGCGATAGTTTTCTTAACATTCTTCAATTCGTGATAGTTCTCCATTTGCCTGGTACTTAATCTAAACCGAAGGTTCATAAGCTCCCTCTGAGAATTATCTATCTCAGTACGGAGATCTTTATCATTTAAATTACGAATTTGTAGTATGTCCAATTTATCACTCTAATCCCTATGAAGATAGGTTCTCATCTTTTGTAAGTATAATCGTACTCATTGGCAATTTCTGAGAGGCCAACCATAATGCCTTCTTTGCCAAATCCTCTTCTATACCTGCAACCTCATAAATAATTCTGCCGGGTTTTACTACTGCTACGTATCCCTCTACATTCCCTTTACCTTTACCCATTCTAGTTTCCGCAGGTTTATTTGTAATTGGTTTATCTGGGAAGATTCTGATCCAGACCTTACCACCACGGTGTAAATGTCTAGTAATAGCCCGACGACCTGCCTCTATTTGGCGTGCGGTAACCCAAGCAACAGCATTAGCCTTAAGTGCATAGTCCCCAAAGTCTATCTGATTACCAGTTGAAGCTTTCCCAGACATTCTGCCTCTATGCGTTTTTCGATATTTAACTCGCTTCGGTTGAAACATCGCCCTCTTCCTCTATTCCTTCTTGTTGTGCACCAACTGTTACTTCAATTAGTTGCATTTCTTCTTCCGGAATTTCACTTTCTTTTGGTTCTGGTAATATTTCACCTTTATATATCCAAACCTTTACACCTATTCTACCCATAAGAGTACCTGCTTCAGAGAGGCCATAATCTATATCAGCTCTTAGTGTATGTAAGGGTACTCGGCCTTGCATTACCTTTTCTTTCCTAGCTATTTCAGCCCCACCTAGGCGACCTGAGCAAATTATCTTAATACCTTGTGCACCTGCCTGCATAGCACGATTAGATGCTTGATGCATGGCTCTTCGGAATGCAATCCTGCGTTCAAGTTGTTCAGCTACACTAGTGGCTACCAACTTAGCATCTAGCTCAGGTTGACGTATTTCTTGGACATTTAAGCGAGCTTTCTTACTAGTTATTTCTTCTAGAATATGCCTTATTTCTTCTACTCTTTGACCACCCCTGCCGATTACAATCCCTGGTCTTGCAGAGTATATAGTTATTACTAGTTCCTGGCTTCCTCTTTCGATATCAACCTTAGATATGGCAGCCTCTTTGAGCTTGGATAGTATGATTCTCCTTATCTTGATATCTTCTTGCAGTAGCTCCCTGTATTCACTTGCCTTGTGGGCATACCATCTGGATTGCCAATCTTTGATTATACCTAACCTAAACCCTACGGGGTGCGTTTTCTGTCCCATGCTAAGATGCCCCCCCTTCTTCATCTACTAGTACAGTTATATGGCTACTGCGCTTTATGATGCGACCCGCCCTGCCTCTTGCCCTAGCCCTAAATCTCTTTAGAGTTGGGCCAACATCTGCTCGTATATCAACTATTTTCAAGTCTTCCATGGAGAGCATATTGTTATTTTCTGCATTACTTGCAGCGGACTTAATAGCTTTAGCTACTTCTTTGGCAGCAGGAGTAGTCAGAAACTTGAGTATTTCAAGTGCTGTTTCCACTTTCTTTCCTTTGACATTACCCAATATCCTCCTAACTTTTTTAGGAGATATAGTTACACCTTTAGATATTGATTTAATTGACATATTTAATTATCTCCTAACCGAGGTAGTCCGTTCAGACTTCGATATATGACCCCTATAGGTTCTAGTAGGTGCGAATTCTCCTAGCTTATGCCCTATCATATTTTCAGTTATAAACTGCGGAACATGCCTGCGTCCGTCATGAACTGCTATAGTTAGACCTAGCATGTCTGGCATTATTGTTGAAGCTCTAGACCAAGTCCGTATAACAACTTTTGTTCCACTATTCTGTAATGCCTGAACTTTTTTCGCAAGTTTAGGATGTACGAAAGGGCCCTTCTTTATTGATCTAGACATTAAACTATTCCTCTATCTCTTTTTACTTCTACGTCTTATTATTGATCCACTTAGATCTTTGCGCCTACGCGTTTTGTATCCTAGGGCTGGCTTTCCCCAAGGAGTTTTTGGTCCGGGCATACCGATGCCGGATCTACCTTCACCCCCCCCATGAGGATGGTCATTAGGGTTCATTGCTAATCCACGGACTGTTGGCCTTCGTCCTATATGTCGGCTACGACCCGCTTTGCCTAGTTTAATATTCTTATGGTCAACATTTCCTACCTGACCAATTGTTGCTACGCATGCCCCATCGAATCTACGCACTTCCCCGGAAGGCATTCTTATTAGTACATGGCCTTCTTCTCTTGCCAAAACTTGAGCAGATGATCCAGCACCCCTAACCAGTTGACCACCTCTACCACGATTCATTTCAACATTGTGTACCTGTATGCCCGTAGGCATGAGACTGAGTGGTAATGAGTTGCCCAATTTTATCTCTGCCTTAGGACCAGATTCAATTATATCTCCTACTTTTAACCCTTGCGGCGCCAAGTTGTATCGTTTTTCACCATCAACATATTGGATGAGAGCTATACGTGCTGAGCGATTTGGATCGTATTCAATAGAGAAGACCTTGCCTGGGATGCCAAACTTATCCCGTTTAAAATCTATCGCACGCAGTCTTCTTTTAGCCCCTCCTCCCCTATGACGGACGGTTATTCTGCCTTGAGAGTTCCTGCCGC
Organism: Dehalococcoidia bacterium; assembly: GCA_963582505.1. Taxonomy (GTDB): domain Bacteria; phylum Chloroflexota; class Dehalococcoidia; order Lucifugimonadales; family UBA2985; genus UBA2985. The sequence goes on from CAUZSC010000005.1 coordinate 20,065, forward strand.
CACTCTTTTTCAAAGGGAGCAATAGGGATTTTTCTGGATCTTTCCTAGTGATCTCATCAAAAGATGGAAGAACTACGCCTCTTCTTCCTGGTGATGTAGGCTTTACAGCTCTTAATGGCAATTTATGTTCCCTCAAAAATTTGAATTTTGTCGCCAACTCTTAGGCTCACAATAGCTTTTTTCCAAGACGGCCTACGAGTTATACGAGGTCCGAATCGTTTCATTTTGCCTTTTACAACAGATACGTTCACACCAGTTACTGTCACATCGAATGCTAATTCGATAGCATGTTTAACTTGGTTCTTATTTGCTTTTGTGTTTACCTTGAAAGCATATTGGTTGTATGCATCCTGAACTATGGCATTCTTTTCAGTCACTAATGGCTTCAGGAGAACTTCAAATGGGTGAATATCCATATCTAGTTACCGTCCTCAGAAGTATTTTCTTTGGATGCCCACATTGCTTCTGCCTTGCGTACGGCATCCATGGTCATAAGAATTCTGTCGTGGTTTAACAAGTCTACAACATTTATCTGCTGGGCTGGGAGAGTTTTAACTTTAGGAATGTTGCGAGCAGATAAGACTACTTTTTCTTCAGTATTCATAGTAACTATAAGCGTAGACGTTTCTAGAGCCAGATTTCCTAAGACGCTTGCCATCTGTTTTGTAGTCGGGATATCATCGAAATTGAAATCTGACAGCAATGTCAATTTAGTTTCTCTTACCTTTTGTGAAAGTAAACACCTTATGGCTCCTCTATTCATTTTCTTCGGTATACTTTGAGAATAGTCTCTAGGATGTGGCCCGAATACAGCTCCACCACCCTTCCATTGTGGTGCACGCCTGCTTCCTTGACGGGCTTTTCCAGTATGTTTTTGCCGCCATGGTTTCGCTCCTCCTCCGGCAACTTTGCCTCGGGTCTTAGTTGAAGCATTCCCTTGCCTGTTGTTTGCCATGTGAGACACAGCAACTTGATGAACCAGAGCTTGGTTCATTGGAACATCGAACAGACTGTCAAGTACTTCTACTTCTTGAACAGTCTTTCCTTCTGAATTTCGTAATGGTATTAGCATAGCCTTAGATCCGTTTCCTCGATTGCTTGATAATCAATATAGAGTTGGAACCACCTGGCACGGCACCTTTTACCAAGAGCAAGTTTCGCTCAGCATCTACATGTACCACTCGTAGGTTTGTGACAGTCGATCTACGATTCCCCATGTGACCAGCCATTTTGGTTCCTTTGAAGACTCTTCCAGGGGTAGTACCAGCTCCTACAGAACCTGGAGCCCTCCATCTATCAGACTGTCCGTGGGTCTTGGGTCCTCCACTGAAGTGGTGTCTCTTTACACTACCTGCAAAACCCTTGCCTCTAGATATGCCCGTAATGTCTACTAGATCCCCAACTTGGAATGTATCAACTTGAATCCTCTGACCTAATTGTAAATCACCCAGGTCATCTATCCTGAATTCCCGAAGATGCCTTACTAGAGAGGTATTTCTTAAGTGACCTGTCTGAGGTTTGTTAAGCTTTTTTGCCTCTTGGTAACCAAGCTGAACTGCTTGGTAGCCGTTTAATTGATCGGTTTTTACCTGTGTTATTACGCAGGGACCAGCCTCTATTACACTGACAGGTTGTACGCTTCCATCGTCAGCGAAAATACGGGTCATACCTTTTTTCATTCCTAAAATGTTTTTCAAAACTTGATTCCTTTTACTATAGCTTTATTGATATATCTACACCAGCAGGAACAGTAAGCCGGGTCAGAGCATCAATAGTTTTAGAACTTGGATCCAGTACGTCTATTAACCGTTTATGGTATCTAAGTTCAAAGTGCTCTCGTGAATCCTTATCAACGTGAGGTGAGCGTATCACACAAAATCTTTTTATAGAAGTTGGCATAGGAACTGGTCCGGCAACGCCAGCACCGGTTCTTTCTGCAGCTTCGACTATTCTAGTGGCTGATACATCCAGTACTTTGTGGTCATAAGCTCTTAGTACTATACGGATTTTCTGTTGAGGCATAATATACTAAACCTTAACTGCTTCTCTAGCAGCTCCTTGTGGATCTATTTCATAGTGATCGAATTGCATAGACTGACTCGCTCTACCTTGGGTTAGAGAGCGCAGTTGGGTTGTATAACCAAAAGTCTCTGCTAATGGTATATATGCAGTTACTATTTGTGTATCGCCCTGGTTGTCAATGCTTCTAATCTGGGCCCTTCTGGAATTTAGATCTCCCATAACATCGCCTAAGAAATCCCCAGGAGTTACTACTTCAACTTCCATGATAGGCTCGAGTAAAACTGGCTTTGCTCTTCTTATCGCTTCTTTGACACCGATTGAGGCTGCCATTTTAAATGCCATCTCTGAAGAGTCAACTGGATGAAAGCTACCATCCACAAGCTCTATCTTCACATCAACCAAAGGATATCCTGCAAGTACTCCGGTTTGCAAAGCTTCGAGAACTCCGTTGCGTACAGCAGGAATATATTCTCTAGGCACGGAGCCTCCAACAATTTTGCTTTCAAAAACGTTGCCTGCTCCCTTTTCTTGCGGGGTTACCCGTAGCTCAACGTGTCCATATTGCCCACGGCCACCTGTTTGCCTTATAAACCTTCCTTCAGCCTTAGATGGTTGAGTTATGGATTCTCTGTAAGATACTTTTGGTCTTCCTACATTAGCAGCTACCTGAAATTCTCTCTTGATACGGTCTACAAGTATTTCAAGATGGAGTTCTCCCATGCCAGCCATGATTGTCTGGCCGGTTTCTTCATCAACCTTAACCTTGAACGTGGGGTCCTCTTCTGCAAGTTTTACTAGAGCGTCAACCAATTTATCTTGATCAGTTTTACTCTTAGGTTCAACTGCCACCGATATTACAGGCAGTGGGAAAATTATATTTTCGAGCAGTACAGGTGATGCCTCTGAGCAAATAGTATCTCCGGTGAAAGTATTTTTAAGCCCTACCGCAGCAGCAATATTACCTGCGGATATAGATTCTGCTTCCTCTCTTCTATTAGAGTGCATTGACAAAAGCCTGCCCATACGTTCCTTGATGCCTTTACTTGGATTGTACACTGAAGATCCGGCTTTTATTTCACCAGAGTATACCCTGAAGAAAACTAGCCTACCAACGTATGGATCGGTCATCACTTTGAATGCCAACGCAGCAAATGGAGAAGACTCATCTGCCTCAAGGGTTATAGTCTCTTTTCTTGTAGGGTGTAAGCCCTCTATTGCCACAACATCTAGTGGCGATGGTAAGTAGTCACCTACAGCATCCAATAAAGGTTGAATACCTTTATTCTTAAGCGCACTACCGCACAGCACTGGTACAAGTACATTGCCAATAGTAGCCGCCCTAAGTGCGTTCTTCAACTCTTCTTTTGATATAGGTGATTCTTCTAAATATTTTGTGAGTAGCAGGTCGTCTGTCTCAGCTACTTTTTCTAGTAATTTAGCCCTATATTCTGACACCAACTCAAGCATGTCATCTGGTATTGGTTGCTCAATTGGGATAGAGTCACCATCTTTAGGGTATGTGATTGCTACTTCCTCTATAAGGTCAATCATGCCTATAAATGTATCCTCAAGTCCTATAGGTATTTGTATAGCTACTGGATTCGACTTAAGTCTATCCTGAATCATGTCTATCGCACGTTGGTAGTTTGCGCCTAGGCGATCACATTTGTTTATAAAGCAAATACGAGGAACTTTGTATTTATCAGCCTGTCTCCATACTGTCTCAGATTGAGGTTGTACTCCAGCTACTGCGTCGAATACTACTACCCCACCATCAAGAACACGAAGACTACGTTCCACTTCTGCTGTGAAGTCTACGTGCCCAGGAGTGTCTATGATGTTTATTTTGTAATCACCCCACTGGCATGTGGTTGCAGCGGATGTGATTGTTATCCCTCGTTCCCTTTCCTGTTCCATCCAGTCCATTACAGCCGTTCCATCATGTACTTCGCCTATCTTGTGAGTCCGCCCAGTGAAAAATAATACACGCTCAGATACCGTAGTTTTACCTGCGTCTATATGTGCTATAAAACCAATATTACGTATATTTTTCATAGAAGAATTTGGCATAACAATAAACAACCACACATTGGTACAGAAGGTCCTAAGTTACCATCGGTAGTGCACGAAAGCCCTATTGGCTTCGGCCATGCGGTGGAGCTCCTCCCTTCTTCTCACAGCTGCTCCCTGTCCTCTAGATGCCTCTAACAGTTCCTGTGCAAGCTTCTGAGCCATTGGCTGTCCGGTTCGGGCTCTACTAGCTCTTAGGATCCAACGCATAGAAAGGGCAACTTGTCTTTCGGGCCTTACTTCGACGGGGACTTGGTATGTAGCGCCACCAACTCTTCTAGGCTTTACTTCTAAACCTGGTGTCGCGTTCCTAATAGCCTGATTGAATGTATCAAGTGGGTCCGAAGATCCATCATTTTTTATTATATCTAATGCTTGGTAGACTATTCGCTGAGCAGTAGTTTTCTTCCCTCGCATCATTAGCCGATTTATGAAACGAGCTAGAGATACGCTATCGTACTTAGGGTCTGGGGTTATAATTCGCTTAGTAGCGGGTCTGCGGCGTGCCATTACATTTATCTCCCAACAACCAGCAACTTTTTGCTTCCGTATTTGCTGCGCCCACGTTTCCTGTCGGCAACACCAGTACAATCTAAGGCACCACGTATTATGTGGTAACGAACTCCAGGTAGATCCTTTACTCTTCCTCCGCGAATAAGTACAACGGAGTGCTCCTGAAGCGTATGTCCTTCACCCGGAATGTAGGCTGTGACCTCCATGCCATTAGCTAGCCTGACTCTTGCTACTTTCCTAAGGGCTGAATTTGGTTTCTTAGGTGTCATAGTTCTAACCTGAATACACACACCTCGTTTTTGAGGTGAACCGTCAGTACGTTTCATTTGATTCTTGAGCGAATTGAAGCCAAAGCGTAGAGCAGGGGCCTTAGCCTTTTTGACTACCCGAACCCGTGGCTTTCTAATTAGCTGATTAACCGTAGGCATATGTAACATAACCTCAACATTAACGATGCGATCTGGCCGCCTCGCAAGAACTATGAATATATATATTGGAGAGGAATTTGTCAATACTTTTCAGTAATGGTTTTAGTTGTTCACAGATTTATACATTGATGCAGCTACACTTAAATAAGTTCCTAAGATGTATTGCGTTTGTGTCTTGTGCTTAGAAATTAACACTGCTATTACGTGACAGTTATAGATGTAGATTTAGATTTATTCATTAATCCTTCATGTAATCCTAATTTTGTGCTAGACTTCCAACGAAATTAGAAGGTGATTTATGGAAGGTAGAATATTTTCAGGTATGCGCCCGTCCGGTCGGCTGCATCTTGGTAATTATCTAGGAGCATTACAAAATTGGGTTGCACTTCAATCTAATTACGATTGTATATACTCTGCTGTGGACGTCCATGCTTTGACAGATATGCAGGGTGATAGTACCAAGGATATACAACCAAACATTCGAGAAATGGTGCTGGATTGGCTGGCTGCTGGAGTTGATCCCAACAAAAGCATAATTTTCGCACAATCTCATGTTCAAGAAGTAATGATACTTCATAGCTTGTTGGGTATGGTTACTCCTATGGGTTGGCTAATGAGAGTACCCACATTCAAGGAAAAAATAAGGCAAATGCACGAGACTGAAGAGACTGTAAGTTATGGTTTGGTTGGGTATCCGGTACTAATGACTGCTGATATTATTTTGTATAAGGCTGACACAGTACCTGTTGGAGAGGATCAATTGCCACATATCGAGCTGGCCAGGGAAATAGTAAGGAGATTTAACAATCTCTATGGCAATACATTTCCAGAACCACAAGCAAAGTTAACTAATGATCCGGTGATTTTGGGTGTAGATGGTAAACACAAAATGAGCAAGAGCTTACAAAATCATGTGGAGCTTGCATATACCGAGGAAGAGACTACTGCCAAGATAAAGACTGCATTTACTGATCCAAATAGATTACGGCGATCAGATCCCGGTAGGCCCGAGGTATGTAATATATACACACTACATAAGTATTTCAACTCAGATAAACTAGCTGAAGTGTACAAGAAATGTACTTCGGCAGAGATGGGTTGTGTAGAAGATAAAGAATTGCTTTCCACTGGAATAAATAGAGTGCTAGGACCGTTCAGGGAACGCAGAAGAGAACTGGCTAGCAAGAAGGAATTTCTAAGAGAAGTGCTAGGAGATGGTGCTGCTAGAGCCAGGGTCATTGCCAAGGCAACGTTGGCAGAAGTTCTTGACAAGATGAATATATCTGAGGGTAAACTCTAAGAATGAACCCTGCCTAGTTCAATCAGAAATGAGGCAGGGTTCATTCTATTTCTCAAGATATATGTTCAGACTTGGTGGTTTGTCTTACTATAATTCAGTTTCAGTTTCATTGGTATCTACTTGATTGGTATCTACGTAATTATTCATACTGGCCACAGTGATAACATAATCGCCACCAGTTGGCCTCATCATCCAGACACCTTGAGTGTTTCTGCCTTTAACAGGTATATCTGAAAGTGGCATTCTTATTATGTTACCTTTAGCTGATACAAGCATAACTTCGTTTACGTCTACAACTAAATGGGCTGCTGCTACAGGCCCGGTTTTGTCTGTAATACGTAAAGTCCTTACTCCTTTGGCACCTCTTGCAGTTCTTCTATACGCCTGTATGGGTGTAAGTTTACCGAAACCATTTTTACTTATAACCAAGAGTCGAGCTCCTTGTAGAACTACATCCATTGATACCACTTTGTCTCCCTGTTCTAATCTTATCCCTCTGACTCCGCCTGCATACCTACTTCTTACTCTCAAGTCTGTGACAGGGAATCTGGCTGCCATACCGCTTTCTGTTACCATGACTATTTCATCAAACTCTTGTGCCCTCCATGCGGAAACTAGTTCATCCTCAGGCTCTAGGTCCATTGTTATAAGTCCATTGCTCCGTATGTTTGATAGGGCGGAGAATGACATTCTCTTCATTTCCCCCATGCGTGTTGCTAGTACAATATATCCAGATTTGTTATCTTTCTCAGTTGTTACTATTGCCGTAACTCTTTCTGCAGATGCTATTGGGAGGAGGTTGACCATCGATAAGCCTCTAGTAGATCTGGTAGCATCTTGAGGCAGATCGTAGCATGGAATTGAGTAAACTTTTCCAAGATTAGTAAAGAATAATAATCTATCATGTGTGTCTGCTACTAAGAGGTGTTGTAAGAAATCTGCTTCCCTAGTAGCCATACCAATAATCCCTCGACCACCTCTGTGTTGGGCCTTATAGGTACTGGAAGGCATTCGTTTTATATACCCACGTTGGGTAAGGGTTACAACCATCTCTTGGTGAGGGATTAAGTCTTCTCTAGTTGGGTCGTCAGGAGCCTCGTCCCATATTTCTGTTCTTCTGGGGTCTCCGTAGTCTTTATTAAGTTTCTTGGTCTCTTTCTTGACTTCTGCCATTATTTTATTGGTGTCAGCTAGCAACCCTTCTAAATCAGATATAGTTTTCTGTAGAGATTGAAATTCCTCTTCGATGCGTTCTCTTTCCAGCGCTGCAATTCTTCTTAGTTGCATATCCAGTATTGCTTGTGCCTGAATTTGTGTAAGTGCAAATTCATCAATTAGACCTTGACGCGCTGTTTCTGCACTTTCAGATTCCCTGATGAGTTTTATAACAGCTTCCAAGTTTCCTAGGGCTGTTCTTAACCCTTCTAGTATATGGGATCTGTCCTGCGCTCTCTTTAACTCATATTGGGATCTTCTGGTTATGACTTGTCGCCTAAAATCCACATAACTGCGAAGCAATCTCTTGAGAGGTAGAACTTGAGGTTGACCATCTACAAGTGCTAACGCATTTACATAGAATGCAGATTGCAAAGAGGTATGCTTATATAAATTATTCAATACTATCTGTGGTTGTGAATCTCTTCTTAATTCTATGACCACGCGCATACCTTTTCGATCGGATTCGTCTCTTATATCACTTATACCATCTATCTTCTTGTCTTTAACCAGCATTGCTATTTTTTCTACTAATGCAGCCTTGTTAACCTGGTATGGTAGCTCTGTAACTGTTATTTGCTGTCTCCCGCCTCTAGGCATGTCTTCTATAACTGCACGGGCTCTAACTATTACTCTACCTTTTCCAGTAGTATATGCATTCAGTATGCCATCTCGGCCCAATATAATACCCCCAGTGGGAAAGTCAGGGCCTTTAACAAATGCAGCTAATTCCTCCGACGTGATTTCAGGGTGGTCAATAAGTTGAATCAATGCTTCGCATATTTCTTTAAGGTTGTGCGGAGGTATGTTTGTAGCCATACCAACGGCTATTCCAGAGGCACCATTAAGTAGGAGGTTGGGTAATCGTGATGGCAATACAAGTGGTTCCTGAAGGGAGTCATCAAAATTTGGACTGAAATCTACAGTGTCACGGTCTATATCTGCTAGTATCTCCTGAGCTATAGCCGTTAACCTGGATTCTGTGTATCTCATAGCTGCAGGGGGATCATCATCTACGCTACCAAAGTTTCCTTGACCGTCTATCAAAGGGTAACGTAAGCTGAAGTCCTGAGCCATTCGTACAAGCGCATCGTAAACTGGGCTATCTCCATGTGGGTGATACTTACCCAATACTTCGCCTACTAAACGGGCGCTTTTTCGGAAAGGTGTACCAGGGCGCATTCCGAGGTCGTGCATTGCATAGAGAATTCTTCGTTGGACAGGCTTGAGACCATCTCGTGCATCTGGCAGAGCCCTAGCGACTATCACGCTCATTGCATAGTCGAGGTACGAACTTCGCATCTCCTCTTCTATACGTACTGGTTTAATGTTTTCACTAGCTATGACCATATCTATACCCTCTCTTCCATGAGGTGAATTATGAATCCAATCCAATATACTACTTGGATGGACTAGTTATATTTTCGAATCTATCTGATCTTTCTATGAACGCTTGGAACAAGTTACCAAAAGTTTTATACAATTCCTCCTCGAACTCATTATTCCATTGAACTCCAATGACCCAGTCGTGTTTTGGGCTCTCTATCGCTTCTATTAGCCCATCTTCAAGTGAGTATGCAGAGGCCATTAGAGTTGGAGCTTTCTGCGGTTCGCCCAATCCCTGATGGTGCCTACTATTAACCCTTATGAAACCACCTGATCCCATTATAGCAGCAAGTTTGGTTCCTGGGGATAGGTATATTTGATGAAAGCTGGATTTTTTATCTGTATCATAGTCAAGATCTTCGTTTTTGTGACCAGGAAGATTCTGGATTAGTTTACCTCCGAAAACTACATTCAGTAGTTGCATGCCCCTACATATTCCTAATATTGGCATATCTTTACCTAGGGCCTGTTTAAGGATAGGTATCTCCCATTCATCTCTGTCTTTAGATATATGTAAAGAGGCTGTGGGATCTGGAATCTCTCCGTATCGTTCAGGGTTTATATCCAAACCGCCAGTCATGATTATTCCATGTATGCCTGAGAGGCTTTTATTTATCTTATTTGCATATTCGGATTCTATGAGAACCCAGTCAGATCCTCGTTTGGATATCGCCTTGATGTAGTGACGAGCTTTATCCTTATCTGGGGATACTATACCTATCGTGGACATAATTTCCTCAATCCACTTCGTAGATAAATCTCGAATTTATATTCCTAATATCCATTTGTATTAAAGATCTATGCCAAATTTTCCTAATATCTCTTTATCACGAAGGTTAAATACAAGGCCATTTTCCGCGGCTGATAGAAGCTTGGCGTTCACTTGGGATAAGGCCTGAGGATTTGGGTTGCTACTTTCTGAAGTGTTTTGCCCTAGTAATTCTATAGATTCGTAAGCCTGTTCTAGTGACCAGTAGAAAGATACAAGCCAAGCAGCCTCTCTGTCATTCGAAGGCAAGGGGATATCATCTATGTCAAAAATATCATTATTCGCCCTAGTGTACCTTAGTATACCGGCCTTATCATTTTGACTATCTCCGTAATATCGCTTATGTTTCAGGTTCTCAACTTTGTTGTTGTACTCTTTATTTTCATATATGTTTCTGGGTAACCAGTCTTTTCTAAGGTCAACAACTTCTTTCCCATCTTTATTTATTATCGCAGATGCTAACTCTATTCCCAACACTTCGTCGAATTCGAACTTAATTGCTTCTCGTAGTAGCGCCTCCTGAAGTTGCAACGTAAGTTCTCTAGTTATCTTCTTGTAGGTAGCTCCAGAGGCTTCGTCATTTGTATCTGCACCTAGGCCACCAGTATTGAACATATAAAATCCTTGACTCATCCCGGATTCATCTATTTCAGTTAAAATTTTATAGAGTAAATTTGCATTATCATCTTCGAGGCCTATGATGAAAGGGTCTGAGAAGTATTCTACGTAAGGTCTGCCTATAGCACCAGTAGAGGCACCTGTTTGTACAGCCTCACCATACATTAGGGACCTTATGTATTGTTTAGCGTTGAGTTTAACAAGCGGCGGGACTACAGTGTTCTGTCTCATTACCCCTTGCCATAATATCTTATCTGTGTGTTCCATTGGTACATGGACAGCGTCTTTCATTACACCACCAGTAATGTGGGACAGCAGGTTGTCTACACCTTTCCTCTTCAGTAAGCCTGCACGTGAAAGCACCATTCTCATATTACGCACAGGGTTCCTCATGAAGTCAGGAGTAGCGTCGTTACCTCCATCTGGCTTTACCGGGACATTTTCTAAGGTTTCCTGGGCGTTTGGAGAGTTAGGTGAACCTCTTAAGACATCGTAAGTGATAGGATCGTCTTCTTTTGTAAGCCCGAAAGGTACAGCGTAGAAGCTGTTTTCAGTTCCATATATTCCATATGGAATTTGTTTGGACGATTTAGCGTCTGTACTTGGTTGCAGCAGGATTATATCATCGTTCATTGGGTACACACCCTCATGTGGATCAAGCTGTAATCCTACTAGCTTGCTAACTCCTTCTTTAGCGAATTCCAGCATAACAGTCAATGTACTCTTGCCGTGCAGGGATGGCCCAGTAGTGATAATAGCAGTTCTATTCATATCGTCAGCTATAGTTTTAACATGAGCCATGCTGAGGGCAGCTTGCAAAGCCAAACCATTTGACTCCTTGACCTTAAACATAGCTATTGAAAGCGGGCCCATCTTGTGCTCTCCCATGTAGTCAAAGCCTAGGTGTAGAGATAAACCTTTAGTCGGCGCCTTAAATACTAGTCTATCTAAACCTGCTGCCAGGACTTTTTCTTTCAAAGCTTCTGGTAACGATAGGTCTTGTAGCCAATTCGGTATAGATATCTCTAATATGTCTGGTTCATTTGCCAATTCGTCTTCAGGTAATTCGAATGTTAACTGTTTCCACATGTATGGAAGTTGTGGATATCGAGTCCCAAATAATAATTGCCTTGCGTGGAACGATTTACCAGGCACATCGCCTATCTGTCTATCTGTCTGGATGACACCAGATTCAGATGATATGCTATTTCTCAAGTGTGTTGTAATAATCGGTAGTATATCTGCGAACAGGTCTTGATTTTCTTCGTCGAATGCTAAAGCATCTCGGTTTCTATCGAACCCATCTATGAAATACTTTGTAAGGTCAGGGCGCCTTGCAACTCCGAGTTGGCTAAAAAAGGCTAGGCCCCCACTATCTAATCTTATGGCGGTATCTGGCCATACTTTAGGTGCAGCTTTTCCTTCTGCATTTAGTATTTTGGCTTGCTTGTCCAACTCCTCAGCCTCTGCCAAGAAAGCATTTCTATCATTTTCTGGAAGGCTTTGGAAGATGCGCATTTGACCCAGTATCCACTGATCTGAAGGGTTGAAGAATTCGCTATTCTTATCGTAGCCCTTCTTTGCTATTGCTACTAATTCGTCTAATGCGGTAGAGAATTCCTGATTTGTTAAAGGTCCGTTTAAAGCCGAGCTACCTTGCTTGTCAGGTTGCATGGTGCCGCGATTCTCCTATCATATCAGTAGTGTGTGTCGGCGGAGCGGAGGAGTCCTATAAAGATAGAGATTGATCTCTATCCTAAGGACTAGTTATTTACGCCTATGGCCGATATAGTACAGGTTTTCGCAACGATTATCAACAAATTTGTCGGCATTGTTCTGCTATTTTTGCAAACCACATGAGCTACGTAAAACGTATATATTACAACAAATATCAATGCTATATGTAATGCGATGGTATAAGTAAAACGAAAACCGCATATTGCTTAACAATGCCCGTGCAAAAAACCGAACTGCTATGCTATCCGTTTTCTTGATAAATTGGTCTCTTCAATGAGAACGTTTCACCAATATTAGAATACATACTGCCAGAGAGTCTGCCGATAGCATTTAGTTTATTAATATCAATGCGATTGCCGTCTATGATTTCATCTTTAACATGCACTAACAACACATCTCCAATAACTAGACCGGATTCGTTATCTCCATTACCTATTTGTACGACCTTGTTTAATCTACATTCTAATTGAGCTGGTGACTCTGCAACGCGAGGTGGAGCAACAATTTCAGATGGTAGCTTTGTAAGACCGGAGACATCAAATTCGTCTACATGCTCAGGAAATTCTGCAGCGGTGCTATTCATAGCTTCGCTAATTTCATAATTTACAATATTTATTACAAATTCCTTAGTTGTTTCAATATTAGCGAGTGTATCTTTAGATTTGGTGCCTGTATAACGTCCTATTGATACAATGACAGTCGCTGGGTTTCCTGACACTGCATTAAAAAAGGAAAACGGTGCTAAATTTGTTACACCATCTGGAGAGATTGTAGATATGAAGGCTATGGGTCGTGGTACTACTAAACCTGTAAGTACATAGTAAAACCCTTCAAAATTGTTTGGGTTGATTATCATCAAACACTCCTTTTGTTCAGGGTATTCTATATATGAGTTTCCCTGATATTTTTCGCCTTTACGTGTGTATACTTTCTCCGTATGCATCTAAACCTGCTTCTTTGAGCATTTCTGATAGCGTAGGGTGAGAGTGAGTCATGTACCCGAGGTCCCTGAATGTACCGTTTAGTTTATTAGTCATACTGATCTCTGCTAACATTTCCGTTACATCTGAGCCTATCATATGAGCTCCAATTATGCTGTCGTTTCTGGCATTGAAGATAATTTTAATCATCCCATCCGTTTCTCCTATGGCTAAAGCTTTACCGTTTGCTCGAAATGGGAATTTACCAATGCGAACCTCTATTCCCAAGCTTTGTGCTTCCTTTTCGGTGTAACCGAAACTGGCTACTTGGGGGTTACAATATGTAGCCTTTGGCATATTCTTGTAATTTATAGGGTTTGTTGGAATGCCAGCTATATGTTCTACTGCTAATATTGCCTGTGCAGAGGCTACATGTGCCAATGGCATTTTACCAGTTACGTCTCCGATAGCGTATATAGTGTGTATATTTGTTTGCATATTTTCATTAACATCTACGAAACTATTATTGGTTACTATTCCAATGTTTTCTAGTCCTATGTTGTCAGTATTGCCTTCTATCCCGGCAGCTACTAAAACCTTTTCGCATATCAGCTGCGTATTTCCAGTTGGGGTTCCTAAGGTGACTTTGACCTTACTAGACACATTTTCTACTGCTACTACAGTTGTATTTGT
>CAUZSC010000006.1:0-33682 GCA_963582505.1 Dehalococcoidia bacterium
TAATAGTTGACACATGTCGTATCAACTATTATAATGCGATCAAAAGCGTTGAATTATTATGCAGAGTTCAGATATGAGAGATACAGGCCGCAGGAATGTCTTCACAGGTCAATTTTACCATTCTTTTGTAAGAAGATCAGTTTCTGATGATTATTCACATCGGTCTGTTGACAATGATGTCGGTAGTGTAACTAATGGAGGGGAGCAACAGGGAACAGATGGAATTGAAGAGGGTGTATACGTTATAAGCGTCGCAGCAAGATTATTGCATGTGCATCCACAGACACTAAGGAAATATGAAAGAGTAGGCTTAGTTGTTCCGAATAGAAGTATGGGTATGTTACGACTATATTCCGCAGAAGATATAGTCCGCCTTAGATTGATTAAATACATGGTAGATGATCTGAGGATGAATCTAGCAGGAGTGGAATTTGCTCTTAATTTCCTGAATAAGGTAATGGGTTTGAGACAGATGATAAGAGATATGGCTCTGACAAATGATGCCCATGCACTTTTAGCAGAAGAGATGGAGCAGATTTTCAGGGATTTCGGGGTCAGCTTTTCAGATAGTCAGAATGTATCTTAATTATTAGAATCCATCTTGGAGAATCGATTATATGATTGAAGAAAACAGTAGCGAAGAAAAAGTGCATATAGATGATGGAGCATTTGGAGATATAGAGGCAGTTGATTTTCCAGCAGATGATGTTGAATCTCTGAGATTACAATTGGAAGAAGTTCGAAATGAAGCATCTCAATTTAGAGAGGCTATGCAGAGAGCGCAGGCTGATCTTGTAAATTACAAACGTAGAGTAGATGAAGAAAGAATTGGTTTGCAGCAACGTGCAAATGAAAGTATCATATTGAACTTACTTGCGGTACTGGATGACTATAAACGAGCATTACAATATATTCCGGACAATCTAGATGATCTTGGTTCCTGGGTTTCTGGAGTAGAACTTGTATATCGAAATTTGGAAAGGATTTTGGAATCTTTTGGTTTATTGCAAATACAATCATATGGGAACGATTTTGATCCGTCGCAACATGAAGCTTTATTGCATCAACCGACCAGTGAAATGGAAGATGGTAAGATAATATCAATTGTTAGAGAAGGATATAAATTGAATGGTAGGGTAATTAGACCAGCACAAGTAGTGGTTTCTAAATCAGAAAACAATATCGAGGATGAGATTGAGGAATCCTCGGAGAAAGAGAGTGAATGATGCCGAAAGTATTAGGAATAGATCTTGGTACTACTAATTCTTGTATGGCCATTATAGAAGTAGGAGAGCCGCAGGTAGTTGAGAATACTGAAGGAGCAAGGACAAGTCCATCTGTGGTGGGGCTTAATGACAAAACAGAAGAGAGATATGTAGGTCTTATTGCAAAACGACAGGCTATTACGAACCCAAGCAATACAGTTTTTTCTATCAAAAGACTTATGGGCAGGAGATTTGAAGACAAAGAGGTACAAAACGCTATCGGTAGGCTTCCATACAAAATTGTCAAAGCAAAGAATGGTGATGCCCATGTGGAGATGGCTGGCAAAGCTTATTCACCAGCAGAAATCTCTGCAATGATCTTGCAGAAATTGAAACAAGATGCTGAAGCCAAATTAGGTGAAACAATATCACAAGCAGTTATAACTGTACCTGCATATTTTGATGATACACAGAGACAGGCTACAAAAGATGCAGGTAAGGTTGCAGGACTGGATGTTCTCAGGATAATAAATGAACCTACTGCTGCATCTATGGCTTATGGTCTTGATAAGAAAGAAGATCAAACTATAGCCGTATATGATCTTGGTGGGGGTACTTTCGATATATCCATACTAGAAATAGGAGGAGGTGTATTTGAAGTAAAGTCCACGAATGGAGACACATTCCTGGGGGGAGATGATTTTGATGAGAGAATAATAGATTGGATATGTGATGAATTTAAAAAAGAACAAGGGATAGATCTTAAACAAGATCGGATGGCTTTACAACGCCTTAAAGAAGCAGCAGAAAAAACAAAAATAGAATTATCTACAGTTATGCAATCTGAAATTAATTTGCCCTTTATCACTGCAGATGCAGCTGGGCCAAAGCATTTAGCTATGACACTAAGTAGATCTAAAATGGAACAGTTGGTAGCGGATCTTGTGGATCGCACAATTGGACCTTGTAAACAGGCAATATCTGACGCAGGAATATCACTTGACAAGATTGATGAAGTTGTATTAGTAGGCGGAATGACTAGGATGCCTGTAGTGATAGAAAAGGCAAAAGAATTATTTGGTAAAGATCCGCATAGAGGAGTTAACCCAGATGAGGTGGTAGCAGCTGGAGCAGCTATACAAGCTGGAATACTTCAGGGTGATGTGACAGATATGTTGCTGGTCGATGTTACACCTCTCACACTTGGTATAGAGACTCTTGGAGGTGTAATGACACCTCTAATAACTCGAAACACAGCGATACCCACATCTAAGTCAGAAACATTTACGACAGCAGGTGATAATCAACCTGGTGTGGAAGTTCACGTATTGCAAGGGGAAAGACCTATGGCAGGGGATAATAAATCAATAGGAAAGTTTATGCTAGATGGGATATTGCCAGCCCCTAGGGGAATGCCTCAGATTGATGTTACTTTTGACATAAATTCCGATGGTATATTGAATGTCACAGCTAAAGATAAAGCCACAGATAAAGAACAACGTATAACTATTACAGCAAGCTCTGGTCTTAGCAAAGAAGAAATTGATAGATTAGTAGAAGAAGGTTCAAGATTTGCAGAAGAGGATCGTATCCGTCGTGAAGATGTAGGATTAAGAAATGTTGCTGAATCATTAGTTTATAGTGCTGAAAAGCTTATATCCGAACATTCGGATATAATACCTGAAGAAGCTAAGGCTGACATACAAAATAAAGTTACACAACTGAAAGAAGCTCTGAATGCTGAGGATTCTAGTAATCTTAGTACTCTGACTGAAGAATTACAGGCCTTGGTCCAGAAAGTAGGGGCAGATGTGTACAGTGCATCGAATAATGCTGAATCGGGTCCTGAAGAAGTTGATGAAGATAATCCTGAACCTGGAGAGACTGTTGAAGGTGAATATAGAGAGGTATAATTTACTCTTAAACCTAAGTTGTTTCGCATTAGTATATAAGAATGTAAAGGCTACGTACTTAAGTACGTAGCCTTTACATTCTTATGTAAGAACTATGGTCTAATTTTCTTTACTTGCAAAAATATACGTGTACAGAATAGATGCGACACCACCACCAAGTAATGGCCCTACCCAGTAGACCCAGTGATCATTCCAAGCATTCATAGCAAATGCCGGCCCTAGAGTTCTTGCAGGATTCATAGATGCTCCAGTAAGAGGTATTGCAATAAGATGGTCTATCAAAACAGTTATACCTATTGCAAAAGGAGCTATATTCCCTAACCCTTTTGTATCTACTGCTGTAGTAAATATAACAAAAACCAAAGCAAATGTTAGTACGGCTTCTATAACTACACCAGCAGTTGGGTCGATGTACATTGCTAAGCCATGTGTTCCAAGGCCATTGTGCAAGGCTTCAGGAATAACAGATTTAAGTAGTAAGGCTCCTAATATAGCCCCAAATAATTGAGCAGTAATGTACATTGCTCCCGTCATTATGCTTAATTTCTTTGCTAGCATTATGGAGAATGTTACTGCTGGATTGATATGACCTCCTGATATTCTCGCTGTGGCGGAAACCAATACTGCAATGGCTAATCCATGGCTCATCGCAATTAGTATGAATTTCGCTCCTGTTCTGCTAGAGTCTGCATGATCCAGAAATATTGATATGCTAACTACAGATCCAGCTCCAATAAACACAAATAAGAATGTCGCAATAAATTCAGCCAAGGAAGAACGCCATGATTCCACACTTGATATATCTGTGAGAGATAATTTATATCCCATTCCAACCTCCGTATAAATTTAAGATATTCATGATTTCAGTAAGCTATTATATAGGTATAGATTTTATTTGTCATACAATCCGAGTATGTTGCGAGCCTCAGCTTCTACCCTGCGAAATACTTCTTGCAGTGGTATGTTTGCTGTCATAGCGATAACCTTGCAATCTTCATATTCTGGAGATATTGAGAATACATTACCGTCAATTCTCTTGACCTTTACATTTATTGCGCCAAGGCTTGTGGTAACCAAGGTTTTTTCCCTCTCTGCTTCGTATCTATCTACATAATTCACTCTTACACCGAGTGTAGAACTTTCTTCCAGAATAATTTTAGAAAATATACCTTCCATATTTAGATCGCATAAGACACTCAGCATAACGCCAGGTCGATTTTTCTTCATTTGTATTGAAGTGGTCCATACATCTAGAGCGCCACTAGATAATAATTTTTCATGTACATAACCAAGTAATTCTGGTGTGGAATCATCAATATTAGTTTCCAATAAACATAGTTTCTTGGCTTTAGTTACATCATAACTTTCACCTAGCCATAAGGATAGGACATTTGGCAATTGCGGTATATCTTTAGAGCCTATGCCATACCCCAAGCGTGTGACAGTTATTGTTGGAGCCTCGAATGATGCTAGGGTTGTTACTATTGCGGCACCTGTAGGAGTGACTAATTCACCAGCTTCCAAATAAGCGGCCGTGGGTGGTGATATCTTGGCATTCCCCATAGCAATGAGCTGTGCCGTTGCTGGCGCAGGTATTGGTAGAGGACCTTTTTTCGTATTTACAATTCCCCAACCACATGGAAGGGGAGAAGAGTAGAGTGCCTCTATTGACAGGGCTTCAAACCCGCTGATTACTCCAACTATGTCTAGCACTGTATCTATCTCTCCTAATTCATACAGTACGTGGCCTGGCCCGTGAACTAACTCTTCGGCTGTACCCAATTTTTCGAGAATGACTGTAGCCTTATCTTTAACATAGGTAGATAGTTTACTTGACCCAACTATTTGGACAAAATCTTTAATGGAATATCCTGACTTAGTACCTTTTGCCTGATGTATGTTAACTTGAGTGCCGCCGATTACGCCACGCATGGCACGTTGAGATTCTATAGAATACCCAGAGAGATTTAATTTTGACAGCTCTTTTTCTAAGATTTCGATAGGCAAGCCTACATCCAATAGAGCTCCGAGTAACATGTCTCCGCTGACACCACCTGTAGCTTGAATATACGCGGTTTTCAGTGATTTCTCCTGTCAATCTAATTGTTATTTAGATTAGTTCATTTTCTTTTCTTTTAGGATATCATTAAGATTGCCAGACTTGAAACCAGATAAGTCCATTGTTACATAAATGTACCCAAGGGACTTTACATATTGGATCAGGTCTTTACGTATGTCTGAGTTCAATAAAGTCGACATGTCTTTTGGTGCAACTTCTATAATTGCTATATTATCATGGTGGCGCACACGGCATTCTCTAAGCCCAAGTTTAATCAAATAAGATTCCGCTTTGGATATTTTCCGCAGAGCTTCTATGGATACCGGTGTTCCATACGGTATCCTAGATGACAGGCATGGTTGTGCAGGTTTATCCCAAGTTGATAGACCAAGATTCTTCGATAATTGGCGGATATCGTTTTTACTAAGTTTAGCCTCAACCATTGGGTTTCTTATACCGTTTTCTTGCCCAGCTTTTATCCCAGGCCTAAAGTCCCCCAGATCGTCAATATTCGTACCACTTATTATCCACTTTAGTTCTTCAGTTTTAGCTAGTGGAATTAAATGTGTATATAATTCCAACTTGCAGAAATAGCATCTTCTGGGTCCGTTAGCTATATATCTCGGGTCTAAGAGTTCTTGAGTTTCTATTATTTTATGCCGTATACCGATGTCCGCAGCAATCTTTATTGAATCTTCCAAATCGTTTGTGGCCATACTTGGAGACTGTGCTGTCACTGCAAGACACTTATCACCAAGTACTGTAAAGGCAATATAGGCTAGAAAGGTGCTGTCTACACCACCTGAGTATGCTACAAGTACCGATTCCATTTCAGACAAGATGTTTTTCAAGTCTATTAATTTATTTTCTGTGCCTAAATGTTCAGGCATCTCAGAGAGTTCTGTTAAGTCAATTTCCGACATTATTACACACTCATATCATTTATCAGCAATTATCTGACCAGAATAACTTTTTCCTGTGTCCGAATCAACCCACTTTGTTTCATCAGTATAGGGCGTGTCGTATTCATTTTCTAGCAGAATGTAATACTTTAGCCAGTGCTGTAGACAGGGAGTCATTCTGAAACAATACTATATTTGTATCAATAGTTTGTACTTTTGATATAGGGGCGAGACATCCCTCAAATCCCATTTGACCCAACTCTGCAAGGCGTCGCGACATTTGGCTTACACCCCTCAGTTCACCACCCAGCCCGATCTCGCCAACTGCAGCTATCTTCAGAGGTATAGATATGTTTTTCAAGCTTGACATGAGAGCTAGCGCTATCCCTAGATCTGCAGCTGGTTCTGTAGCTCTAAATCCTCCAGCAACATTCAATATGATATCTTGTTTACTTATGGATACACCGATGCGTTTAGTTAATACGGCAATAACCATAGATAATCTACTCGCATCGATACCATTCGCTACTCTTCGCGGGGTAGGTAGAGAGGAAGGTGTAGTGAGGGCCTGGATTTCTACAAGAATAGGCCTTGTACCTTCAATTATTGGTACTATAGCTGATCCTACTGTACTAGCACCACGATCTGATAGGGAAACGTGCGACGGATTAGGTATGTCTAGTAAACCATTCTCACCCATCTCAAATACACCTATTTCATTTGTTGAGCCAAAGCGATTTTTTTCACCTCTGAGTAACCTGTATGATCCTAAATTATCACCCTCAAGATATAAAACTACATCTACCATGTGCTCTAAGGTTCTGGGTCCAGCAATACTGCCGTCTTTAGTAACATGACCAGTTATTATTATTGGTGAGCCAGTTTCTTTGGCTTTGTGCAACAAAGCCAACCCAGATTCCCTGACCTGGCTTATATTGCCTGGGCCACTTGGTATGTCTGGAAATGCCACGGATTGTATTGAATCTATGATAGTTATACTGGGGTCTATAGTGTCTATATGGTTGAGTATACGATTCATATTTGTTTCCGAAACAACTTCAAGTCCGATTCCTTTGATTCCAATACGATCTGCTCTCATCTTGAGTTGCTGAGGAGATTCTTCACCGGAAACATATAGAACAGGTTTCCTACTTTTGGAGACACTATTAGCTATTTGTAGTAGCAAAGTCGATTTGCCGATACCCGGATCTCCACCCAGCAGTACGAATGATCCATTTACTACTCCACCACCCATTACCCTGTTGATTTCTTGAGAACCTAGGTCCAGACGTGTTTCGTGGCTTATGTCGATTTCAGATAATTCTTGAACTGGTCTAGCTTTTTCTGTAATCCAAGATTTCGTGGCGTAATGATTTCCTGGGAGGGCGGACCTTTCCTCTAGGGTGTTCCATTGTCCGCATACTGGACATTTACCTTCCCATCTTAACGCCTCTGCGTTGCATTCAGAACATATATACAACGTACGTTTATGTTCATTACTCATAAGCAACTTATACGCAAACCGCTCAGAAACCAAAAATCACTGTCTATACTAAACTGGGGTACTTTCAGCTTCAGGTATAACCTCTTCAGGTATAACCTCTTCAGGTATAACCTCTTCAGGTATAACCTCGGCTTCTATAACAGCATTTGTGACTGATATGAATTTGTTTTCCTTTACGTCTATAAGCACTGAGTCACCGGGTTGCAGTGTTCCAGCTAGTAGATCCTCTGATAGCATGTCTTCAATTTCGTCTTGTATAACTCTTCGCAAAGGCCTGGCACCGAATATTGGGTCGTATCCCTTTTCTGCAAGGAGTTCCTTTGCAGGTTGAGTAATATCAAGGTCAACATTTTTTTCCTTAAGTTGTTCTTTAACACTCCCTAGCATTAAGTCAACTATGTTGAGAATGTGATCCTTTCCAAGTGCGTGGAATACAACAGTCCCGTCTATTCTATTCAGAAATTCAGGTCTGAAGAATCTCTTGACTTCGTCCATAACCTTGTCTTTCATACGCTCATATTGCTGTGCATCTGATTTAGACTCATCTGTTTTGAGAGAAAACCCTAGTCCTGTGTCCCTCTTTATCAGATCTGAGCCTATGTTGCTCGTCATGACTATTATAGTATTTCTAAAATCAACTTTACGTCCCTTAGCGTCTGTCAGGTGGCCGTCGTCAAATATTTGTAGCAGTATGTTGAAAACTTCTGGGTGTGCTTTTTCAATTTCGTCGAACAATATAGCACAGTACGATCTTCTTCTTACTGCCTCTGTCAGTTGCCCACCTTCATCGTATCCCACGTATCCTGGTGGTGCACCAACCAATCTTGCTACTGTGTGTCTATCCATAAACTCCGACATATCTAGTCTGATCATTGCATCTTCGCTGCCAAACATAAAATCGGATAATGATCTAACAAGCTCTGTTTTACCTACACCAGTGGGGCCCAAGAATATGAAACTACCAATAGGTCTTCTGGGGTCTTTTATTCCAGCCCTTGCTCGACGTACAGCCTTTGATATGGCAGTTATAGCTTCATCTTGTCCTACAATCCGTTCGTGAAGTGCACTTTCCATCTTAAGAAGCCTTTGTGTTTCCTCTCGCGCCAATCTGGTTACAGGTATACCTGTCCACATGCTCACGATTTCAGCAATGTCTTCTTCTGTTACTACTGCTTCTGTAGATTCTTGTTCCTCCGCCCATTCTTTCTCCATTCCCTCTAACTTAGCTTCCAATTTCAACTCTCTGTCTCTCAGTTCCGCTGCGTGCTCATATTGCTGTCCGGCAATGGCTTCATCTTTTTCTTTTCTTACGCTTTCTAGTACCTTAGTAGACTCTTTGAGAGGCAGGGGTACAGAACTAGACCTTATTCTTACTCTTGAACCTGCTTCATCAATCAAGTCTATAGCTTTATCAGGGAGGAATCTGTCTGCTATGAATCTACTTGCTAAGCTTGCAGCAGTGCTTAATGCTTCATCTGTTATTACCAGCTTGTGATGTTCTTCGTATCTACCTTTTACTCCGCGGAGTATTTCTATGGTATCACTCATTGTGGGTTCTTCTACGTATACAGGCTGAAACCGGCGTTCTAGAGCTGGGTCTCTCTCAACGTACTTACGGTAGTCATCCAGTGTAGTAGCACCTATACACTGTATTTCTCCTCTAGATAGAGACGGTTTAAGTATATTTGCTGCGTCTACGGCTCCCTCTGCGGCACCGGCTCCAACCATAGTGTGCATTTCATCTATGAACAGCACGCAGTTCTTAGCAGCACGGATTTCCTCAAGGATTTTTTTAAGTCTTTCTTCGAATTCGCCCCTGTATTTAGTTCCTGCAACTAGGGTGCCCATGTCTAGTGTTACTATCCTTTTGCCTTGTAGGCTTTCAGGAACATCACCAGATATAATTTGCTGGGCTAGTGCTTCAACAATTGCTGTTTTGCCTACGCCAGGCTCACCAATAAGGACAGGATTATTTTTTGATCGTCTACTGAGAATCTGGATTACGCGTTGAATTTCTTTAGATCGTCCTACAACAGGATCCAGTTTGTCAGCACGCGCTGCACTAGTTAAATCTATACCAAGTTGATCCAACGTCGGCGTACGGGTTGCTGTGGAGCGTGAAGGCGATTGAGCTTGGGCTGCGTTTTGGCTCAATATACGAGTAGTTTCTGCTCTAACTTTTTCTAGCGTTACAGCCAAACTCTCCAAAACTCCGGCCGCAACCCCTTCTCCTTCTCGCATAAGTCCTATCAATAGATGCTCTGTACCTATGTATTGGTGTTGAAGTTTGCGAGCTTCGTCTACTGCTAACTCTATCACCTTTTTAGCTCTTGGAGTAAGTCCAATCTCTCCTGGTGTATGGCTTTCCCCACGTCCGATTATGAATTCAACCGCTGAGCGCACCTTGCTCAGTTCGACTTCCAAATTTGATAAGACTTTGGCCCCCACACCTTCAGTCTCCCTGGCAAGTCCAAGGAGAATGTGCTCAGTACCAATGTAATTATGGTTAAACTTTTGTGCTTCCTCTTGAGCTAATGAAAGCACCCTTCTGGCTCTTTCTGAAAACTTTTCGAATCTACTAGTCATGGCATTATCTCCGATCTCAATGATCTTATAGCGGATTGTTCTCTATGGTTCTAACCGAGATCCGCCTGCTTTAGGCTAAGCGCCAAGCGTTTACGCTCAGGCTCTATGTTTAATATCCTCAAAGGGACAACGTCGCCTTCATGAATAACCTCTTTTGGGTGATCTATTAATTTGTCACTTAGTTCTGAGATATGTATTAACCCCTCTATATTACCACTAATTCTAGCGAATGCTCCAAATTTTGTCAGCTTAGTTATTGTACCATCTACTGTCTGGTTGATTTGATATTTTTGGGTTATACCATCCCAAGGTTGAGCACCTATCCTTTTCAAGCTTAAACCAATTCTTTCAGTCTCCAAGTCGACTTTAAGAACGTATACGTCTAAGGTGTCTCCAATTTTAACAAAATCTCCAATATTGTCTACAGGTGACCAAGAGATTTCCGACACGTGGATTAGTCCATCAGCACCCCCTAAGTCTACAAATGCACCGAACTCTGTGATTCCAGAAATGGTGCCTGTTGTTAGGGATCCTTCTTTTATGCTTTGTAACATTTTATCTTTGCTTATCTTTCGTTTCTCTTCAGTAAACAATTTTTCTGACAATATTACGCTTTTGCTGTGGAAGTCCAATTCCAGTATCTTTAATTGTACACTCTCTCCTATCATTTTTGATAGTATTTCTTGCCTGTCTTCTTCATTAAATTTATTCGGCCAATTAATATGTGATATAGGTATGAAGCCATTGATCTTTTCTACAATTACTATCAATCCACCTCTATTTTGGCCTGATATTATGCCTGATATAGGTTCACTATTCTTTTGTTTTTCTACCAAGACATGCCAGCCAATTTCTAGGTTTGCTTGGTCTACTGAAAGTAGACACTCTCCATGCATGCTTCTATTGTCTATAATGGTTACAGAGATGCTATCGCCTGGGCAGATTGATGCTATATCTGACTTGGTCAGAGATTGCATTTCTTCCAGTGGGACGATTCCTTCTGACTTATTACCTATGCTTATAAGGATACCGTAACGATCTATGCGTACTACAACACCGCTTAAAGTATCGCCTTCCCTCAAATTAAGAGGCATTGCTTCCTTTAGCAGTTGTTCCATATCTTCTAAGTAGGGTTCTGGTTCAGTAAGCAATCTTTGAGGCTTCCTTCCTAGTAAGTGAATAAGTGACTCTAGGCGGCCTGAACTTGGCTAATTATATGCTTCAGGCATGCGAGTGTAAAGGTTTAATTAAAGCAGAGGAGATTTTCTTTGAGTGGGAAGAGATACCTAGCTAGACATATGACCATACGCGTAAGTTCAGGGAGTTTTGATTGTATAAATATGCCCCTGGCAGTGGCTGATTTTCCCACCCCGTTGCCAGGGCAGTATCGTAAGCGCTGAGGCGTTTCACTTCCGTGTTCGGGAAGGGAACGGGTGGTTCCACCTCGCTCTAACCACCAGGGACGGCAGTAAGGATATACTAAAAGTCAAAGCTATGCAATCTATTTTTGATAGAACCTGAGAACAAAACTGGGAATATCCATTTTGCAATAAATATGCCATACAATAGACTTACTTTTGTGTAGGAATAAATTTCTTGCTCTATTGTTACTTATTTTCTAATATTGCCTAATAGCCTGTGGACCTGTTAGTTAAATGGGATTATATAATATAAGGGTAGGTATCCAAATTACATTCGTACCCTTTAACCTTGAGGTGTAATAATGTCAGATAAATTCAAGATAGAGATAGTGGATGGCAGCGGCAGAGCAGGTAAACTATACACTTCACATGGAATAGTTGATACTCCCGCATTCATGCCTGTTGCTACTCAAGGTTCAGTCAAGGCACTTGACTCTAGAGATATTGAATCTATAGGTGCCAACATTATTCTTTCGAATACGTATCACTTGATGCTAAGACCTGGAATACAAACGCTTAAAGACCTTGGAGGGCTACATGTATTTATGGGTTGGAATAAACCCATACTGACTGACAGTGGGGGTTTTCAAACCTTCAGTTTAGGCAAATTAAGCCACATTACCGAAGAAGGTGTTACCTTCAGGTCCCATATAGATGGGAGTAGTAATTTTCTTTCACCAGAGATGGTTATAGAGTATCAGGAATTATTAGGCGTAGATATAGCAATGGTGTTAGATCAATGTTCTCAATATGGGTTGATCAAGGAAGAAGTTTTGAAGGCTACAGATAGGACCCATAGTTGGGCTTCTAGAAGTAAGCTGGCACATAAAGGTAATGGCCAGAGTCTATTTGGCATTATACAAGGAGGCGGGGATCTAGAATTACGTAGATATTCAGTAAATTTCCTTACGTCCCTTGATTTTGATGGATATGCAATTGGAGGTATGAGTGTTGGGGAACCAAAGCAAGTTATGTATGAAACCGTAGAACTTATGGGCCAGATATTGCCTTATGAGAAGCCTCGTTATTTGATGGGTGTAGGGTCGCCAGAAGATCTTGTAGAGTGTGTGTATAGAGGGGTTGATCTTTTTGATTGTGTTTTGCCAAGCAGGGTTGCTAGGAATGGCTCGTTGATGACAGTAAGCGGCCGCGTAAATATACTTAACAAAGCTTATAAAACTCTTGATGGCCCAGTGGACGAAAATTGTAATTGTTATACGTGTAAAAATTTTTCAGCAGCATACCTGAATCATCTTTTCAAAGCTCATGAACTTTCTGGGTATAGATTAGCAACGATACACAATCTCCGTTTTATTTTGAAGCTTATGGAAGACCTTAGGGTAGCCATCCAAAACAACAAGTTGGACATATTTAGAGAAGAATTCATGTACAATTACCGTTCGTCTAATGAGGCAGTCAGGCTATCTCAAAAAGAAAAATGGATGAAAAATAAACTAGGGCACTGAGTATCTGTCTATAGGCGTATATGCGGTTAGATCTACTTATTAATAAGCTCCACCAGCAACTGCTGGAACTATGCTTATCTCATCTCCGGAGTTTATGGGTGTTGCTAGCCCTTCAAGAAACCTTACATCTTCACCATTTATGTAGATATTTACAAAATGACGTAACTGCTCATCTTCGTCACAAAGACGTTCCTTGATACCAGGGTACTTACTTTCTAAGTCGTTTACTATTTGAGATAGTGTGTCTCCTTCTACGGAAGCCTTGTCATCTCCGTTGGTAACTTTCCGCAAAGGCGTGGGAATCCGTACAACTGTGCTCATCTTTCAAATCCTCCTGTGTTTTGCTAGTATCTAGCTAGTTACTTATGTGTTCAAGATAATAGATAATCTAACCTTCTAACACGTCTCCACTGACATTGTCTACCCTAACTCCTAGGTCAGCAACCCACTCTAGGCCACTTTGTATTTGCTCTTCAGACCCTTCTATTTCTAGGATTACCCATCCAACATCTTCTCTAACATCTGCTCTTCTAACGTTGGTGACCACTGAGAATTTGATCCCTAGTTCATAAATAACAGGTGTAGTGATAAGTTGCTGTGGGAAGGTGAACCTGAATCTTTGTTTAGCCATATCTTCACACTTCCTTTTTAAGATTGAAGGTGATATTGATCATAATTTAATGGCCGCCTCGAAGGATGCCATTGTAGGTTTGATAAGGTGTGGCCTCACAACGTCTTGGACAACTTCCTGAGTTTTATATCCATTTCCAGTGATGTACGCTACGGTAGTCTCAGAAGGATCTATTTGGCCAGTCTCTACTAGGTGCTTGAGGGCACCAATTACGACCCCCCCGGCCGGTTCAGTGAATATCCCTTCTTTTTCTGCTAGCTCCTTTATGCCATCAGCCACTTCATCTTCTGCTACTGCCCAAGCACCGCCCATAGATTCTGCTATAGTTCTTAACGCGTAATATCCGTCAGCTGGATTGCCTATAGCAAGAGATTTAGCTATAGTGGCCGGTTTAACAGGACGTACGTTGAATGTATTAGCGTCAAAAGCCGTCACTACTGGTGCACATCCTTGTGCTTGTGCAGCAAACATTTTGGTCTTTACTGGGTCTATTAACCCCATGGAGGCCATCTCGTTGAGACCTTTCCAGATCTTTGTCAAAAGTGCTCCAGAAGCAACAGGCACTATGCAGTTATCTGGGGCCTTCCATCCTAGCTGTTCAGCTACTTCAAATCCCAGTGTTTTGCTGCCTTCTGCATAGTATGGGCGCATATTTATATTTACGAATGCCCAATTATAATTATCTGCTATTTCACTACAGAGCCGATTAACATCGTCGTAGCTGCCATCAACTGCCATTATGTTTGGTCCATAGACAGCTGCCCCTAGGACCTTACCAGGTTCAAGATCAGCCGGTATAAAAACGTAAGATTTCATGCCAGCCCTAGCTGCATGGGCCGCTACACTTCCTGCCAAGTTCCCAGTGGAAGCACATGCTAAGGTGTCAAATCCAAATTCGAGAGCCTTTGTACATGCTACGGCAACTACCCTGTCCTTGAAGGAGAAGGATGGATTTACGCTATCGTTCTTGAAATATAGGTTTTCTAGGCCCAAAGATTTGGCGAAGTTATGAGATTTTATCAGAGGAGTCATGCCAGCATTTATATCTACAGCATTCTCATGGTCTGCGGGGAGTAAGTGATGATACCTCCATATGCTCATTGGGCCAGAAGAAATAGTTTCTCTAGAGATTACTTTACTAATAGAGTCGTAATCATATATGACTTCTAACGGGCCGAAGCAGAAATCGCATACGTTTATTGGTTCAGCCGGATACTTCCTGCCGCACTCTCTACAGAACAATCCCTTCACATATGACACTAAGTATACCCCTTACCCTTCTCTTCGAGCAAAGAAGGCCTAATCCCAATATGGACAGGCCTCCAATTGTTTCCTATAACGTGAATTATGTTTGATGGTACAAAACGCTATATCCATTGTCAAGGTGATGAGGAAGTATCAAGCTTCCCTGAGCATACGCCTTAAGACTGTGTGGAGAACACCACCATTCCTGTAATAATCAATTTCCACCTGAGTGTCTAATCTAGACAGTACTTTGAATTCTTTCGTCTGGCCGTTATTATCTGTGGCCTTTACATCTATTTCCTGTCTTGGCTTTAGACCTTCTGTAATTCCTGTTATCTCGAATGTCTCAGTACCATCTAGGCCAATACTTTCCGCATTCTCGCCATTTGCAAATTGAAGAGGTAGGACACCCATTCCTATTAGGTTACTTCTATGGATCCTCTCATAACTTTCTACTATTGTGGCCTCCACTCCAAGAAGCTTCGGACCTTTGGCTGCCCAGTCCCTGGAACTACCAGAGCCGTATTCTTTGCCAGCAATTATGAGAGTTGGTATTCCATTCTCTCGATATTGAGTTGATGCTTCGAATATGCTTGTGATCTCGTTATCAGGCATGTAGACCGTCCAGTCGCCTTCATGGTCTGGAGTAAGTTTATTTCTTAGCCTTACATTGCCAAAAGTTCCACGCATCATTACTTCGTGATTTCCTCTTCGTGCACCGAAAGTATTAAAATCTATTGGCCTCAGATCTTTTTCTATTTCCACATTAGTTTCTATTAGATATTCCAGATATTTGCCAGCTGGTCTGGATCTGGGAATAGCTCCCGCAGGTGATATATGATCTGTTGTAATAGAATCACCGAACATTGCCAGAACTCTTGCTTTAAGTATGTCTTTGGGTTCCTGTATATCATCGCTAAGATCTTTGAAAAATGGCACTTCTTGAATGTACGTAGATTCCGGATCCCACTGATAAATCTCTCCACTGGGTGCACTTAATTTCTGCCATTCCTCTGGCCCCTCTGAAACATTATCATATCTATTTCTGAACATGCTTGGATTGAGAGATGAAGAGACTGTGTTCTTAATTTCTTCTTGACTTGGCCAGATATCTGTTAAATACACAGGGTTACCATTTTTGTCATTTGCTATTGGTTCGTTTAACAAATCTATTTCAACAGTTCCCGCAAGTGCATAAGCTACCACCAACATTGGGGAAGCCAAATAATTGGCTTTAACTTCAGCATGAACCCTGCCTTCAAAATTCCTGTTGCCACTTAACACTGCCGCTACAGTTAAGTCATCGTCCGTAATGGCTGATGATACTGGCGAGTCTAATGGGCCACTATTACCTATACATGTAGTACATCCATATCCAACAGTGTGGAACCCTAGCTGCTCCAAGTATGGAGTAAGTCCTGATGCATCCATGTAGTCGGTTACTACTTTAGAGCCTGGGGCCATGCTGGTTTTAACCCAAGGTTTTCTGTCTATACCTTTCTCTACTGCCCTTTTTGCAACCAATCCTGCACCAATCATTACTGATGGATTCGATGTATTCGTACAACTTGTTATTGCGGCTATGACAACAGATCCATTATCCAAGCCTATTCCGTTTGAATGATCTTTGCTAAGAGTTTCGCCAAAACTATCATGGAAATTGTCACGTACAGATCCTAAAACAAGTTTATCCTGAGGTCTTTTAGGGCCTGCCATGCTTGGTTCTACGGTGCTCATGTCCAAGTGTAAAATGTCTGTGTAAATTGGTTCTGGCATTCCATCAGTCCGGAATAAACCTTGGGCCCTAGCGTATTTTTCTACTAATTCTATTTGCTCTTTTGTACGACCAGTTCCTACTAAATACTCCAATGTGCCTGCATCAATTGGGAAAAAGCCACAGGTTGCTCCGTATTCCGGTGCCATATTTGCTATTGTAGCTCTATCAGGGAGAGGTAAATTGGTTAAACCATCTCCGAAGAACTCAACAAATTTTTCCACAACGCCTCTTTCTCGAAGCATTTGGGTCACAGTAAGGACTAAGTCAGTTGCTGTTACTCCTTCTTTGAGGAAACTACTTAATTTAAATCCTATAACCTCAGGAAGTTGCATGTAGTATGGCTGGCCAAGCAAAACGGCTTCTGCTTCTATACCTCCAACACCCCACCCAAGGACACTTAAGCCGTTGATCATAGTTGTGTGGGAATCAGTTCCCACTAAAGTGTCAGGTAGAGCTACAGTTTCACCGTCTATCTCACGGGACGCTACGACGGAAGCTAAGTATTCCAGATTCACTTGATGGACTATGCCAGTACCTGGTGGAACAAGCCTGAAATTGTCGAAAGCTTGCTGTGCCCAGCGCAGAAATGTGTATCGCTCTTGGTTTCTTTCAAATTCTCGTTCAACATTTAGCTGGAAAGCTGTGGGTATTCCGAAATAATCTACTTGCACCGAATGGTCTATTACCAAATCCACCGGAACGATAGGATTAACTTTCGTATGATCACCACCTTTTCTTGCTATTGCAGATCTCATTGCTGCTAGATCTACTACAGCTGGAACTCCTGTAAAGTCCTGCATTAGAACTCTGGATGGTAAGAATGGGAATTCAGTTGTTGGAGGTGATTTGGGGTCCCAGTTGGCTGCAGCCAATATGTCATCTTCTTTGACTAGATATCCATCTTGGTTTCTAAGTACATTTTCGAGTAAGACTCTTATAGTAATTGGAAGCCTAGAGAGATTCACTATACCAGCTTCCTCTAATTTAGGAAGGCTATAGTATGTGAGATTGCCGCTCGCTGTAGACAGGCTAGAACGGGTTAGTGCCTTAAGGTTTTGATTACTCATTGAGGTCCCCTATTTCTATAGTGTTATAGTATGTCCTACATTATGCCATATTATTCATGTTTTCTTCCAGAACTAGTGTTGTATTTGTAAGAATATCAAAATGTTCTCTATTAAATCTATGGGCGTTTCCTACTTATTCTATGCTTTTTCCCTTAGACAACAGTAGTTTAAAATGATACTCTGTTCTCGTTATTGTGCATTAAATATTCTTTGGACCGGAGATTATTGAATGGTGAAAAATAATGACTTCCAACCCCTATCTGATATCCGTATTATAGATCTCACTCATGGTATCGCAGGCCCATATTGTACTAAGATCTTGTCAGATTTTGGGGCCGATGTGATTAAGATAGAGAAGCCTGAGACAGGAGATTATGCAAGACATGTAGGGCCGTTCCCTGGAGATAAAAAAGACATAGAAAAAAGTGGACTATTCTTATACCTGAACACTAATAAGAAAGGAATAACACTTGATCTGCATAATCCTAAGGGTGTGGAGGCGCTAAAAAAATTAGTAGCTACTGCTGATATATTAGTTGAAAGCTTCAAGCCTGGCGTAATGGATAAGTTGGGTCTTGGTTATGAGGTATTGAAGCAGATAAACCCTGAATTGGTTATGACGAGTATATCCAATTTTGGACAGACTGGTCCTTACAAATATTATCTGGTTTCTGAACTTATACTGTATGCAATGGGGAGCAGTATGAACAGGACAGGATTAGACTATAGATATCCACTTAAATTAGGTGGTAGTCATGTTCAATATCAAGCTGGTAATAATGCTGTTATGGCTACCTTACTTGCTTGGTATGGCAAACAATACAAAAGTATCGGTGGGCAGCAACTAGACGTATCTATTTTCGAGACGCAGATGGGTTCAATAAATATGCGCACCATTGGACTGATAAGCTATCAATACAATGGGTTACGGACCAGGCGTATGGGTGGGGCAATAGGTGGTTATCCTATGGGTGTTTTCCCATGTAAGGATGGATTTATATCTGTAGCAGGTGGGGGGCAGAGATTTTCAAGAGTAGCAAACTCTATGGATCGGCCAGAATTAACAGAAGATCCCAGATATGGTACTGCAACGGGTGCACAGGATCCTGAGTATAAAAAAGAATTCGAGGAGACTATATGGATTCCATGGTTAATGGAGCGAACCCGGGAAGAGGTTGTTAAAAGATGTCAGGAGAGTGACTTGCTCTGCACTCATTACAATACAGTTGATCAAGTTGTAGATGACTGTCCACAGCTACAATTCAGGGAGTATTTCGTGGAAGCAGATCACTCAAGGATTGGAAAAATAAAATATCCTGGAGCTCCAATATTCAATAACAATGGTTGGTGGGATATCCGTTTCACGGCACCGTTATTGGGGCAACACAATAAAGAAATAATAGAAGACAGTCTCGGGTATTCTGCAGAAGAAGCTAGAGATATCACTAACAAAGCTACTAAATTGTTGGATTCGGTGACATCTTCGTACACTCCTACTAAAAATACAACAAGTGCAACCACAGAAGCTACTGAATGGCCACTCCCATTAGATGGATTAAGGGTAGTTGATATGACAGTTGTGCTAGCAGGCCCGTATGGGACTATGTTCTTAGGGGACATGGGTGCAGAGGTCATTAGAATAGAAACAGTGAATCAGCTATCAGCGACTTCTAGGGGAGCTTTTGCCCATCCAAACCCAGTTGCTGAGAAAAAGGCTTTGGCCTCACCTTACCCAGATCAAGACCCCGGACCCAGGCCATGGAATCGCTACGCAGGGTTTAATGCTCATGCCAGGCATAAATATGGAATAACAGCAGAATTGCGTACAGAAGAAGGCCAAAAGACCTTCAGGAAGCTGATAGAGTCTAGCGACTTTTTCATAGAGAACAATGCAGTTGGATCAATGGCTAGGTTGGGGTTCACATATGATGTTTTAAGTGAATGGAATCCGAATCTTATAATGATTTCTATTACTGGTTTCGGGCAAACTGGCCCATGGAGCACATATAAAGGTATAGGGACCTCATTTGAGGCTGCATATGGACATGCAGCTGTTATGGGTTATCCGGATATGGGAACAGAGGGAGTTCCTTTAACAGTTCCAGCAGACGCTGCTTGCGGTGTGATGGTTGCAAATGCGGCCGTCATTGCATTGCACCAACGGGAAAAGACAGGTAAAGGGATGTTTATAGATATATCACTAGGCGAGAATTTTATGCCTCACCTAGGAGAAATATTCATGGATTACACGATTAACGGTAGGATTGGTAAAACTACTGGTAACCGTGATCATCTCGGTTACATGGTCCAAGGTGTTTATCAATGTTCTGGAGAGGATGAATGGATTGCAATCAGTATAGAAAATTCTGAAAAATGGTCTAAGCTGTGTAATGTAATTGGTAAAGAAGAACTTGCTAACGACATACGCTTTAACAGCATGGATAAGCTAATAGAGAATCATGACGAAGTGGACAATATAATAGGGGAGTGGTCCAAGGATAAGAATACAATAGAATTGTTTCATATCCTTCAGGCACAAGACATTATTTCTGGGCCACTACTACACGAAGTGCATGCTTATGCGGATCCACATCTCAAAGAGCGGGATTTCTTTAAATCAGTCACACACCCTGAAATAGGAACCTACCCAAGCCCAGGGGCTACTTTCAAAATGCCAAAGGCACCATTCTCTATAAGAAAACCCCCTGTGCGTATGGGTGAAGATAATGATCACGTCTACCTTAATATACTTGGATATACTGAAGAAGAGTATGCCAAATTGAAAGATCTAGGACATATTGGCATGGATTACTTACCGCACGTCAAATAGTAATTATGCCTGCATAATAGCTATGCTAAACACCAAAGCTGCACTGAAGTGTTTCTAATTGCGACCCTATGACTCTTTAGTAAAAGAAGTAGCAACAAAATCGGAATTTGCGAATACTGGGCCCAAAGCTAGAAGGGTTATAACCATATGTACTGATCATCTTGTAGAAGTTGGCAGGATCAGTAAGGATTCATCTGATTTCATTAGACCAATCTGATATTTGTGGATCGATCTAATGAAATTTATAAAGAGTCATTCAGGGTAATTATTCACTTTCATGTAGATGGAGGAAACGGCCACGTTCCTCTGTGCCATACACCCTTAAGTCTCTCCCTATTAGCAGTATTTAGGGCAGGGGATCTCAAGTTATGAGGGTCCCATGTACGCTTAAGAGAATCTGTAACATGGTTTGAGCTACTTCCAACTTTTTCTATATGGATCTCTCCGAGATCACCATCTTGTAGTGGGCCAAGATTGCCATGGTTGGTGCCGGCAATGATTAGGTCACCAGGTTTCAGTGTCATAACATGAGATACAGTAGATATTATGTATGCTATGTTATGATCCATGTCATCAGTATTATAGTCTTGCCTTAATTCCCCATTGACCCAATAGCGAACTCTAAGGCTGTTCGGGTTATCTATTTCGTCAGCCGTTGTTATAGCTGGGCCTATAGGAAGGAAAGTGTCGAAACTTTTGCCGTAATGAGCATCTGCTGTTCCTGGTAGTTGTGCCTCACCATCTTCAGGTGCCCGAGCTGATACATCTACAGCCGTTGTATATCCAAACACGTAATTTAGGGCATCGGCTTCTAGAACATTCTTAGCAGGTTTACCTATCACGAAAGCTAGTTCAGCCTCATGATTGAAAATGACTGGCCTATGTTTTGGGAGCACTATGGTATCACCAGGTCCTATTATGGCTTCTGGAGATTTAAAGAATGTTCTTAGCGGCCTTGCAGGAGTTATTGGGACACCTTCTTTGTAATTACCCTGACCAGCAATTATCTTGCCTGGTCTGGGTACAGGTGGCCTCAGGCGTACCTGATCCCCAAAGGGTATAACATTACCCTTGTTTGCAAGGACTTCCAACCTGGACCTAAGGGAATTGAAATTAACTATCATTTTCTCTAGCAGAAATTGCGGTGAAGATACCTTTAATGCACTAACTGCGTCTGAGATATCTACAACACCATCTTCTTTAACAATACAAGGGAGGAACTCATTATAGAAACCTATTTTCATGTCAAACCTCCATTTTCTCCAATTTAGATCTACAAGATTCTACATTTTGAAACAATGAATTAAGCGCCACCAACCGGCTGGAATGGCCATGACCCAGGATGAGGCTGCGTTTTCTGCGTTTCACGCCGGGCTGCCAATTCCTCAGGTTGCCGTAAATTGTGTGGATCCCATTTTCGTTTAAGGGAATCTACGACTATTTGCGTACTGCGCCCTACCTTCTCTATTTCTATCTCGGCAACATCTCCATCCTGAAGCGGCCCTAGATAGCTATGGTTTGTTCCAGCCATGATTAAATCACCTGGTTTAAGTGTCATAACATGGGACAAAGCGGCTATCAGGTATGCGATGCTATGTTCCATGTCACTGGTGTTGTAATTCTGGCGTAGCTCGCCATTTACCCTGTATTGTACGTTCAAGTTGTTTGGGTCACTTATTTCGTCTGCAGTCGTAATTGCAGGACCTATTGGCAGGAATGTATCGAAGCTTTTGCCATATCCCCCAGGTAAGTCTGATTCACCTTCTGTAGGTGCGCGGGCAGAGACATCTACGCCTGTTGTATATCCAAATACACAGTTGAGCGCATCATCTATATCAAGCTCCTTTGCGTCTTTACCAATGACGACACATAACTCAGCTTCATGATTAAATATTACAGGTCTGAAAGTTGGTAATACAACTGTGTCGCCCGGCCCGATTATGGCATCTGGTGACTTAAAGAATGAAATCAGGGGCCTGGGTGGGTTAATCGGGACATGTTCCATGTAGTTTGTATTACCACATAGAACCTTACCTGGCCGTGGTAATGGAGCACGCAGGCGAACATTTCTTATTGGAATGACTGTTCCTTTGTCGTGTAATTCATTAAGGCGAGGTCTAATAGTTTCAAAGTTAGATATAATGCTTTCCATTAGCAATTGAGGAGAACCTTCGTCCATGGATTTGACATCATCTGTAATGTCAATAACACCATCATCCTTTAAGATGCATGGCCGAAAATCATCATAAAATCCAATTTTCATTTTCCCAGACCTCCATCTTCTATATTATCTAGTCTTTACAAATATCATGTATCTTAGAATTAAGATAATCTGCTTGGAGCATACAGCCGCAATCCCAATGCTGTCAAACTTACAAATCGATGGAATGGGTACATTTTGTGCTCGAAAAGGAGCTAAGCACAACGGCAAGTGATTAACTTTACATTACCAGTGATGTTCGGTTCTCATTGCTTTATCGGATGTTGACACAAGCTCGTTGTTAATAGCATGATAGTTTTCGAAATGATAAGGAAATCGAATTTACAGAGGAAAATTGCAATCGTGACAGGGTGGGCCGCACAAGGTATTGGACGATCCATAGAATTAGAACTAGCGGCTCAACGAGCCAACCTACTTGTCACAGACATACAGGAACATAAAGTTTCTGGAGTGGCAAAAGAAATTAAAAACCCAAATAAGGAGAATCCATGGCCATATTGATTAAGAATGCCACGATTGTGAGCATGGGATCCTTAGGTGTTATTAATGATGGATTGATTGTTATAGATGGTACGAGAATTGTTTCAATCGATCCACAAAACAACAACACTTCCGATGTCGAAAAAAATGTAGACGAAGTGATCGATGCGACAGGGAAAATCGTCATGCCGGGTCTGATAGATTCTCATTTTCATACATGCCAGCATTTAATGCGAGGGATGGGTGCGGCCATTGCTCGACATGGAACGCGGTATCCTTTTTGGAAAAACTATCTCGTTCCTTTTGAATCTCAGTTGACTCCAGAAGATGTTTATTTGAGTGGTGTGGCTGCGTATACCAATCTAATTCGTGTTGGAACTACTTGTTTCGCAGAACATGGAGGACGCCATCCTGAACAGTTAGTAAAAGCAGCTGAAGATGTAGGTATCCGTGGGCTTATGGCTATTTCTACTATGGACATGGATACAGGACTGCCAACTTTACCAGACAACATGCTGTTTTCTACAGAAGAAGCAATCGAGAAAAACCTAGAAGTGGTACAGCGATGGCCATTTATAAATAATGATGACGATAGCCTTTTGCGGGGTGTTTTCTCTCTACGACAAATCACGGTTTGTACGCCGCAGCTAATTCAAAAGACAGCCCACCTGGCAGCAGAGCATAAAACTATGGTGCAAACACATGCTAATGAAGGTTATTATGAGCTTTACCATGCTCTGGACCATCACGGAATGAGGCCTGCAAATTATCTAGCAAGCTTGGATTTCTTGAATTCTAATGTCATCGCTGCCCATTCGGTTTTACTTAGCGACGAAGAAGTAGAGCTTTATGCGAAGCATCAAGTGGGAGTGGCACATTGCCCAACTCCGAACTTTACATCTTTGGGCATGACTAAACTAGTTCAAATGAGGAAATTAGATATCAAAGTGGGAATCGGTACAGACGGTGCCAATCGTGGTTCATTGGACTTATTCGAAGCGATGAAATTATCAAGCATTGGTCAGTCCTTGCATTATGGTGCGCCTTATCTGGATACTAATGTGGTCAGCTCGTTTGAACTCGTAACAATGGCTACTTTGGGAGGTGCACGCGTTTGTGGCCTTCATGAAGAGATTGGTTCGCTAGAAATTGGCAAACGTGCTGACTTGTTGATTCTCAATCCTGGACTCAACGCTTTACCGATAGATGATCCTTACTTTGCGATTGTTAATTCCTTGCGTGGTAGCGATGTAGGTGATGTGATTATCAATGGTCAAATTGTCATGCGTAATAGTAAGATTTTAAACGTGGACGAGGAGGAAATTGCTCGGCAAGTGTCTACTCGTGCACCGCAATTACGACAAACAGTCCTGGATAACATTAATTGAACTTAGCATGATAAATTTAGATTATATTTTATCCATACCAAATTAGGAGATGATGCCTTATGTATGACCTGAGCGGAAAAGTTGCAATCGTGACAGGGGCCGCACAAGGTATTGGGCGATCCATAGCATTAGAACTAGCGGCTCAAGGAGCTGACCTACTTGTCACAGACATACAGGAGCATAAAGTTTCTGAAGTAGCAAAAGAAATTAAAAACACAGGTCAAAAATCTGTCCACATGGCTGTAGATGTGACTGTCGCTATACAAGTACATTCTATGGTTGAACGGGTCATATCGGAATTTGGTCGAATAGATATTTTGATCAATAATGCCGGCGGCAGTGGCAATATAGGTATAAAAGATATAGAGGATGTGTCTGAAAAGACATGGCTAGATCAGATAGCATTGAACTTGACCGGAGCTTTTTTGTGCTGTCAGTCAGTTACTCCTCACATGAAAGCTCAGGGTTCAGGGCGCATAGTAAATTTGTCATCATATACTTCCCAAGGTACATTTGGGGATTTGACTACTACTGGAGCGCGCCTTCCATATGCGGCTGCTAAGTCTGGAATATTAGGATTGACCCATCAATTAGCCAAAGATCTGGGTCCAGATGGTATATATGTTAATGCCGTTATGCCTGGACTCATCTTGACTGAACCTGGCGCTCGTGTTCGTCAGAGATACGACCTTCTGGATGAAGAGACACAGCAAAGGATGACACAAGCTATTCCATTAGGACGTGCAGGAACACCTGATGAGGTTGCTAAAGCGGTTGTTTTCTTAGCTTCTGATGACGCTAGTTACATTACGGGGTCTGTGCTGGAAGTCACTGGCGGCAGTTAGTTAAATTATGAGAGTGTATTATACGGAATAGAGTTAGTCTGAATCATTGATATGGAGGATTTGAATGAAGGCTATAACCGGTGTGAGGTTAATAGATGGAACTGGATCAAAACCAATAGATAACGCGACAGTTGTAATTAGTGGAGACAAAATAGAGGCTGTGGGTGCTGAGCGAGAGATATCAATCCCACCTGAAGCCGAGGTGATATCAGCTTCTGGTATGAGCCTTCTTCCAGGTTTAATAGATTGTCATGATCACATAGCCTCCTTTGGTTATGATGTTGCTGGCAGGTGGGGACTCAATGAACATCGCAGCACAAGGCATATGCGCATTGCTGCTGTCCTTAGACAAACGTTAGAAAGTGGTTACACAACTGTTAGGGACGCGGGTGGTCTTGATGCAGGTTTCAGGCAGGCAGTGGATGAAGGACTTATACCTGGGCCTAGACTTCAGGTTTCATTGAGTATTATCACACCTACAGGAGGCGTTGGGGAAGATACTAGTGCCTCTGGATATAGGAATCCCAGCTCACCAAATCCAAGTTTACCGTCAGGTGTTGCAAACGGACCTGATGGAATGCGGGTTAAAGTTAGAGAGATGGTCAAAGCGGGAGCAGATGTGATCAAGTTTGCTACCACTGGAGGAGCCAGCTCTAGGCCTGGTCTAGGACCAAAGGACATGGTTATAGGTTCGGACGAAATAGAAGCATTGGTTCAAGAAGCCCATCATCTTGGTAGGCGTGTGATGTGTCATGCGCTTGGAGGTCCAGGACTCAGGAAAGCTATTGAGGCGGGAGTAGATTCAATTGAACATGGTGCATATTTGGATGAAGATCCAGATCTTTTGAAAATTATGGCTCAGAAGGGGATATTTCTTACGCCCACTTTTAGTGTATACGTGTATCATGGAGAATTTGGCACCCCACACGGCAGAATTCGGGCAGCAGAGATGAAAGAACACCATATAAAGAGCGTACAGATGGCACTGGAAGCTGGAGTTAAAGTAGTAACAGGGACTGACGCAGGGGGATGGGTTCACGGTAACAATGCCCAGGAAATTACCTGCCTAACCCGAGCTGGAATGACTCCAGCTCAGGCTATATTGTCTGCAACAGGCCATGCATCTGAGTGTATCGGTCTGGATAGCGAAATAGGGACTATCACACCTGGAAAGAAAGCTGATTTGATCTTGGTGGAAGGTAATCCACTGGAAGATGTTGCCATTCTAGAGACGGGGGCATCCATAAAATTCGTTATGAAAGATAGTCAGATATATGTAGATAAAATTCGTTAAAGGATAATTATGAATGCTAAATTCCTGTTCGTATTAATAGCATTATGGATAATCCTTTTGGGTTGCTCTAATACAAATACTCCAGTTATTCCTACCTTGTCACCTGTGAAAACTCTAGGATTGGATACCCTGGAGAAGGTACATGTTGCGAGAGTTATAGATGGAGACACAATTGAAGTGGAATTTGAATCTGGACAATCAGACAGGGTGCGTATAATCGGGATAGATACTCCAGAAATTTTCTCTCCAAACCAATTAGGCGAATATGGAAACATTACTGACCTAGATTGTTTAGATAAGTGGGGTGATGCTGCCACAAAATACGCTAGAGATACCCTTAACAACAAAACTGTTAAGTTAATTCAGGATACTCAAGTTCAAGAAAGAGATTACTACGACCGTTTACTTGCATATATAGACATCAACGGCCAAGACTTTGGAGAAATGCTACTTAGCAGAGGATATGCCAGAGTCTACGTCGAAGGAGAAAGCAGTCGAAAGAATAATTACTTAAAGCTAGAAAGAGATGCAAGATCTAGTGGCCTCGGACTGTGGTCGTGTAGTGTGTCCGTGACAACAGCAACCCAAATCCCAACTGCACAATTCAGATTCAATCCTAATGGACCAGATATAGATTGTGGTGACTTCTATAGATGGACAGAAGCACAGTCGTTTTATGAAGCTGCTGGAGGGCCTTATAGGGACCCACATAGGCTAGATGGCGACAAAGATGGTATAGCTTGTGAAAGCCTTAGGTAGAACAAAGCCAAATGCTATAATTAACTAACCAAATGCGGGGGGGTGGGTGCTATGAATAGTAAAATATTCCTTGTTCTCGGTGGCTTGATGCTAATCCTAGTATTAGCAGGGTGTTCAAGTGCGACGGCTCAACCCACAGGGACTCCCTCTCCCACATGGACACCAGCACCTACATTTACGCCTTATCCTACGTCATATCCTGTGCCAACTCCTGAAGTAGTAGTCAAAGAAGCTACCGTTGAGAAGATAGTAGAGGTGGTGGTTACTGCTACGCCTATTCCAATGCCCACGGCTACGTTGACACCAACGCCTGCACCGACACCAATCCCGACGGCCACTCCGACTGCTACTCCATTGGACGCCTTCGATGGAACGATACACATTACGTCACAAACTGGCGTGATGGTTCATGAAGTGAAGTGGTCATTAATAAACAATTCCAGACAAGATGTCACTTTGGTTAAGGCTGAAGTACACAATGATAGTGGTCACAGGGTGGCGGCGCTGGGTTTTTTTGGTGAACCTCGCCTTGCCGAAGGACGTGACAGCCCCGCCACCACAAACTTCATGAATGCTACAGAAGAACAGGTAATGACCTACCAGTTTGTTTGGACGTTTCGTATACACACAGGTGAAACTATAGTGTGTACGTTTTCTATGACAAATCCCAAGTCGTGCTCACGTAGTTTGACCGCTACGGCTACACCTTATCCTTCGACACCAACATCTACCCCGACGCCTACACCTTCTACTGCCACACCTGCACCTACGGCTATTCCACAACCCGAGTACATTGTAGATATTAGAATTACATCTGTGCCAGATAGCTGGACGATATTGCAGCCTTTCTTCACAAAATACATCACTGTCTTTGGGATAAATATTTTCGCTACGAAACAAACTCCAGATCACAAGATTATTCATGCTGCAAATGTGTTAGCCCAATATTTAGACAATGATGCTAATGGATCACCAGACAATATAGATGTGATTGAAGAACTGGTAAATAATAATGCAAGCTTGATTATGTCAAAAGATGACAACCAAAGTGAGTCACTATGGGACGATTTTCCTGATGCTGTTAATGATTTATTTGATAATAGTTTAGCAGTACAAGATTTATATGGCAGTGAAACCGCTCCTACCAATGGGTTCGATGCCAGTCTAGAGGAGGTATTACACCTAATAACTCAGCACGGTTACTCAAAAGCATATCCAGATGTTTTCGGTGAACAATACGATTCCGAGATAGCAAACTATATGGATATTGCCAGGGGAGGTCGTTTTGCTCAAGTGCCATCACGTTATCCAAGTTCTGCATGGTACTCATACGACGACCGTACTTGTGACTATTCATGCATGGTAACTGAATATTTCTACTGGGCTCTGACTACTCTATTAGATGCGCAGAATGACGGGGACAGATGTGACGCTATATCACATGAGTGGAAATTATGTACACCAGAACGACTAGAAGAAACAGATATAGGGATTTACAGCCTACTCAATAACAAAACTTATTCACTGCCAATGGTACTGCCTGATGGCAATTATCAGCCCTAATTTTTATATTCTACCTTATTATTCATGCTTCACCGACTAGTTCACATCTGAATGTGTTCATTAATAGCGTTTTTTATAACTTGGTCAAAATCTCCAGTTAGCATCCAATTTAAGTAATCACTGTCCGTTGTTGCGACTTCAGAAACCAACTGTCCGTTGTATTTACCAAAACCAAATATAGGACCTGCCTCGGTTCTAATTAATCTCCCAGTACTGTCAATCCAGTCGGGGTTTGTGGGATGGCAAAAATTATGCAGTTCTTCTATTGAATTACCAATATCAGGGTAATATTTCATTTGACCCAATATAATGTCCTTAACTGCCCGGGCATCTGCCAGAGCGCTATGTGCGCCTTCCAGCACTTGACCGCAATACTTTTGATATGCTGATGAAAGATCTCTGGGCTCTTTCATGTGGAATATGATCATGGGATCTACTACATATCTATCTTCTATACTGAATTCTAGTCCTGCTCTCTCAAATTCCTTCTGCAATAATGGAATATCGAAACGCATCGCGTTGTATCCTGAAATATCGCATCCGTCCAAGAAGTCCAAAAAACTCTTTGCATATTGTTTGAATTGAGGTTCATTCGCAACATCTTCATTAGTTATACCGTGTACAGCTGATGCTCCTGGTGGTATAGGAATATCAGGATTTACTCTGACAGTGCGTTCCTCATATGTTTCGTCAGGATTATACTTAATTACGGAAATTTCAACTATGCGATCGTTCCTTGAATTTAAGCCAGTAGTTTCTAAGTCTAAGAAAACTATCGATCGTTTCAAAGGAAGATGTTCCATATCAATCTCCTGTAAGTTAAGTTTAAAGTATTTAAATTGGACGGCGATTGTGCCAAGTTGTGACTTGTTGATATGCGTGGCCTATGCCAAGCACTTTTGCTTCTGTAAATCTCTTACCTACTATCATTAAACCAATTGGAAGGCCACTTTTAGTGAACCCACATGGTACGGAAAGTGCAGGTTGGCCGCTGTGGTTTATAGGACCAATATAAGGTCCAGCAATTGCCATTGGCCCCTCCATTTTTCTTGGAGGCGTTTCTCCCTTGGCTCTGGCATCACGAGAAGCGAGTATTGATTTTTCTTCAAAAGCAGCAACAGTTGTTGAAAGTGGTGCTGCGATAATTGTAGTGGGTAATATTAGAGCGTCGTGGTCACTAAGAGCTTGTTCAAGGAATGCTGAGGCTCTTTGAGTCTGCTGGAGACTTTGCAAATATGTTATTGCAGTGGTTTCCATTCCGTCGATAATGCCGTCACGATAACGATCACCGAACCTCTCCAGCCGCTCAGCTGATAATTGTTCCAAATAGAATGCTCTCTCAACTGAAAACGCTGCTCGAGAATCTGGGCTGTTTCCAAAGTTTTCAAGCCCTGAAAGATCAACCTCGATAATCTCTGCTCCTAGAGAACGCAGTACTTTGCATGCTTCCTCCACTGCCTTTAGGACTTCGGGGTCTGGTGGAGTATGGCCAAGATCTTCTCCTGTGCCTGCGTTCATTGTTTGTATAAATGATGGGGCAGGCACTATAAGTTTAGTTCCTTTAAGCGAGTCTACAAGATTAGATGTGAAGTCATCTTTTGATATGGGGGCAGATAAGGGATTCATGGGATCGTATCCAGCTATAATATTCAACATTATTGCAGCATCTTCAGCAGTCTTAGTCATGGGTCCGAAATGATCTCGGGTCCA
This sequence comes from Dehalococcoidia bacterium, assembly GCA_963582505.1. Classification (GTDB taxonomy): domain Bacteria; phylum Chloroflexota; class Dehalococcoidia; order Lucifugimonadales; family UBA2985; genus UBA2985. The sequence goes on from CAUZSC010000006.1 coordinate 30,867, forward strand.
CGAAAGATATATGGCAGCTCTAGTACTAACCAATCCAAATGTAGGTTTAAGACCAGTGATGCCACAGAAAGAGGCGGGATATCTTATAGATCCACCAGTATCACTACCTACTGATCCAAGGCACATACTCGCTGCGATAGCAGCTCCACTCCCACTGCTGGATCCACCCGTAATATGTTTTATGTTCCAAGGGTTACGGGCTGGTCCATAGAATTGATTTAGACCACTAGTTCCTCCAGCCATCTCATTCAGGTTGAGTTTACCTAGAAGAACTGCTCCTGCTGCTTTTAATCTACGCCAAACTTCTGAATCTTCATTTGGTACCCAATCTGAAAGGGCTGCAGTTGCTCCAGTGGTAAGTATTCCTTCTGTACATAGCAAATCTTTCAATGCCACTGGTATGCCATGAAGTGGGCCGATATAATTTCCTGCTTGTATCTCCATTTCTGCTTTACGTGCTTGCTCTAATGCTAGGTCAGGTGTTTTAGTAATAAAAGCATTTAGGGTTGGGTCTAGTCTCTCTATACGTTTGATTAGTGACCTAGTTAGTTCCACAGGAGAGATGTCTTTTCTTTTTATTAAAGCAGCAGCTTCAGCAATAGTTAGATAGGGGAGATCACCTTCATCTGCAGATGCTGGCGGTATTTCGTCGCGTAAATCTGGTGGAGTAGGCATATCGTTTGGAATTCTATTAAGGTCATTAATGCCACCGAACCTGAACGGTACTCCTCTACCAGTGAGTGGACTAATGGGCGATGGATTTATGTATTCTGGCATGCAATACCTCCGCCTGTTTATTGTGCAATCATTATATCAGGATATTGCATATAGATTTATAACACTAGCCTTTCCATGGCTGCATGCAAGCAAACAAAAACACAAAACGTCAGTTTAATCTGGTTTGTTCCCTGTGTGAAACTAGTAGTTGTAATTAATTCCTCAATGGATTCCTAGCTCGTAGGTTCTATTATAGCTTCTTCTTGTATGCCTCTAAATTATAAACCTATCTTGTGGGTACAGCATAAGAGGATATATTGCTAGGCACAATGTCACCATCATTATAAAGTCGAATAAGAATAAGTATTGAGATGCTAGTGAGCATAATGATTGTGATTAACGAAGCCTCTAATCCGAATTTTCCACCAGTGAGTAACTCATTCTTGCCTGGCACAGCCTCTATTTGCATTAATCCATTTATAAATATGCCAGAAACTGGTATACCAAATACTAATCCCTGAACAGCGTTCCAGGCAGCATGCAGGCCTATTACCATCCATAATCGCCTTGTAAGCATGTAAACTGCAGCAAGCAAAACACCTGCCTCGAGGCTTATAGCTACGGAGGAAAACACTGTGCTGTTTGGATTAGTTATGTGAACGAGGCCAAACAAGAGACCAGAAAGCAATATGGCATTCCAGCTGCCTAACCAATTCTCTGTTAACCTGAATATTACTCCACGAAATATCAGTTCTTCTAGGAATGCAGATCCTATACCAATGATAATGAAAGTATAAACAAATATATCTAAGGAAACTGACTCTAGCTTAGAACCTGCCGTATAAAGACCAAAGATCAAGAATATTAAGACTAGAAAAGATACAAGCAGAGTGCCCGAAAGTAATCCATATATGATTTCTAGGAGGGTACTTCGTATGCCGTGTTTGAAAGTAAGTTCTTCAAAAGGTCTTTTCTCATAGAATTTCAAGTAAATGAAATAAAAAATGTATACGAACAATCCGGTTACTAATGCAGAGTAAGCACTATTCTGAGTGATGTTTCCATCGCCAACATAAGGATTTGTAAATACAACTATGGAAAGAATACCTCCTACAACATATCCCAATGCAATAAATACAGATGCCACTAATAAACAGATAACTGGATGTTTATACCACATGTATGCCTAAAATTGTTTGATGCTTAAAGTTCACTATTTCTTAAACAATGGAACAGCTACCTCTTTTAAGAAGTTTTGAGCTAGTATTTTGTAGCCTTCAGCATTAGGGTGAAGTGTATCTGGCAGTAGGTGAGAATGATTAGAATTAAAAAGGCTTAGGCCGTCTATGTAATGAATATTTGTATCCCCATAAGATTGCACCTTGCTTACAGCTTGGCTAATTTCATTCCTCATAATCTGTAGATTCATTTCAACTGCATTGAGTGTTTCTTCTCTAGGGAGAGAGTAGATTGGAGATATAACTGCCAATGGAGTATCTCTGTGCTTCTCTCTAATGATTTCTATAAATCCAATTACTGAAGACATGAATGTGCGTATACTCATACTTGCAGACCCGTATATGTTGATACCTATCTTCATTGATATGAAATCTGCAGGCATATCTCTTATCATTCTTGCAATCATTGGCTCCAAATGGCAATTTCCTCCGTAACCTAGGCATGTCAAATTTAGGCCGTGTTCTCGGGCAACAAGGGCTGGCCATGTCTGACTAGCTCGTTCTGCGGCCCTACAATGAGTTATTGAACTACCATATGTTATCCATTTGGGGCGGTTATCTTCATATCTCCTAATCGAAGATCCGTCATCAATCTCCAAATGTTTCAACTCGAATCTCATAAACTGTGGCAGCCAGAGCTCTATTAATTTTTCTTCATTTGGTAGGTTGTGGAAATCAAATCTTGTTTGGGATGTAAATTCTATTGAACTATGAAAAGAGCCGTCACATAAGAGATCTAGCATAAATGAATCCTGGTCTTCAGGCTCTGGATAAAATCCTATCTCTCCAGACAAATTCACAGTATTACTATAGAAACTAATTCTTACTCCCGCTGGTTTTTCGGCTCTTTCCAGCAGTGCA
>CAUZSC010000007.1:0-32771 GCA_963582505.1 Dehalococcoidia bacterium
GGTCTTGCCCAACAGGGAGTTCGGCTACCTTGAGGGATACATTTAGATGTCTTTGTTGAAATACCACTCGATTATTTCTTCCAGCTCTAAGTATATCTATTTGCATGGCGTGCCATGAGGATTCTAAGCTTCTAAGTGTTGCTTCTTTTCCCGCATTGTCGGGATCTAAGGCAAGTATGAAATCCGAGGATAAACTTCGTAGTGCTTTAACTTGTTGGTCTGTTAAGGCGGTTCCCATGGATGCTACAACGTTTTGAAAATCGTTTTGATGTGCAGTTATAACATCTAAGTAACCTTCGACTATTATAGCTTGCTTACTGGTTGCTATAGAGTTCCTGGCGAAATACAGGCCATAGAGTAATGCTCCTTTGTCGAAAACTTTGCTTTTGGGAGTATTTATATATTTTGGATTAGTATTATCAATAGATCTCCCTCCGAATCCAGTTATTTGTCCAGATGCATTGTGGATAGGAAACATTATTCGCTTCTGGAACATATCTCTAATTTGCCCATCGGAACTTCTTGTTGCTAGGCCAGCATCTATTATTTCTTGATGAGCGTAGCCTTTCCCGTGTAAGTATAGGACAAGTCTATCTCTGCCATTTGGACTAAGGCCAATTTGAAAACTGGATTGAGAAGTTTGTTTTATATTTCTATTTCTTAGATATTCTCTTGCGTGGCTGCCTTCCTCTGAATTTAGAATATCTTGGAATAATGAAACTGCTAAATCGTTCAATTCATATATTTTGTTGTCCTCATTTATAGATGTCCTAGAAGGCATCTTTAATCCCAATTGATCAGCTAATTTGCCTAATGTTTGGGAGAAATCTATATTGTCAGCCTTCATTACGAAAGACAACAAATCCCCGCCATCTGCACACGCTCCGAAACATCTCCATGTTTGTTTCTCTGGGAATACGAAAAACGATGCAGTTTTCTCATCGTGGAACGGGCATGCAGCCTTAAAATTCCTACCAGACCTTTCCAGCGGAACATGCCCTGATATTAGGTCTACTATATCTATTCGAGTTTTTATTTCTTGGGCTAAAGTCATAAGGTTTTTCTATTTCCTAAGAAACCTTTTGTGATACCTGGGCTTATTTCCTCTGCTTTTCTGATAGCAAAGTGATCAGTCATTCCAGAGACATAGTCTAATGACATTATATCTGGAGATTCGTTGCGTATGTGATATTCTGAAGGTATATCGCTAGGGTGATTGCAGAAATATGTGTATAGCACACGTATAATCTCTCTGGCAGTGCATCCTAAATCTCCATTGCCGGCTGGAAGGTATACATTTTCAAACATGAAATCCCTTAATGTATTTGCTGCACTCAGTACCTCGTCGCTCATCTTTATACCGAATGTTTCATCTTCGTTCTTAGTTAATCCGGTTGTGGCCCAGGAAGACTTAACGATATCAGTAACCATTGTGTCTATCCGTTGAGAATGTTTAGTTCCTAGAATCATTCTGCATTGATATGGTATGTGCTCTTCATAGAGGACGCTAGCTCTAATTGCATCACCTATATCATGATTGAGGTAGGCTATCGCATCTGATATACGACATACCTGTGCTTCTAATGTCTTAGGCTCATATAAGAATCCGGATATGTCGTCTTTTGGTTTGGAGTGAGATACCATACCGTTCCTGACTTCAGGAGTCAGATTTAATCCTGCCCCATTTTTCTCAAGGTGCTCAACTATCCTAACACTTTGTGTGGCGTGGCTAAATCCATTACTGTGCAATGAGTTGAGTTCATCTTCACCCAAATGTCCGAATGGTGTATGGCCTATATCATGGCCAAGTGTCATAGCTTCCACTAGATCTTCGTTGAGGTTCAGCGCTCTAGCAATCGTACGACCTATTTGAGAGACTTCCAGCGTATGGGTTAACCTGGTTACGTAGTGGTCGCCTGTCGGAGCAATGAAAACCTGTGTTTTATGCTTTAGTCTGCGAAAAGCGTTGCTGTGAATTAATCTATCCCTATCTCTTTGAAATTCATTTCTTAGACTAGGTGGTTCTTCTGGGATATCTCTAGGCATAGTTTCCAAGGATTTCGAGGCAAATGGCGATAAACTGTCATCTCGAATTTTGATCCTGCTTACTATATCTTCTAGCATATAAAATTAAGAATGTTTAGTTATTACTTATCCGTATACGTGGGTAGTTGTATGAGTAGATTTAGTCCAATAGCACTACATACATAATACATTATCTAGCAGAATAATTGGGGAGATTTGATAGATATTAATTAGGGAATTGTTAGTTATCCCACAGTAATCCCGTTCTGTAGGTTGAGGAATTGGCTTGTCAGCTTAAAGGATACAGAACAGTGTAGTCCAAATTCAAAATGAAGATGATCTAATCAAACAGAACAAATTTCTATGTCGTAAATATTACTGTACATAATATTATTCTAGGGCTATTCCACCGTGAACTTTTCACTATCAACTCTGCACTCTTATAACAGAATAAAAATCAATCCTGTAAAGGTATTTTATACAATAAATTCAATGACTTATTCTACAGTCACAGATTTTGCAAGATTTCGCGGTTGATCTACATCGCAACCACGCTTCACTGCGATGTTATAAGCTAGTAATTGGAGAGGTATTATTGCCAATATAGGCGTAAGGAGAGGGTCTATATCAGGTATGTATATCACGTCATCGGCCAGTGCTGATATATATGGATCACCTTCGGTGGCCACTGCTATCACGGTTCCACCTCGAGCTTTGACTTCAGATATATTATTGAGCATTTTTTCGTAAAGATGATCTCTTGGTATTATTGCAATAACTGGCATATTTTCATCTATTAATGCAATTGGGCCATGTTTCATTTCTCCAGCAGCACAACCCTCAGCATGTATATATGAGATTTCTTTGAGCTTTAAAGCACCTTCCATTGCTGTGGGGTAGTTTATGTTTCTTCCTAGGTAAAGGAAATTTGATTTCCTATAGAATTTGTCTGCCAATGTAGAATAGGGTTCAGTATTTGTCACTAAGTGTCCTATCATATCCGGTAGGAGAGATAAAGGTTTCAAAGCTTTTCCAACTTCTATTGCATCTAAGAATCCACGTGTATGACCAATATGTAGTGCTAACAAATATAGAACTTCAAGAGAGCTAGTATATGTTTTCGTGGATGCTACTCCAATTTCTGGTCCGGCTCTTAAGTAAAGTGTCTCATGAGATAATCTTGAGGCTTGGCTTCCCTCTGTGTTACAGATGGTAATTACATGTGAGTTTTTGGATAATGCCTGTTCCATTGCAGCTAGAGTATCGGCGGTTTCACCAGACTGTCCTATTGCAACTATCATGGTTCTGGCATCGAGTATAGGGTCACTATATCTAAATTCCGAAGCATTTGCAGCTTCTGAATGTATACCACCGAGACGCTCCATCATATGTTTGCCAACTAGGGCAGCGTTATAACTTGTTCCCATGCCAATAAATATTACCCGGTTGATTTTATCAATAGCTGGTTTTGTAAGTGATATTTCATCTAAGGTAACAGAAAGTGACTCTAATGATAGTCTACTGCCAAGTGTAGCTATTGTAGCCTGAGGTTGTTCGGCTATTTCTTTCATCATGAAGTGCTTATAATCTCCCTTAACTGCTGATACAAGGTCATAAGGAATGGTTCTCATAGGTTTTGTTATTTTAGTTCCATCTATAGATTGGTAGGTTGCCGAGTATGGGTCTATAGATACTAGTTCCCCTGATTCTAAGTAACTGATTTGACGTGTGTATGGCATTATTGCTGGCAAATCACTTGCTAGTATCATTCCATCTGGGGTTTTCCCAATTACTATACCTCCTGCATTACCTATTTTGAATGCAAAGATTTCATTTGGGTTATCTTTGGCCATGATTACTACTGCATGCGCGCCTTTTAGTTTCTTTATTACGTTCTTTATAGATTTGTCTAATGTAAATCCGTCGGACAAACCGTTTTCTATGAGATGGGGTATAACTTCACTGTCAGTATCAGATTTAAATACATGTCCCTGTGAAAGCAATTCATCTTTTATTTGTCTATAATTCTCAACTATTCCGTTATGAACTACAGTAAGTGAAGAAGAACAATCTACGTGAGGATGAGCATTGGTGTGATTGGGTTCTCCGTGAGTGGCCCACCTTGTATGCCCTATACCAGTAGTACCTTTTATAGGATGAGATTGCAGTGACAGGATAAGTTCTGTAAGTTTGCCAGTAGCTTTTCTAACTATAATGTCGCCGCTTGTGTCAATTATTGCTACACCAGAACTATCGTATCCACGGTATTCAAGGTTAGTCAGTCCATCCGTTAAGATAGATGGAACTTGCATAGATCCTGTATATCCTATGATTCCACACACAGATATTTCTCCAGTCTAACCTATGTTCATTGTAACAGCAGCATATGTATTGTTAAGTATTTGATGAGTAGACGCCTTTGTACGATTCTGGAAGAAGTTCAGCAATATGTTCCATTATGGTATTAGTTACCTCTTCTAACTGTTCCGTCTCTAATCTACCTGTGACGCGAGGAACTGAGAAGAGTTTACCTATCTTGACATTGAAATTTCCTCTTGGAACTGCAACCTGCCATACAGGACCAACTTTTTCTGTCCCTATCATTCCGACAGGGAGGATGGGTGCCCCTGATTTCATTGCTAATAGAGCTGCACCATGTACACCTCTAGTCATACCATTTGCAGGACTACGTTGGCCTTCTGGGAACACGACTATTGCCCCATCATTTTTTAGCATTTGTAGGGCCCAGATAACAGCTCTAACATCCCTACTGTCAAATGACACAGGTATTGCTCCGTATGCCTTCATAAATGAAGAAAAAATTATGTTCTTGAACAGATCACTTTTTGCAAGAAAGTTCAGTTTCCTGGGAAATCCTGCCCCTAGTAGAGGTGGGTCTAGATTGCTTGGGTGGTTTGCTACTACGATAACTGCCCCGGTCATTGGCACATTTTCCTTGCCTTCAAAATGCCACTTGCTAAATATTCCGAGTGCACCTCGCATTATGCTGTTGGTCGATTTATATACTATTCCCATTCTGCCCTTTTATCATATCTAAGATATATTTTACAACCTCAGTTTGATTCATGTCGCTTGAGTCTATGAGGACTGAATCTGCCCCGATCCGTAGAGGAGAGTCATTTCTGTTACTATCTATAGAATCTCTCTTGTTGAGCTCATCCAGAATCTGTCTGAAAGTTTTTTTGTGTTCAGCATGAGCCATCTCCTCTTGACGTCGCCTTGCTCTTTCTTCAGGAGTTGCAGTTAGAAATATCTTAAGATTTGCATCAGGAAGTACAACTGTGCCTATATCTCTACCTACCATAACTATACTACCATTTCGGGCTATTTGTCGTTGATGCTTTACCATTGCGAGACGAATGCCAGAAATACTGGATATAGCAGACACAATAGATTCCACTTGATTTGTTCTTAAACTATTAGTTATATCCGTACCATCCAAGAGTAGATGTGACTTGCCATTTACAGGTCCAGATACTAAGTCTATATGAACTGTGTTTGCTAGTTGTGTTAATTGGTCAGTTTCTGTATGAGGTAACCCATCTCTTACGGCTGCCCATGCCATTGCTCTATACATTAACCCTGTGTCTATGAATCTATATCCCAATTCCCTAGCTATCTGATTACCGACGCTAGTTTTGCCAGAAGCTGCAGGACCATCTATTGCAATTCTCGAAGGCGTACTCAATGATTAATCCTCTGATTAGGTATATGAAGGTGATTGCTTATATTAAACTTTGCCTGGCTTTGTTAATGCGGTCTCTTAATTCAGTAGCGACTGCTCTCGAGGCCGCTTGGAATCCAGAGCTATTATTCGAAGCGTACAATAAACTTCGGGAGACGTTTATTGCTATGCCAAGACCATCTTTTTTGATGCCAAGTTGTATGGTAGATTCTAGGTCTCCACCTTGGCTACCAACACCAGGGGCTAGAATAAACATATCTTCACATATGGAGCGTATTTTGCTAAGTTCTTCTGGATATGTAGCACCAACGACCAGTCCAATATTGCCATTCCTATTCCAATCCTTTGCACTTAGAGCCACTTTCTCATATAGTGGGATGTATCCGTCTTGATAACTGACTTGCAGATCCTGGAACTCTGAAGCACCAGGGTTGGACGTCCTACAAAGTACCAATATGCCTTTATCTGAGTAATCTATAAATGGATCTATTCCATCTCTACCCAAATATGGATTTACCGTAGTTGCATCAAACCCCCATTGTTTGAACATTGCATCCGCGTAAGCCCGAGAGGTTGATGCTACATCCCCTCTCTTAGCGTCACCAATAATAGGTATAAAGCTTGGTATAAATTCTAAAGTTTTCTCTAATGCCTTTAAACCCTGCATGCCTAGTGCTTCGTAGAAAGCCAGATTAGGTTTATAACAGCATACTAAATCTGAAGTGGCCTCTATTATTAGCCTGTTGAATTCTGCAATGTCAGGTATTGGCATATGCTTAGGATCGGGATCCAAACCGATACAGAGGAGGGAGTTATTTTCTTCATGAGCTTTCGCTAATTTAGTGTAGAAATTATTCATTACAATTAATAGTTAGTAGTGCAAATTTAATTAATACCGCCGAAATATTTCAAATGCTCTCGCATGATGCAGTTATCCATTGTTACGGTTAATCCGGCAGCTTCAGCTTTCGCATACGCCTCATTGTTGATTATACCGTCTTGCATCCATATGTGCTTTACTCCGATTTCTATTGATTCTGCCACCATTTGTGGGATCATATCTGAGTCGCGGAAAATATTTGCCATATCAATCTTAAAGGGGATTGACCTTAAATCAGGGTAGCAGGCCTCTCCCAGTATTTGAGTTACAGCTTTGTTGACTGGGATTATCTTATATCCATTGATTTGCAGATATTCTGCAACCTTGTGGCTATCTCTTGTAAGGTTCTGAGACAAGCCTATGATAGCTATGTATTTGCTATCTGTCAGTTGCGTTTTGATTAAGTCCATATTATACAGTTAATTCATCTGCTGAGAAATAAGAGTGAGGGCATCTCGTCCAATAATAGTTGGTCGTGATTATCGCATAAAATAATTAATGTGGAATCTACCAGAGCTATTCCCATTCCTTTATCTACCATCATTGCCTTTATAGACCTTGACGATTCTCCTGACAGTACTGGAATATTATTCAAAAGGTCGATAGCTAGGTAGAGCTTATTATTCACACCAGAAGATTTAATGGTATCTAATTGTATCCCTAGATTTGTAATCTCCTCGTTTGAAGGGCCTGAACATATGGTTATGATTGATACCGAGGATTCCTGTTTCGATACAATATCAAATGAACCCTCAACTGAGGTATTAAACATGGTTTTATATTGGACATTATGTTCGACTTGGTAGTTGTTGCTTGTCATCAGAGTCTCTAATGCTTCTCGGATCAGTTCTTCAGTAAGGTAGCTTTCATCTGGTCGTTCAGCATAGATCTGATCTATGAAGGTACTGAATACTTCTTCTATTGCTGATGACTCCTCTAATTTAAGCGGCGTTCCTGCCAATATATCCAAAACACTTCCAGTATCTGACGCCATGTATACCTCTTTTTTATGTTTTTATTTGGTTTATGAGTTTATGAAAAGTTGGTGCCCAGGGAGGGATTCGAACCCACACCTCCTTTAGGGAGAGCGGATTTTAAGTCCGCCGCGTCTACCCTTCCGCCACCTGGGCTGATATGTTTATTAGGTTTGCAAAGATTACTTAGTTTTGAGTGACTTCAGGTTGATCCGACGTTTGGAGGCGACGGGCGGATTCGAACCGCCGAATAGAGCTTTTGCAGAGCTCCGCCTTAACCACTTGGCCACGTCGCCCTTTAGGCTAGGTTCATTGTATCACAATTGGTGCCGAGGAGGAGACTTGAACTCCTACGGGCTGACGCCCACGGCCCCCTCAAGACCGCGTGTCTACCGATTCCACCACCTCGGCAATATCAACAGTTCTGGCAGGAGTGGGAGGATTCGAACCCCCGACCTGCGGTGTTGGAGACCGCTGCTCTTCCATCTGAGCTACACTCCTATTTCCCCAAGGCGAATATTATACTAATTAGTAGTAAAAGAACGAGACATATTCTACATTGATAATGATATGTGGTAAAGAGGGAGATTGGCTGCATATATCAAATGCTTTGATTAATATAAGGCTTAATATTTATAATATACACAACAGGAACTGTGATAAATCCTGTATTTATAGAGAACCTCAGTAATGTATTTAGAATGTTCGTTATATTTATACATTGTAAACATTTCAAAATCTGATTTTGTTTGGAAATTAACAGTAATGGTTTTTTGTGTATAATTGGCTAATCGGATTAGATCTAGAGATCTACTCTTATAAAATTGCGAGGTGCAGTATAAATGAGCGAATACATTCCAAGTCCAACAAAATGGGTTGCTGATCAGGTGGAACTTTATGAGAAGAGTGGAGGTAGTGATGGTATAACACTTCGCGGATTGCCAGTGGTCATTGTGACTAATATTGGCTGGCAAACTGGAGCTATACGTAAAACTCCTCTCATGAAAGTTGTAGATGGTATAAATTATGTACTAGTTGCATCTCAAGGTGGGGCACCCAAAAATCCATTTTGGTATCATAACTTGAAGAATAACCCAGATGTGGAGATTCAAGATGCAACAATAGTTCACTCGATGAGAGTTAGGGAAGTTGAGGACTTGCCTGAGAGGAAGAGACTTTGGGATATTGCGGTAAAAGCCTATCCGCCATATCAAGATTATCAAGACAGGACAGACCGTTCAATACCAGTTTTTATAGCGGAAGCTAGATAATTACCAGAATTCCCTAACAATTTGGCATTAGATTTGGAGGACTATGTAAATGCTAATTGATTCTTATTACCGATATAATGAATTCAATAGTTGCTCGGTTCTCTTTAGTCTTTTTTCGATTTCCATTAGCCTTGTGGATATGTCAGTGTCGATTCCCTGAGGGTAGATCAAACTTAGGCTTTGTTCGGAGTTGGCCTCTAGATGCCTTATTTTGTCCTTAGCAGTCTGTAGGTTAGCGTATATATATACGGAAGTAGCAATGTTTAGGAGTATAAGTACACTGACTAGGATTAGAAGCGTATTTCTAGAAATCATTAATCACCGCCTGATTATTATTAGGAGCTAGAGTATGCTTATTATAGGTTTTCGATAGGATTTAATGTTTGTGCTTTTCCATGTGTCTCTCTATCTCGTCGGATATATCATCGTCAGTTATTTCGCTGTCTGAACTTAACACAGACGTCTTGTAAGTTAAGTTCTCAGAGAGATTCATTTGGAGTAGATAATTCTTTATTTGAACATAAAGGCCCAGAATAAACGACAATATTCCTATACCTGCTGTTATCAAGTATAGGCCAATATCTATTCGAGGGTATAGTCCGATGCTAATGCCGAGTAGGGATGTCAAAAAAATTATTGCCCCTGCTGCTGAGATTAATTTACCTATTTTCATGCGTTTACACCTAGCAATACTGGTACCCCTGCCCGGACTCGAACCGGGGCCTGCGGTTTAGGAAACCGCTGCTCTATCCGCCTGAGCTACAGGGGCATTTTAGAAACAGTAAGATGATAGAAGTCTATGCTTCAATAATATTTAAAATAAACTACAGACGCAATGGGCGGTCTAATTTGATTGAATGTATCCATGGGGGTATACATTATCCAACCTCTTCCATGTTTCCTTTGTGAGTTCCATCAGCATGAATTCGTATCCGTTTCTTCTCACGTTTTCTTTTATTGATGAAAATCCACATTTTGAGAAAGATTTTTGTGCTCGTATATTCGAACTTAGGGTGTGTAGGTATATGCAGGTTAGGTTTGTGTCGGTAAATATGTGGCTTGTGAGGGTATTTACTACATCTGCTCCAAACCCTTGATTCCAGTATTCCTTGTTACCAATCATTATTCCTAATTCAGCTTTGAGCTTCACTAGATCAATGTCATAATACATGCAGTTACCTATAGTTTCATTGGCATATGTCTCTATAGCGAATCTTTTAGACCATGAGACAGGATAGCTCAGTTCGTCTTGATATATTCTGAGATATTGCTTATATGACATTCGCATAGGTGTGGTAGCGTCCAAACCAGATAATTCTTCATCTATACGCCAAGAGTAGTCCAGTGGAGCGTCTTCTAATTTCTTTTCCCGGAGAAATATTTTTTGTCCTTTGATCAAAATATTGCCTCAGTTGTCTTCTTTTTGTCTATTATATGAGCAGCTTTTTCTAGTATATTTACTTCGCCTTTATATGTTAGAGCATTTAAGGCTTGGTGGAGAGAAATCCACTTTACGATGTCGAATTCTTTGTCGTGATTATTTTCTGATCCACCATTTGCAGTCATTAGGTAAAAATGTACTGTTTTATAACATGCTACTTGGTCCACAGGACGGACAAACCAATAGTTAATAGAACCTATATTCCTGTCTAACTTTACATTCAATCCAGTTTCTTCTTCTACTTCTCTTACAGCGGTATCTTGAAGGGATTCATTTTTCTCTGGGGTACCTTTAGGGAGAGCCCAAAGCCATCCTTGGTTCTCCCTCCCACAAATTACTACTTCTAAGTAACCTGAGTGTAGTCTGTAAACTACACCACCTGCAGATACTGGGAAAGCCACGTTTGTATTATTTAACACTAGGATACATCACCTTTGATTAGAGGGTCACCATGATTCTATTTGTTCATTAATTCTTAAGTCAATTCTAAACTACTAAGTAGAATATTTCCATTTAGATTTGGATAGGTTTTGATATATGAATAAAAAACCTCCTAGAATAACTATACTCATGTAGCTAATTGATCTATCAAGTAGTGCTATGGAGACTGCGTCTGTTGTAGGGACGCTTAATGCCAGCAATCCTATTATTCCAGGCTCCACTATCCCTATTCCTCCTGGGGTGAGTGGAACAGTTGTGAGTATCGCATTGGCGAGCGTAACAAATACTATAAGCGAGAAAATTATACCAGTAATATCTAGAGCATTTATTATGAAGAATAGCCTGCCTATTTCAGTCAACCAACAGAAAAAGCTTATTGTTAACAATGCTGACATTTTATTAAGGCTATCCATTGTTCCATGATGGAATCGTATATATGATGATTCTATTCGAGATGGTAATAAACTTGCTATTCTAATACCGAAGTGTTTCATGGCTATAAACCCTAGTGTGGCTAATGATACCAACATGAATGCTATAATTATGAAAATTCCTAGCATATCTCTATTTGTTCCGCTATAGAGAGTTAATGAGGCTAGTAATATCATTATAAACACGGTTGTTATATCTAAGATTCTCTCTGCAAGAACCGTTCCCATTGCTCTAGAAAAGCTATATTTGTAATCCTCTGTAAAAGAATATGCTCTATAGGCATCACCTAATCTGAACCATGTGATTGCGTTTGCGAACCACCCGATGAAAACATAACGGCCACAGGATAGTGACGTTGGCAACCCTTTTTCTGATCCTTCATCTACTTTCGCATTGGCTAGCATTATTTTCCAACGGATTCCTCTAAGATAAAAGCCATAGTAATAGGAGGCGAATCCGGTAAAATATAAATAGATGTTGCAATTTTTCAATGTATTAAATGTTTCATTCCAGTTGACATCAAATCGAGTCGCTAATAATATCAAGAAAGTTATAGCGATAGTAAATGACAGCATAGTGCGCCATGAAAAGAACAGTGACTTTAGTGACAAGTTTCTAATGTGTTTACCCCTGCTGTTTGTTTTGCCTTTCACTTAATGGCCGTTTTTTGGGAACTCCAGGTCTCCTTGGATATAGATCAGGTGATGGCATGATTTTCTCAATAAATATAAGTGAGATTGGCTCTAATATGTCTTTTATATGAATATCTTCAATACGGTGTATTTTACCTCCTAGTATTTTTAGTGCAGGCATAGCCTCATTAATTTCTTGTTCTATGCCTGGTCGCTTAAACGCGATAAAGTACCCTCCAACTTTAGTTAGGGGCATTGCTAACTCTAATAGGGTATCTAGCTTTGCAACAGCACGCGAAGTCACTATATCGTAAGATTCTCTGTATCTAGTGTCTTTTGCTATTATTTCGGAACGCTCTGCCAAAATTGTGACACCTTCTAGACCGAGAATAGAGATTACTTTCTTTAGGAAATTGGCTTTCTTTTTTATAGATTCCACCAAGCATAGTGCAACATCTTCTAGGATTAGCTTTAACGGAATACCAGGGAATCCTGCACCACTACCCAAGTCCAACATGGAAGAAACATTGGGTAGTGTGGTTATGATCATGTTGTAAGCCGCTATAGATTCCAAGAAATGCTTCGACTGTATCTGGTTGGGATTCTTTATGCCGCTAAGGTTTATATGTTGATTCCAAGACAGTAATGCTGATTCATATAGATGAAACAACTCTATTTGTCTTGTGTTAAGCCTTAAGCCAAGTTGCTCTGCTCCAGTTAGCAGTATGTCTAATCTTTGTTCCAAGTTTCTTATCCCAGAGTCATATGTGGAAAAGCCTTCTGCAGGATGGATATAAGGCATATTACATGGCCGCGTTTACTGTTCATTCAAACTGTTACAGATGGTAGATTTGATATGCCTTTGTCGGAAAGATATTTATCTATGCCATAAGCTGCTTGTCTACCTTCTGCAATTGCCCAAACTACAAGTGAGGCTCCTCGTACTGAATCACCTGCGGCAAATATGCCAGATATGTTAGTCATACGCTCATTATCCGTTTTTATGTTGCCACGTTGGTCCAGTTCTACACCAATGTCCGTAACTAATCCGTCGTGTTCTGGATGAATGAATCCCATAGCAAGTAGTACCAGATCTATATCTATCGAAAACTCACTGTCAGTCACTTCTTGCATGACGGGCCTGCCAGAAGCATCTGGGGCTCCCCATTCGACTCTAATGGCGTTAAGAGATTCAACCTTACCGTCTCGGCCAGAGAAGCTTTTGGTAAGTATATTATAGTCTCGAACCCCACCCTCTTCGTGCGCTGGGGAGGTTCGGAGTATTTGTGGCCATTGGGGCCAAGGATTTTCTGGTTTCCTAGCTTCTGTGGGTTGTGGAAGAAGTTCTAATTGGTAGACTATCTCAGCACCTTGTCTATGGGCAGTCCCTAGACAGTCGGCTCCTGTGTCCCCACCACCAAGTATTATTACTCGCTTACCTTCTGCAGTAATAATGTCTTTGGGTTCAATAGTATGACCGGCAATTCTTCTATTCTGCTGTGGTAGATAATCCATAGCCATGTGGATACCGTCCAGACCACGCCCTTCTACAGGTAATTCCCTGGGTTCACAAGCTCCTATTGTTATGCATATAGCATCAAAATCTTTACGCAGAGTTTCTATGGATATATCTACACCAACTTCAACGCTAGTTTTGAATATTACTCCTTCTGCTGTCATTATATCTACTCGCCTTTGGACGATGTTTTTCTCTAATTTGAAATCTGGTATTCCAAGCCTTAGAAGCCCACCGATATATTCATTTCTTTCGAAGAGTGTAACCGTGTGACCTGCTCTATTAAGTTGTTGTGCCGCAGCCAAGCCAGCTGGGCCTGAGCCTATTACAGCAATATTCTTGCCCGTTCGGATCTTCGGTAGTTCGGGTTTGATCCATCCCTCCATGAACCCCTTGTCCACTATTGCCTTCTCTATGTATTCGATAGTCACAGGATCTTGATTTATTGAAAGGACACAGGCTGGTTCACATGGGGCTGGACATATACGGCCAGTAAATTCCGGGAAGTTATTTGTAGAATGCAATCTTTTCAGTGCAAGTTCCCATTGGCCAGTATAAACCAGATGATTCCAGTCAGGTATTAAATTACCGAGAGGGCATCCGGTATGACAAAACGGAACTGCACAATCCATACATCGTGCACCTTGGTTTTGGATGTCATTTTCTGACCAGTTAGCATAGAGTTCTTTGGAATCCTTCAAGCGTTCCAATATTGTGCGTTTTGGGGGAGGAACGCGTTGAAATTCCATAAATCCAGTTACTTTACCCAATGAGCACCGACCCTTCGGAGTTCGGGTTAGTTCTTTTTTCTTCTAACACTCTCTTATAGTCATTTGGTATCACCTTGACGAACTTGCTTAACATATATTCCCAATTGCTAAGTATCTTTTGTGCAGTTGAACTTCCAGTATGACCTCTATGTTCCTCTAGAAGCTCACGAAGAGATAATCTGTCTTCTTCGTCAGTTAAAGGTTCGAGGCTGACCATGTCCATATTGCAACGATCCTCAAAATCTCCAACTTCATCAATCACGTAGGCTATACCGCCACTCATACCAGCTGCAAAATTGCGGCCAGTGTTTCCCAATACTACTACTGTGCCACCAGTCATATATTCACAACAATGGTCTCCGACACCTTCTACAACAACCTTCGCTCCACTATTTCTTACGCCAAATCTTTCTCCTGCTAGACCGTTTATGAATACTTTGCCACCAGTGGCTCCATACAATACTACGTTACCCACGATTGTGGTAGACTCCGGAATGAATCGGGATTCGCGTGGTGGGTAAATTACTATCTTGCCCCCAGACATACCTTTGGCAAAGTAGTCATTGGCGTCGCCTTCTATATTCATTGTTACACCATTGGATAGGAATGCACCAAAACTTTGGCCTGCAGACCCTCGGAATAAACAAGTTATAGTATCATCAGGAAGACCTTTTTCTCCGTATATTTCTGCTATTTTCCCACTAAGCATAGTACCAACAACTCTATTAGAATTGTTGATAGGAAGCTCTATATTGACTGGCTCTTTTCCCTCTATTGCTTTCTTAGATAGATTAATAAGTTTATGGTCCAAAGCTTTTGCAAGACCGTGATCTTGTTCAATTTTGCAGTAAGTATCGGTACCTTCTGGTACATCTGGTAGTTCTAGCATATTGGAGAGGTCTAGCCCCTTAGATTTCCAAAACTCAATAGCCATGTGAGGTTCCAGCATGTCCATTCTTCCAACCATATCAGTAACTGTTTTGAACCCAAGAGTAGCCATTATGTCTCTTAGGTGTTCTGCAATAAAATAGAAGTAATTGATAACGTATTCTGGTTTCCCAGCAAACTGTTTCCTGAGTTCCGGGTCCTGAGTAGCAATCCCTACCGAACAAGTATTTAGATGGCACTTTCGTAGCATTACGCATCCGAGGGTTACCAGAGGAGCGGTAGCAAATCCGAATTCTTCAGCTCCAAGGAGACATGCAATAGCAACGTCTCTGCCAGTCTTTAATTGTCCATCTGTTTGGACTACTATTCTCCCTCTCAGATCATTCATCAATAAAACCTGTTGTGTTTCTGCTAGGCCAAGTTCCCAGGGCAATCCAGCATGCTTTACTGATGATTCCGGAGAAGCTCCTGTTCCTCCACTGTCCCCACTTATAAGAACTACATCTCCGTGACCTTTAGCTACTCCTGCTGCTATTATTCCAACTCCTACTTCAGCTACTAATTTGACATGAATTCTAGCTTTAGGGTTTACATTTTTTAGATCATGGATTAACTGAGCAAGATCTTCTATAGAATATATATCGTGGTGTGGAGGCGGGGATATAAGCTCTACTCCTGGAGTAGTATGTCTTATTTGTCCGATGTAATCATCAACCTTATGACCAGGTAGCTGACCACCTTCCCCGGGCTTGGATCCCTGAGCCATTTTGATTTGCAGATCAGTAGCGTTCACTAGATAACTTGTGGTTACCCCGAATCTACCAGATGCAACCTGCTTTATTGCACTGTTTCTAGAATCACCATTAGGATCTTTAGAGAACCTTACATGGTCCTCTCCTCCTTCTCCTGTGTTGCTTTTTGCTCCAATACGATTTGCTGCTATAGCAAGAGTTTCGTGAGCTTCGCGACTAATGGCTCCAAGTGAGATAGCCCCTGTAGCAAATCGTTTCACTATCTCTGAGGCAGGTTCGACTTCCTCTAGGGGAATAGAGCTACTGGACTTTTTGAATTTCATAAGGCCGCGCAGAGTTTTAGCTTGTCTATCTTGTTGATCTATAGATTCGGCGAATTGTTTGTAAGTATTATAGTCATTGTTGCGAGTAGATTGCTGCAATAATGATATGGTATGCGGATTGTACATATGGTATTCGCCGTCGCGGCGCCATTGGTATAATCCTCGTTGTTCTAGATCCAACGTTCCAGATAACTGATCTTCTAGATATGCTTGGGTATGACGTTTTCTGGCATCTGCTTCTATTGTCTCTAATCCGATCCCGCCTATACGAGAGGAAGTTCCTGTAAAATAACTATCTATTAGGCTCTGATTGAGCCCTATTGCCTCAAATATCTGAGCTCCTCTATAGCTTTGGATTGTGGCAATACCCATCTTAGACATTATTTTGAGCACGCCTTTACCAGTAGCCTTAATGAAATTCTTTTGAGCGTTATAGCTATCTAGTGTTCCTATCGGGGCTCCGTTCGTTATATTGTCATCGAGTATGTCCAATGCCAGATATGGATTTACTGCACCTGCTCCATATCCAATTAAGAGTGCAAAATGCATCACCTCTCTTGGTTCACCAGACTCTACAATTATACCAACTTTGGTTCTCTTTCCTTCCCTTATGAGATGGTGATGAACTGCTGATGTTGCAATTAAGCTTGGTATAGCTGCATACCTATCTGTCACTCCTAGATCTGAGAGTATTATTATAGTGCTACCGGCATCTACTGCCTCAGATATATTCCTGCATAAGCTGTCTAGGGCTGCCTCTAGGGAGCCGTACGGTGATACAGTGTCAAATAGGGTGCTGTGGGTTGTAGACTTGATTCCTTCTTCTGATATATTCTTGATCTTCTGTATTTCGTTATTAGATAGTATTGGTTGCTGTAATCTTAATTGCCTACAGTGATCTGGAGTCTCCTGAAAGAGATTTCGCTCAGATCCTATAAATGCTTCAAGAGAAGTGACTAATTCTTCCCGTATTGCATCTAATGGCGGGTTTGAAACTTGAGCAAATAGCTGTTTGAAATAGTTGAATGCAAGCTGTGGTTTCTCTGATAGAACTGCTAGTGGGGTATCGTTTCCCATTGACCCTATGGGCTCTGATCCCGTTAATGCCATCGGTTCCATGATTATTTGCAAGTCTTCTAGAGTGTATCCAAAAGCTTTCTTTAAAGTAGATATATCTTCAGTCACTTGTCTTCTGTTATTAGGTTCTGGCAGGTCATCTATATTCAAACTTTTGGATCGTAACCATTCTCCATATGGTTGCCTTGTGGATAGATTAGTCTTTAGTTCTTCATCATCTATTATTCTGGCCTCATTAGTATCTAATAGGAACATTCTACCAGGCTGTATTCGACTCTTCAGCACGATATCTTCTGGTGGGATGTCTAGCACACCTACTTCAGATGCCATGACCAATAGGTTGTCTTTAGTCACCACATAACGGAATGGCCGTAAGCCGTTCCTGTCAAGTACAATTCCTATACTCGTTCCGTCTGTAGCCGCGATTAGGGCCGGGCCATCCCAAGGCTCCATCAAGCATGAATGATAATTGTAGAAATCTCTCTTCTCTTTTGGCATGTCTATATGTTCACCAGTTGCCTCCGGTATCATCATCATTAGAGAGTGAGGGAGAGACCTTCCGGTTGCTAATAAGAGCTCCAAAGTATTATCGAATGATGCTGTATCACTTGCGCCAGGGGTAATTATTGGGAACAATTTACCCATATCATCTCCAAAGAGATCGGATTCGAGCATTGACTCTCTGGCTGTCATCCAGTTTATATTACCCCTTAGAGTGTTGATCTCGCCATTGTGGCACACCAATCTATATGGATGAGCCAATCTCCATGATCCCATAGTGTTAGTGCTAAACCTAGAGTGAATCATTGCGAATGCACTATCTAGGTTTGGGTCAGATAGATCTGAATAGAAGCCTTTGAGTTGTGTGCCGATAAGCAAACCCTTGTATACTATGCGATTTGACGACAAGCTTGCTATATACAGGTGATCTTGAATCTTACCTGACATTGATTCTGATCTATTTTCTATTACCTTACGTATTACATAAAGTTTACGTTCGAAATGATTTCCGTCTGTTATTTCAGGGCCTCGCCCTATAAAAACCTGCCTTATAATAGGTTGAGATTCTCTAGCGACATATCCTATTTCCCGATCGTCCACAGGTACATCACGCCATCCTAGTAATATCTGGTCTTCTTCTCTTATAACATCTTCAATTAACTTGACAGATACCTCATTATCTTCCTGCTCTGATGGTAGGAATACCATACCTAC
Organism: Dehalococcoidia bacterium; assembly: GCA_963582505.1. Classification (GTDB taxonomy): domain Bacteria; phylum Chloroflexota; class Dehalococcoidia; order Lucifugimonadales; family UBA2985; genus UBA2985. The sequence goes on from CAUZSC010000007.1 coordinate 18,344, forward strand.
TCCGTACTCACCATAATTAGGAAGATCAATGTTTAGTTTTGTACATTCATTCTGGAAAAACCTATGCGGTATCTGTATTAGTATACCGGCTCCATCACCCGTTAGAGGATCACATCCGCATGCTCCTCTGTGTGCTAGATTGTTTAATACCTCTAACCCTTTGTCTAAAATATCATGCGTCTTTTCACCTGTAATATTGGCTACAAGGCCAACACCACATGCATCATGTTCAAATCTAGAGTCGTAAAGCCCTTTAATATAATGTTTCAATAGTAGTTTTTCCCTTGAGTGAACTCCTGAAATTTCATAACCTTCTAGAGAATTGGAAGGTATTGTTGCAGTTCATATTCTGTAACTTGAGTCCTGTACCTATCCCACTCTATTTGTTTGTTTTTTATAAAACTTTCGAATATATGATCCCCAAGTGCTTTTCTAACTACAGCACTTTCCTCGGCTAGTTTTATAGCTTCGGATAGACTACTAGGCAGTGTCTCTATCCCCTTATCTCTGCGTTGTTCTTTAGTCATATCATATATGTTAGTTTCTACTGGGGGTGGGGCTTCGTAATTGTTTTCTATGCCCTCTAGCCCTGCTGTGAGCATTACTGAGAATGCAAGGTATGGGTTACAGGCAGGATCTGGTGCCCTATATTCCACTCTAACAGATTCCTCTCTACCGTTATACGCTGGGATCCTTATTAGGTCGGATCTATTAATACTTGCCCAAGAGATGTATATTGGGGCCTCATATCCTTCAACTAGGCGTTTGTAGGAGTTAACCCACTGGTTAGTAACTACAGTTATCTCCTTAGCATGATGCATTAGCCCAGCTATGTAGGATTTTGCTGTATCGGACAGGTTGAATGGTCCGTTACTATCAAAAAAGGCGTTATTATTCCCTTTGAATAGGGACTGGTGAACATGCATTCCGCTTCCATTGATATTCGAGATTGGTTTTGGCATGAATGTGGCATATACTCCATGTCTCGCCGCTATCTCTTTTATTATTAACCTATGTGTCATTACGTTGTCCGCCATAGTTAGTGCGTCAGTATAACGAAGATCTATCTCGTGTTGACTTGGTGCTACCTCATGGTGACTGTACTCTACCGGTATGCCCATCTCTTCTAATGTCAATACGGATTCACGTCTGAGATCTGTTGCAACATCTGTGGGTGTTTGGTCGAAGTAGCCACCTGAATCCAGGAATTGAGTAGATTTAGAGTCCTGAAAATAGAAATACTCCAATTCAGGCCCGACGTAGAACGTAAATCCCATTTTCGCTGCTCGCTCCAAGTTCTTCTTAAGTATATATCTTGGATCTCCTTGAAATGGTATACCTTCTGGTGTGAGTATGTCGCAGAACATTCTCGCAACTGCGTTTTGTCTGGGTCTCCATGGCAATATTCTGAATGTAGATGGATCTGGCATTGCTACCATATCGCTTTCATCTATACGTGCAAAACCTTGTATAGATGAACCATCAAAACTAGCGCCATGCTCTAAGGCGTCTTCTAATTCCTGGGCGTTTATGGCAAAACCCTTCAACGCTCCTAGTATATCCGTGAACCATAGACGTATGAACTTGACGTCATTTTCTCTAACAGTTCTTATGACGTATGCTTTAGCTTCATCAATATATTGCAAGTATTCCTCTATTCATGTGGCCATCTCAAATCTGAAGAAACAAATATAGGAGATGGCGAAGTTTGTGTCAATGTTATTAAATGTGAAAGATAATTCTATCTTTTCTTGTGTGTGATTGTAAAGAACCATAATACATTAAATAGCTCATGTTCTGGGGATTGATACGAAAAGGCATTACGTATGCTACTTATAACAACGGAAACCATGCGTATATATTGTAGTAATGGCGTTGATGGTTAATTTGTATTTCCTATTATGGTGTCATTTATTATCTATTAGTAGTCTAATATGGAGTGGATAGTAAACTAATACAAGTTACTATCCACTCCATATTAATAAAACTTGCTAGCACTACATAATAAATCTAAGTTATTTGCTAGCTGCCCCGCAAACAGTTTCGACTATAAGCCTTGTGACTTTATACGGATCTACGTTTGCATTTGGCCTTCTGTCTTCTATATACCCTTTCTGATCTCTGGCTACTTGCCATGGTATACGTATTGATGCACCTCTATCTGAAACTCCATAAGAGAAGTCTTTATAACTAGCCGTCTCATGTTTGCCTGTTAGACGTTGCTCTATACCCGCTCCGTAGTTGGCAATGTGCTCTGCAACATTCGTTCCAAGTGCTTCAGCTGCAGCAACGCAAGGATCATAGCTTTCGCGCATTTGTTTTGTAGAGAAATTTGTGTGTGCACCTGCCCCGTTCCAGTCCCCGGAAACTGGCTTTGCATCTAGAGATACGGTTACGTCAAAATCCTCAGCTATTCTAGATAGGAGCCACCTTGCAATCCATAGTTCATCTCCGACCTGTGGAGTAGTTATTGCACCTATCTGGAATTCCCATTGCCCGGGCATAACTTCGGCATTGATACCGGCTATGTGTAATCCTGCTGCGATACAAGCATCCATATGTTCTTCGACTATATCTCGTCCAAAAATGACATCCGCTCCGACTCCGCAGTAATAGTCTCCCTGAGGAGCAGGATATCCGTTTGCAGGCCAACCTAGCGGTGCATTACCCTGAAAAAATGTATACTCCTGTTCTATGCCAAACCAAGTTTCAAAGGAGCCGTATTTCTCAGATGCTGCCGCACAGGCGTATCTGGTGTTTGTTGGGTGTGGGCTCATGTCTGTTAATAAGGTCTCTGTCATAACTATTACGTTATTGCCCCCCCTTATTGGGTCAGGTACTGTAAGTACTGGGTTAAGAACAACATCAGAATTGTCTCCGGTCGCTTGTTGAGTACTCGATCCATCAAATCCCCAAACTGGCGGAAGCTCTCCATCAGCAATTACCTTCGTTTTTGATCTTAGCCTAGCCGAGGGGGTGCTCCCATCCAACCATATGTATTCTGCTTTATAAACCATCTTATTACCTCCACTTAAGTTTCGTATTAGTTCCTTTGGTGGCCAATTGCAATTACCAGACCAACTTCCTAGAGATTGAGCCCAATATAAATGATATCACCTGTTTGTTAATGAGTTATTGCTATGTTGTTACAGATATGTTAAATCCCTTCCGTGATCTATGGTAAACATGATTATCACTATCAAGGATATTTATGATCGCTGAATCTGTATCCCACGTTACGTACAGTTTCTATAAACACATCACCACTGTCTTCGATTTTACTACGTAACCTTCTAATATGCACATCTACAGTTCTAATACCGCCGAAATAGTCGTATCCCCATATGGTACTTAGTAGGACCTCTCTCGAATAAACCCTGCCTGGTGCATTTGCCATCAAACACAGCAGTTGATACTCCTTATATGTTAGTACTACTTTCCTGCCGGCAATTGTAACCTCGTAGCGTTCGAGGTCTATAAATACAGATCCTATTCGGATGGACGATTCGGTTCTGTTACTATTATTGTTAGATATCAATCTGTTTACTCTTATTGTGAGCTCGTTATCAGTGAATGGGTAGAATAAGAGATCTGATACAGTTAACCTAGTGTCTAAATCTATTTTCCTTTCTCCTCGGACTATGCCCAATACTGGTATATGATTTTGGTTACAGCTTTCAATGACAGATATGCATTGGTCTGCCCAGAAACTAGCCAGATCTAACATCAAGAGTGATGGGGGATTATCAACAATTCTTTCGTGTAGAGATTCTGTTTCCTCCGATGTTGAAAGTACAAACCCTTGTTCTTCTAGCTTAATAAAGCTATCTTGTTTGTCTTTCGGTACTACAAGAAGTATTTGCCTTGACGAGGCCATTTGGAGATATTCCTCTCCTAATTAATTCGAATAGAGCCTATAATATTACTCAAAAACATAGTCCCATTTCAAGTCACATGGTTATTTTTCATTGGATCTACCAAGTTTCTCTCTTAATATTTCTTTTTAAGACTCCTAGATCGGTTAACATAGATTCCACATTTTCCTGCATGTCATCAGGACCACTTATCAGGAATACATTTGATTTGTCAGCAGCAAAACTTGAAAGTGTAGATCTATTTATTCTTCCTATTTTCCCATCCCAATTCTCTTCAGTAGGTTGAGTTACAGTAAAAATGGGGTTGATATTGAGATTATGATGTGAAATATCAATTATCTCTTCTCTGAATATAAGTTCTGAAGGTACTTTGGCACTGGCTATCAATGCTACTTTCAAATTGGGCTCTGTCTTGTTTATATGCTTGATCATGCTTATAAATGGAGTGATACCTATACCTCCTGCGACAAAAACTATAGAGCTTCCAAGATTTGGTTCGTAATAAAAATCGCCACCAGGTCCCTGAAGATGGAACATGTCGCCTACTAGTGTTTTATCATGAAGCTGTACTGTTGCTAGAGCCCCTTCGATTTTTTTTACAGCTATACTAATTTTATTCTTATAATCTACTGGAGCCGAGATTATAGAGTATCCACCTACTATTATACCAGTAGGTGTATCTACAAACAGGTCTATATATTGCCCAGGTAGGAAATCGAAATCACCTCCAGTTAATGAGATGTCAAAAGACTTAACAGATGGAGACTCCTCTTTGATGCCAGTTATTGTGGCTTCATAACTTTGATAGTCCATATTAGCTAAGCCCAGCTATCCAAAGATCTATGCATGGAGCCACAAATATTAGAAGCAAGAATGGAAAAGCTGATGCCTTAAAAGCCCGATATGCAGCATCCTTGTCTTTAGATCGAAGCATGTTAAAAGTGGCCCATACCATCATAGAACAGCCTATGAGCGAAGAGCCAAGGTAGATACCACCAAAGTCTCCTGCCATGTACAACAACATACATGTACCGAATAATATTATTGATAGGATTAGTGAAACTTTTGCTGTTAAATCTACCCCTCGGTTTAGAGGGAATATATTGACTCCTGCTTCTAGATAGTCATCTCTTGCTGAAATCATAAGATTCCATACGTGGATTGGTAGCCAGAGTAGTATTATCAGGCATAGAAGGGCAATTGTGGGAGTTATATTCGGGTTTATTGCGAACCATCCGACTATCAGTGGACCGCAGGACGACAGTATGCCTAAGAAATGTGTAGCCCATGTTTTGCGGAATATTAACCCTGCTGTTACGCCGGATATACCAGCTATAAAAGCGTATGGATGGAGGTAAAGTGCGAGTAGCAATCCAGTTGCTACTAAGGTGCTGGCCCATATTAAAGCATGTGTGGGGGTTATGAGACCTGAGGGAATAACACGATGACGAGTCCTCTTCATTTTTGCATCTACGTGTCTATCTAGATAATTTGTTAGTCCGTTTGTGCCTCCACTACCAATAATTATCGTTATAGCAGCAAGCAGGAACCTGTCTATTGGAGGAGAACCTTGTCCAGCTATGACGGCTGTACATAAGCCTATAATGGCAAGTAGTAATGTTTCCCTAGGCTTGAGTAGTCTAATATATACCACAATAGTGTTCATCTATTATTTAAACCTCTATTCAATTGCAAAGTGAGTGCACAATTTCTTTTACTAAGTCTTCCGGTACATCTGTACGTATACACGTTTTCCCGATATCTTCCAATAGCACCCAGTTAATTTTCTTGGACGCAATTTTCTTGTCAAGTTGTATGGCCTTTAGGATGTCTTCTGGATCTATACTACTGTACTCTAGTGGTAAGTTGAAGTTTTTCAACACTGATCTCTGCCTATCTAGATTACCTGATGATAGCAAGCCCATGCGGTTACTTATAATACCAGCTCCCATCATGCCAATTGAAACAGCTTCTCCATGCAAGAGAGTGCCATAGCGGGAGGCTGCCTCTAGGCCATGCCCAATGGTATGGCCATAATTCAAAAGGATCCTGCGGCCTGTCGTTTCTCGTTCATCTTGTTCTATAACTCTTGCCTTTATTTCCATACTCCGACTAATTATGTGTTCTGATATTTCTGGTGACATGTACGTGATATCTTGGTATCTAGTTTCGAACAATGAAAATAGATCCTTGTCTAGGATTAATCCATGTTTGATCGCTTCTGCCCATCCGGATGCTAGTTCTCTACTTGATAATGTCTTAAGTGTATCTAAGTCAGCGTATACTGCAATTGGTTGATGAAATGCTCCAACTAGGTTTTTGGCTTCTGGTAAATTTACAGCTGTTTTGCCGCCGATTGAGGCATCTACCATAGCTGCCAAGGATGTAGGTACTTGTATAACTTTTAAACCTCGGAGGAAAGTAGCAGCTACAAAACCAGTTAAATCACCTATAACACCACCACCAAGTGCCAACAATGTGCTAGATCTCTCTGCTCGGTTTTCTACCAACCAAGAGTATATTGCCTGGGCGGTCTCCATAGATTTGTTATGCTCGCCTGATCTGACTAGGAATGTTTTACAGTCTATGCCAGCATTGATTAGGGACAGCTTGAGCGTTGCAAGATGCGTGTCTTTTAGAACTTCATCTGATATGACGAAGACTTGATCAGATACACCTGCAAACTTTAGATACTCTGTTATCTTGGTAAGTATCCCATAATTTACAAAAACCGGGTATGAAAGAGATTTAGTAGATACTGTAAAGGACGGAACCTGGGAAAGAGTTCCTAATCTGACTTGTTCATAGATCTGGTCTTGCCTGATCTCCCATGCACGTATTATTTCCCTTGCGACTTGGATTGGTGTTAGGTGATCTGTGTGTACGGTCCAATCAGACATAGCATATTGGTGTTGCCGTTGAGATTTGAGTTGGTTTATGCGCTCATGAGGATCGCCTTGAGATATAAGAGGTCTAACATTATGCTGTTGTTTAATTCTGGCATTTATAGTGTCTGCTTTTGCTTCTAGGCATACTATGAAACCGTTTTCTTTCATGTATTTATAATTTTCCTCATCTACTATTGCTCCTCCACCAGTAGATATAACAAAATTAGATAAGTCACTGAATTCTGATATCAGGGCTTTCTCCATTTGCCGGAATTTGGATTCTCCATAATTCTTGAATATCTCTTCTATGGTTGCTGATGCTCTTTTGGTTAGCTCATCATCGGTGTCCATGAAGTCCCATCTCATCATTTGGGATACTATATATCCGATATGAGATTTGCCAGTTCCTGAAAACCCAGTGAGAATTATATTACTTGTCATTATTTTAACTCTTGATAGCGTTATGACGACGTATGACGTATATCGTATATAATGAGGTAGTTGCGTATGGTTGGATTTTGTATTGATTTATATGATAAATCTTGACACTATAATAATGATAGATTATTTCTTATTTTCGGAAGATTTCCAAGTTAATACTTGTCTAGTTTACCCTGAATGATGGGCATAAGCCAAATAACAGGGTTGATTGTGTCCTGTCTTGTTCAGTACTTAAGTCAACTTTCCAAGAAAGAGGGGATTATATGAAAGCAGTATATATAAATGAGCCTGGCGGAGTGGATAAGCTTATATATGGTGACAGGCCAGAACCAGAACCCATGGAAAATGAGGTTTTGATTAGAGTAAAAGCTAGTGCACTGAATCACTTAGATTTGGGGCTTAGGGCTGGTAGAGGTAGAACATCAGGAGGATTTCCTAGGATATTGGGTTGTGACATGGCAGGAGTAGTTGAAAGTGTAGGGAGTGGGGTTATGGATTTCAGTCAAGGAGATAGAGTCTTGGTTGACAATCGCGTAAAGTGTGATAGGTGTAGTTATTGCATTATTGGTGAAGATCAATTTTGTGCTAACCAGCTTCGTATAGGTGTAGATCTAGACGGAGGACATGCAGATTATTGTGTAGTTCCATATTTCAATGTGTACAAAGTCTCAGAAGATATTTCATTTGAGGAAGCAGCAGCAATGCCACTTGCATTTCATACAGCATGGCATTGCATCATGGTGAAGGGAAAACTTCAGCCATGGGAGACGATTCTTATTCAAGCAGGTGGTAGCGGTGTAGGCAGTGCAGCGATACAAATAGCTAGGCTTATAGGTGCAAAAGTAATTACTACTGCTGGAACAGACGAGAAGATTGACAATGCGATTCAAATAGGAGCCCATCACGGTATAAATTATAACAAGCATACTGAATTCAGTAGAGAAGTTAGGGATTTGAATAATGGCAAGCTGGTAGATATGGTTTTGGACGTTGTAGGAGCTACTGTTTGGCAACAGAACCTACTCAGTATACGTGCTGGAGGAAGGTTAGTAATTACCGGTACTACATCGGGTACAAAAGCAGAGATAGACCTTTCATTGCTTACTGGTAAACCGCTCACTTTGATGGGTAGTGGTGGTCGCACAAGGCGTTCATTTAAAGAAATGATGAATGTTATAAATAGGGGAGAGCTTCGAGGAGTAGTTGGGAAGAGATTTGCAATGGAGGATATTTCCTTGGCTCATCAAGCTATGGAGGCACGAGATTTCTTTGGTAAAATAGTTATCCTGGGCAACTAATTTATATGCTGAATAATGTAAGCAAATTTCTATTGACTTAGATTAGAAGGTTGTGTGATAATCTCCAGATGTTAATGAGAGGTGCAAGCAGCTGAAGACCTGACGAAATAGTTAGCTATTTAACTGGTTGCAATCTCAATGGCGACAGAGTGCTCTCAGTCGCCATTCTTGTTCTTTAAAAACTAAATAGAGAGATGAACGGGCTTGTATATGTGGATCAAGTTACTACAAGCTCATGGTGGATGCCTTGGCGCAAAGGACCGATGAAGGGCGTGGTAAGACTGCGAAAAGCCTCGGATAGCTGTCTAGCAAGCATAACCGGGGATTCCCGAATGGGGAAACCTGTCCCGATAAACTCGGGATAGCTCTAACCTAACCCTTAAGTTAGAGCGGGTAAGCGAGGGAACTGAAACATCTAAGTACCTCGAGGAAAATAAATCAACAGAGATTCCCTAAGTAGTGGCGAACGAACGGGGAACAGCCCAAACCTTATAAACTTAGTGGACTGAGGTCCTATGTTTATAGGGTGTTTTAAGGCGCGTTTGGGGAAGCCTCAGTTACCCCAAGGAGTAAGAAACCTTTTCTCTAGCCGAAGGTCCCTGGAAAGGGCAACCATAGGAGGTGAAAGTCCTGTAGGCGAAAGAGATATGGCTCCTAATGTGACCTTGAGTACCGCGGGACACGTGGAATCCCGTGGGAATATGGGGGGACCACCCTCCAAGGCTAAATATCCTTTGCGACCGATAGTGAACCAGTACCGTGAGGGAAAGGTGAAAAGAACCCCGGGAGGGGAGTGAAATAGACCTGAAACCATGAGCTTACATACGGTCGGAGCCTCGACATGATCGAGGTGACGGCGTGCCTATTGAAGAATGAGCCGACGAGTTAATCTTCGCGGCAAGGTTAAATTCCTTAAGGAATGGAGCCGTAGCGAAAGCGAGTCTGAATAGGGCGAATTCAGTCGCGGGGATTAGACCCGAAACCGGGTGAGCTACCCATGGCCAGGGTGAAGCTCCGATAACATCGGAGTGAAGGCCCGAACTCATGGACGTTGCAAAGTCTTGGGATGAGCTGTGGGTAGAGGTGAAATGCCAAACGAACCCGGAGATAGCTGGTTCTCCCCGAAATGCATTGAGGTGCAGCCTTGAGGGTGAATGATGGAGGTAGGGCTCTGGATGGGCTAGGGGGCGCAAGCTTACCAAACCCAACCAAACCACCAATGCCATTATATCTAAACCTCGGGAGTGAGACTGTGGGGGATAAGCTCCATAGTCGAAAGGGAAACAGCCCAGATCACCAGCTAAGGCCCCTAAGTGTGGACTAAGTGGTAAAGGAAGTTGGATCGCTCAGACAACCAGGAGGTTGGCTTAGAAGCAGCCACCCTTTAAAGAGTGCGTAATAGCTCACTGGTCGAGGGATCCTGCGCCGAAAATTTAACGGGGCTAAAGTCCACCGCCGAAGCTGTGGCTGCAGTTTTTCGAAACTGCGGGGTAGGGGAGCGTTCCTCGGGCGTTGAAGGTGTACCGTGAGGTATGCTGGAGCGCGGGGAAGTGAGAATGTCGGCATGAGTAGCGTTAATCCATGTGAGAATCATGGACACCGAAAGCCTAAGGTTTCCTACGCAACGTTGTTCGGCGTAGGGTTAGTCGGTCCTAAGCGTAAGCCGAAAGGCCCATGCGATGGACAGCAGGTCAATATTCCTGCACCACCTTTATGCGTTTTATGCAAAGGGGGGACGCGGAAAGGTAGGCGGAGCATGCCCATTGGACATGGTGTGTCTTCCTCCGAAGGCCATGCCGGGATAGGAAAATCCGTTCCGGCGTTACGAGCTGAGAGAGGAGGAAACTGCTAGGTTTACCTAGTAGAATTCCGTTGAACCTATACCGCCTAGAAAATCCTCGTTGTGAGTATAATGGTGACCGTACCGCAAACCGACACTGGTAGGCAGGGGTGAGAACCCCAAGGTGTTCGAGAGAACCTTCGTTAAGGAACTCGGCAAACTAACCCCGTAACTTAGGAAAAAGGGGTGCCCCGAGGGTGTAGGGACTTGCTCCCGAAGCCTTTTGGGGCCGCAGCTAAAGGGGCCAAGCGACTGTTTAACAAAAACACAGGTCTCTGCTAAATCGTAAGATGATGTATAGGGGCTGACGCCTGCCCAGTGCCGGAAGGTTAAGGGGAAGGGTGAATCTCAGTTTCGACTGAGAGGCAGCTCTGAACTGAAGCCCCGGTGAACGGCGGCCGTAACTATAACGGTCCTAAGGTACCGAAATCCCTTGTCGGGTAAATTCCGACCCGCAGGAAAGGCGTAACGACTTGGTCGCTGTCTCAACGAAGGACTCGGCGAAATTGCAAGGCCCGTGAAGATGCGGGTATCCCGCGACAGGACAAAAAGACCCCGTGGAGCTTTACTGCAACTTGACATTGGACCGGGGGCTGGGATGTGTAGGATAGGTGGGAGGCTATGAAATCTCAACGCTAGTTGGGATGGAGCCAACGTTGAAATACCACTCTTCTCTGTCTTTGGCTCTAACCCTGGATAGGCCAGGGGACCGTGTCAGGCGGGCAGTTTGACTGGGGCGGTCGCCTCCTAAAAAGTAACGGAGGCGCCCAAAGGTTCCCTCAAGGTGGATGGAAATCACCTGTAGAGTGTATTGGCATAAGGGAGCTTGACTGCGAGACCTACAAGTCGAGCAGGGACGAAAGTCGGGCAAAGTGATCCCACGGTACCGTGTGGAAGGGCCGTGGCTTATCGGATAAAAGCTACCCCGGGGATAACAGACTAATCTCCCCCAAGAGTTCACATCGACGGGGAGGTTTGGCACCTCGATGTCGGCTCGTCCCATCCTGGGGCTGAAGAAGGTCCCAAGGGTCCGGCTGTTCGCCGGTTAAAGGGGCACGCGAGCTGGGTTCAGAACGTCGTGAGACAGTTCGGTCTCTATCCGTCGTGGGCGTAAGAAATTTGAGGGAAGCTCTCCCTAGTACGAGAGGACCGGGAGGGACAGACCTCTGGTGTGCCGGTTGTTCCGCCAGGAGCATCGCCGGGTAGCCACGTCTGGTGTGGATAAGCGCTGAAAGCATATAAGCGCGAAGCCCTGCCCAAGACTAGATTTCTCTTTCCCATTTTGGGAATTAGACCACAGGTAGACTACCTGTTTGATAGGCCGCAAGTGTAAGTCCTGTAAGGGATTGAGCTAAGCGGTACTAATCGGTCGAGGACTTGATCCATATATACAAGATCGTTCATCTCTCTATTTTATGACGCTAGATTGGCAAAGGTTCTTAAGGAACTAATCCGCTTGGCGTAGTATAAATATTTGACATGTTAGTTTAGATTTGTTGAAGTCGCGGGGTGGAGCAGCGGTAGCTCGTCGGGCTCATAACCCGAAGGTCGTAGGTTCAAATCCTACCCCCGCTACCAAAAAATTGTCACTAAAAAGCCCCTTGTAAATAAAAGCAAGGGGTTTTTTGCTATCCTGTATGACTAGATTCTTTTTTCTGTGTCTAAGAAGTCATGTAATTTATCACTCAACAATGCAAAAGCCATTACAGTGACTACTAATAAAGATCCAGGAAAAAGGGTTATCCATGGAGCTATTTCCACGAATCCACTCAGTCCATCGGCCATCATATTTCCCCACGAAGGATTGGGTGGTGGAATACCTAATCCAAAAAAGCTAAGAGTCGCTTCTGCTCCGATCGCTCCGCCAAAGTTACCAGGCATTTGTGCCAATATTGGATTAAAGCTGTTAGGTAGAATGTGTCTGGCTATGATTTGGAAATCACTTGCACCAATAGTTCTAGCAGCTTGTACATAAGTTGAATTCTTGATAACTAATGTATGTGCTCTGGATAGTCTTGCGATGATTGGAACTTGACCGATTGCAATTGCTACGGCCAGAGATGTAGATGATGGACCAAAAGCCACAACGAATATTAGCACTAATACGAAAAATGGGAATGCCAATAGTACATCCATTGTTCTTTGCAAAATTAGATCTAGTATGCCTCCGTGAAACCCTGAAAAAACTCCAATAATGATACCGAATACACTAGAAATAATTATAGATATTGATCCTATTGTTAGTGAATGCCTGCCTCCGTGTAATGTCCTACTGAAGACATCTCTTCCTAGGTGATCTGTACCAAAATAATGGGCATGTCCCGGAGGTGTAAGTCTAGTGTCTAGATATTGATGTAAGGGATCATGATTAGCAAATACTCCAGCTAGAAATATGAATAGTAACAGAATAAATAATATTAGGCATAAATAAGCAGTTGTCATATGATTGAAAAATAGGTAAGTAGAGCACCTGATAATGGTTGATGCTGACCTATAGATATATAGCACAGCATTCCTGATATTTGAGTTAGTATTATTCATTTTGTTAACAGAGGTGTATGTTATACGACTTATAAGTGAATCTAGGCTATTCTATCGGCGGAATCCCAGATTAGGGGATTAATCAAAGTGTATGTTATATCTACTATTAGGTTAATAACTAAAGATATTAGGACTATACAAGATCCCAGGCTTTGAACTAATGGGAAATCTCTGGCAATAAAGGCTTGGATTAGCCCTCTTCCTATCCCAGGTAGCCCGAACAATGTTTCCATAACTATCAAACTGCTCATTAATATTCCGAATTGTAACCCTATAGATGTTATCGGCGTTATAATGGCATTGGGAATGGAATGTCTGAATAAAATCATAAAATTGGATAACCCTTTTGCACGAGCCGATGTTATATACGGCTTATCTAGAACGTTCAATATACTGGATCTTGTTATCCTGATCAACGTGGAGCTAAATTCCCAACTGAGTATGAGTGTGGGCCAGAATACGATCTTTAAATGATTCCATGGGTCTATCCATGGGTGTGTATAAACTATTGGTGGTGACCAGCCAGTAAATAGCAAAAGTAAGATTAGCAATAGCAGGGCTATACATAAATTTGGTATAGCAATGCCGATGGTGGTAACCAGCCGTATTATACTATCTGGCCAAAGATTTTTTGATGATGCCGCATATATGCCTAATGGTATGGATATTACTATAGATAGAAATAGGCTATACGAAGTTATAAGCAAAGATACAGGTAGTTGTTTCCCGAGAATGTACCGTATTGGCTCTTTGCTCTCTAAGGATATACCTCCAAAATGACCGTGTAAGAAGCTTGAAAGCCAATCAATATATTGATTGAACAGCGGCTCATTTAATCCTAATTCCTCTAGCAGAAGTTCTCTCTGTTCGTTACTGATTGGCACATCTCCGGCTATGGTTCTCACTATATCCCCTGGGAGCAATCTGATGACGAGAAATATTAGGACAGATGCCATTAGTAATGTGGGCAATATTAATAATAATCGCCATATTATGTATGTGTGTAATCTAATGGAGCACCTCTACTTGGTTATTCTTATACCAAAACTTAGGAAATTGCATTTTTGATAAGAACATCTTACAACAGGACTGGAAGATAATATTTATATAATATTGGTTTAATATATCAAGAAGTTCTAGTCTTTCTCGATGTAGATTACTACCCAATATGTTAACTCGTAAGGCTGTTAGTCTGGCCCTATCCATACTTTTGTGAAATCAGTATAAGTATGAGAGTCTTCCGGTGGTATGTCTAGATTTTTGATAAAACTTCGGTATGGTACGACATTTATGGATTCTGCTATTGGAATAATGTATGTCTGTTCTACATAAAGGTATTCTTCTATTGCCCTCCATAATTCTACTCTTCTGGGGGTCGAGAGGGAATTTCTTAGTAGTCTGTACATTTGGTCAACTTTTTGATCCTCGTGCTTAGCATAGGCATCGGGGTTTTGAGAATATCTTCCATACACTGACTCTGTTCCTTCAGGTATAGTGGAAGGCGTTAATCTACCTTGTTGGGTATCATAGTATATGCTGCCTCTG
>CAUZSC010000008.1:0-32568 GCA_963582505.1 Dehalococcoidia bacterium
AACCGATACGGGAGATATTTTGAAACTTACTCCGAGTGCCCGTCTTTTAGCCAATGAGGTATTTGTAAGGTTCTTTGAAAAGTAGCACATCTGACCAAACTACCTTGCTTTTATAATTAGGAATGGCATTCTTCTACATATTTTGCTATATTCTCTCTATGCCCACCAACCGTACTGATTTCAGATCCAGACTCGATAAGGTCCAGTCCATAATTTCCAGGGGATGCCTATATCACGCAACATGGGAGTCTCTTTGGCCTATAGACAAAGAAATTAGAGTGCTGATAAATTTCAGGGACTTTTTCGATCCGGTGAGAGGGGCTCTTTTTGAGGGTATACTTTACAATTTCGAAAGAGCACTTAGCTCGAATACCTCTGAAGACAGCCTTCCAAATTTATTGTCTATGGCTATAAACGAACCCGATAACTTGATGCCATATTCCAAAATAAAAGATATAGAATCAATGAGTTCTCAAATAGCACAAGATCAAAGAACATTGGAAAATCTTCAGCTAATGAGAAGACAACATCTTGTTCACTTAGAGGCTCTCCCATCTGAGGATAATAGCATCCGGAAGAGTGATGTGGACAATTTGGTATATGGTGTCAAGATGACATTTTCTAAACTATTTTATTCCCACCACTGGACAAACCCACGTTGGTCACCTCGACCACTCAGGTCAACCAAATTAACATCTGCACTTATCGCTTTCTTGTGGGATGAATTAGAAAAAAGAAATTTCTAATAGCACGTGTCTAGGCTGTAATTTTAACCTTGGAAACAAGTTTAGCCGTTGGCACTATGTGTTTATCAAGCCCCATCTTCTTTGGGTCCATTCCCATAGCCAAACCCACCATCTGAGGTAAGTGCAATACAGGTAAGTCTATATCGGTGTTTTTTTGTGCTGAAGCCTTGGGTTGAAATCCGTCTAAATTCAAATGGCACAGAGGACATGGAGTAACCATTGCATCAGCACCTCTCTCTTTAGCATCTAGTGTGTGATTAGCAACCATTTTGACTGAATTGGTCTCGTTAATGGTCAATATCGGGAATCCACAGCATTTAGTTTTACCTGGAAAATCGACCAACTCCGCACCTAGAGCTTCTATAACTCTCTCTAGTGAATCTTCTCTTTCAGGATGCTCATCGAAACCCAATACACCTGTAGGTCTTATAATATAGCAACCATAAAAGGCTGCCACCTTCATACTACTCAGCGGTGTCGTAACCAATTTCTTCACGGTTTCCAGACCTATATCCTCCACCATTATCCAGAGAAGATGCTTTATAACCACGTCCCCTTTATATTCAAGATCTTCTTCTGATAATATTTCGTTAACCTCTGCCCTATAAGCAGTGTCTTTGAGTCTATCATGAGCTTGTGCCATTGTACCTTGGCAAGTACTGCATATCGTCATAATGGGCAAGCCCATTCCCTCTGCCATAGCAAAAGTACGTGCATTCAGTGTATCTCCAAGTTTTTGGTTTTTCTCTTGAAGCACCCCTGCACCTGTACATGAGGCACCAACGATCTCTTCTAGCTCAATGCCTAAATTTTTGCAAACTGCTACTGCTGCTGGGTACAGTTCAGGGCATCCTCCTCTTGATACACAACCCGGAAAGAATGCGTATTTCATTTCTTACTCTCCATTTTTTCGAAAATATTTTTGACTTTTTCATATCCATGTATCTTCTTGTGAATCATAGGAGGTACTTTACCTCTTCTAAATGCCCTTATTGCCACAGGCAACATACCAATCAAGTTAGGTATGTTACTAAGTATAGCAGGGACATTTAGCATACTACCTAGAACAAACAGGCCTCCCATTCCGAATGTCTTGACAGGAAGGCGTAACTCATCTAAGTGCCCACTATTTCTTATGGATTCATTAAAAGCCTCTGTATGCCTAGATCCATTATTGTTATCGAATCCAATTTCTATAGCCTTCTCTCTCAATCCCATTATGCGGTCCATAGGAGCCACTCCTTTGGGACATACCTGCACACACTCCATACATCTCGTGCAATCCCAGATGCCTCCATATTCACTATAGGCTCTTAGCCTTTCATGATCTTCCGCATCCCTTGGATCTGCAACAAACCTATAAGCTTTTGCCAAAGCTGCAGGTCCAAGGAAATTTTTATCTATTTCAAGTACTGTACAATCAGAAACGCATGCACCGCACATAATGCACCCCATCACACCATTTAGATGCAACATAGCTTCATTAGGGGCTACATATTCTTCAGTAGGTTCAGGACCATCAGGTTGAATCCATGGTTTAACTGCTCTAATTCTATCCCAGAAAGGCTTCATATCTGTTACCAAGTCTTTTATAACTGGTAAATTCCCCATCGGTTCTACAGTAATGAAATTACTGCCGTCTGTAGATACGTCAAGTATCTTAGTTTTACATACCAATTTTGCATGGCCATTTACGCGCATGGCACATGATCCACATATGGCAGCCCTACATGAACATCTAAGAGCTAAACTTCCGTCTATGTCTTCTCTGATTTTTATAAGTGCATCAAGAACTGTAGAATAATCTTCCACTTCCAGTGTGTAATCCTGAAAGAAATGCTCTGCGTTATTTCCCTCTGGGTTAAACCTTTTTACATTGATAGTGATTTCCATTCAATCCCTCCTAAGCACATTCAAATTGTTGTACTTGTGTTAGAGTGTTTTCTATTTTGCAAAATTAGCCACTAGTAACTTCTTTTCGTAGGTTGCCATTCCGTTACAGTAACTGGCTGATAATCTATCTTTGGACCATCAGTAGTATAATTAATCACTATATGTTTCATCCAATTCGCATCATCTCGTTCAGGGTAATCCAATCTAGTATGTGCTCCCCTGCTTTCCTTACGTTCTAATGCACCTGCTACAATTGTTTCTGTACAGTCAAGCATGAAACCAAGCTCTAATGTAGCGAAGAGATTTGTATTAAAAATACGTCCCTTATCTTGGACAGGAACAGATGCATATCGCTCTCTAAGGTTCTCCAATACTTTGCGTGTTTCCTGAATGCCTTCTTCTGTCCGGAACACAGCGACATTTTCATTCATTGTAGTTCCCATTTCTAATCTTATTTTTGCAGGACTATCTCCATTATCTGGTCTTGCTTGTATTTCACTAAGTCTCTTTTCTTCTTTAGCTATGATGCTCTCAGATATTTTCTTATCAGCAGTATCTTTAGCGTATAATGCAGCAATTTCTCCGGATCTCCGCCCAAATATAATGGTATCTAGCAAGGAATTAGCCCCTAGTCTATTACCACCATGGACACTAACGCACGCACATTCTCCTGCAGCATATAATCCAGGTATTGTGGTGGCACCATTCACATCAGTTTTAATCCCGCCCATTTGGTAATGCATACCTGGTCTAATAGGAACAGGTTGCTCTGCTAGGTCAATACCTAGAAAATCCATGGAAACCTCATTAATATAAGACAACTTTTCATGTATTGTCTCTCTGCCCAAGTGGCGAAGATCTAAAAGAACACATCCATCTATTCCACGGCCTTCATTTATCTCTGTCTGTTCCGCTCTAGAAACAACATCACGAGATGCCAATTCCATCATGTTTGGTGCGTATTTTGACATAAAGCGGTCTCCGTTAGCATTCAAGAGATATGCTCCCTCTCCTCTAGCAGCTTCAGTTAGGAGAACTCCATTATTTTTCAGAGTCGTCGGATGATATTGAACCATCTCCATATCCATTAAAGGTGCCCCAGCCCTATACGCCAGCGATATACCATCACCAGTACATATAAGAGCATTCGTGGTCGGTTCAAAAGCACGTCCGAGCCCTCCGGCTGCCAGAATAACTGATTTTGCCTTTACCGCTTGTAACTCTCCATTTATCATGTCAAAAGCCAACGCTCCTCGACATTCGCCGTCTTCCATTATTAAGTCTGTTACAAACCATTCTTCATACACCTGTATGCCAGCTTTCATAATTTGCTCATACATAACATGAAGAATAGCCTGGCCAGTGAAATCCGCTACGAAAAATGTGCGAGCTTTTTGTTGTCCACCAAATGCTCTAGTTCCCAGATGACCAGTTTCATCCCTGTTGAAGATAACACCCATGTGTTCAAGCTCAACTATGGCATCTCCTGCCTCCCTGCACATTACAGATATCGCGTCCTGATCACCAAGATAGTCACTACCTTTTACGGTCTCAAAAGCATGGTCACGCCAGTCATCACCCCTATGAGATAAAGCTGCGTTTATTCCTCCTTGAGCCGCATTAGAGTGACTTCTTACTGGGTGCACTTTAGTAAGTACAGCCACATTAGACCCACTATTATGAGCAGCTATAGCAGCTCTAAGACCTGCCAAGCCCGCACCTATTACCAATACATCATGCTCAAGAATGGCCTTACCTCCTATGAATCAACTAAAAGTTTTATAATCCAATTTTAGCTGTATATATCAGAAATAATTAATTACTTTGTTCTCCAAATGCTCGAGTGAAAATATATCAGATCGTGAATAATTTTACAATGATCTGATATGGAAATTCAGTACCATCATTAATGCTGATATAGACTTAGAATCTTCTACCTCACCCGATTTAATTACATCCTCTATCCTTTCAATATCTAGATATACTACTTCTATGTTTTCATCTTCATCTGGTGGTAGCGAGCTCTCTTTAAGGTCTGTTGCTATATATGCATGCATATATTCTGTACAAAAACCTGGGGCCATCCAAAACCCACCTATATGAATCAGGTTATCAGACTTGAATCCGATTTCTTCTTGTAGTTCTCTTTCAGCCGCAGCATAAGGTTCTTCACCATCTTCTATACCACCAGCAGGAACTTCCAATAAGTGTTTGTTCGCTGCTTTCCTATATTGTCTCACTAAAATGATACGGCCATGATCATCTATTGGTACTATTAAGACTGAATCATTGTGTTCTACGATCTCACGCTGTGAAGTTTTGCCTCCAGCTAACTTGATAGTATGCAATCGCAAATCCAGAATTTTACCTTCGTATATAACTTCGCTGTTTATAGTTGGTTCGAATGACAATTAAAATTCCTACTAGCAACTAAAATGAATCTGTATTCATTTTCAATTTCTTATTTAGCATTCCATAAAACCTACCATCATCATTAACTCTCAGAAATTTAGTAACATAGGGACTACGGCTTATTTGTATGGTTTGACTTGGTTCCAATGTTATATCTATACGTCCATCTAAACTAACTACTGCCTCAGATGCTGACAGCAAATTAATGTCTATAATAGATTCTTTTGGAAGAACTACAGATCTACCCATGCTCATATGTGGAGCGACAGGTACAGCAATGATTTCTTCGGACTGTGGGTGTAAAATAGGACCACCAGCTGACAGTGCATATCCCGTGCTTCCAGTAGCAGTAGAAATTATCAATGCATCTGATCGGTAGGTTGTAAGATCTATGCCGTCTACTCGAACCCCTAAATGAACTAAACTAGTTATAGTATTCCTGCCAATTACTACTTCGTTCAATACGTGAAAATAATTCGATTGACTAGAATTATTCGATATCAATTTTGCTTGTAGCATACTTCGCTCTTCAATCCATGTACCATCCCCCAGATAATCAGTTATTCTCGAGCTAACTTCATCTGGTTCCAATTCTGTCATAAACCCTACTCTACCCAGATTTATACCCAATATAGGTATATTCATAGGAGCCGTTATTTGAGTTGTCCATAGTATAGTCCCATCACCACCTATAGTGATCACTAAAGACACTGGACTAGGAATTGGTTGGTATTCATTTTGATGTGCTGGAACAATCCAAGATTTCTCTGTTAAGCCAAACAGGTCTCTTAGGTACCTGACCAGATCTTCTGAGCCTGAAGAGTTTGGATTATATACTATGCCAATATTTTCTGAATCTATCATCAAGCCCACACAATCCCTTCAGATTATGAAGTTAAATACTACGGAATCAGTACAGCTACCACTGAACTACTAAAATCCAGGAGTGGTCCTGGGAATATACCAAGCAGTAGGATTCCCAAGGTACTAATTGTCATTGCCAGTAATGGAACATATGAGGTTGAGATTTTGTCTTCTGTAGCAGGCTCTGACATATAGATAAACCTTATAACCCGCAGGTAATAATATGCTGAAACTACGCTGTTGATAACACCAATTATAACCAGCCATATAAGATCACTTCGTATTGCTGCACTGAACACAAACAATTTACCCATGAACCCAGCTGTGGGAGGTATTCCAGTAAGAGATATTATAGAAATTGCAAGAATTAGTCCCAATACAGGGGATCTACGCCCAATACCTGAGAGATCTCTAATTAGTTCACTCCCAGTATGACTAGTTATTCCAATGATAGCGAAAAATGCAGCCAGATTTGTCACTGCATAAGCTACAAGATAGAACAATATACTACTTGGACCTATCAACTCAGCTGCTGAATTTTCTGGTATTCTTGACGCTACAGCAGCTATACCAACCATTATGTATCCAGCATGAGCTATAGTGCTATAAGCTAACATCCTCTTGATATTAGATTGATTAATTGCAACTACATTACCGACAGTCATTGATACTGCAGCCAAAACTGCAAAAATCGCACTCCAGTCGTAACTTTGGTAACCAAATGCAATGTAAAACAACCTAAGGATAACGGCAAAACCTGCAGCCTTACTAGCTACTGACAGATATGCCGTTATAGGTAACGGTGATCCTTCATATACATCTGGAACCCACATCTGAAATGGGACAGCAGCTATTTTGAATCCGAAACCGGATATTATCATTACTATGCCCAGCAATAAACCAAAGCTTCCAAATGGTATAAGTGGGTCATTGTAGTTCGATAGTCCTATTACTATTTCTGAAATTTGAGTAGTCCCAGACATACCATAAACAATCACCATTCCATACAACAAAATAGCAGAGCTGATTGCACTAAGAACTAAGAATTTGATACCTGCTTCACTCGATTTGGAGTCCCTTCCAAAAGCAGCTAATGCGACCAAAGGCAAGGCTGTCAGTTCCAAAGAAACATATATAGACATTAATTCTGTTGTGGATGCCAAAAGCATCATTCCAATAGATGAGAATATCAGTAAAGCATAATATTCCCCCTGGAATCTGTTCAATTTACTTAAGAATGATCCAGAAGACATAATCACCAATGCCAACACGCCCATTATCATGAATTTGAAAAACAAACTAAACTTATCCACTACAAATGTACCAAATATTGCAGGCAGGCCTTGATCCTGAGATACCGTAACCTCATTCCATAGATAAAAGCTAAGCGTTAATGGCACTAGCAACCCAATAACCGCTAATACCGCTAATATATTCTTTCGTGTCACTATAAGATCCAGCACTATTATAAGTAGCCCTAATACTGCAAGTGAAACTTCAGGTGATAAATATATAAGATCTTGGATGGTCATGGCAGGTTAGCTGATCCTCCAAACATTTGTATCATTGGTCTTATTCCAGAATCAAAGACATCAGTCAATATCGAAGGGTATATACCAACTACGAATATGGTTATTACTAATATGACCATAGGTGCTGCCTCTATAATTCCAGCATCGCCTATTCCTATGAATCTATCTCGTCTTGGCCCGAACATTACTCTCTGTATTGTCCAAAGTATATATCCAGATGTTATTACTATACCAAACACGGATAAAGCAGTTGGGATAATCCATACGTCGTACGTACCAAGAAACACTAACAATTCCCCTACGAACCCACTCGTGCTCGGTAATCCCAATGATGCTAATCCTGCTATTACGAAAATGCATGCCACTAGAGGCATATTTGCAGCCAATCCACCTAAATCTGGAATATATCTCGTATGAGTTTTTTCGTATATGTACCCAACCACCAAGAATAATAGTCCTGTTATTGTACCGTGGGTAAACATCTGCATTGCTGCCCCAGTCAATCCAACATGTGATATTGTCCCATTCACCCCCGCTATTGAAGAAATGCCCAGAAGAACATATCCCATATGACTGATACTACTGAAGGCGATCAAGCGTTTGAGATCTGTTTGTCTTAGGGTTATAACAGCTCCATATAGCACACTTATTGCTGCAATAGTTGCCATGATCCATGCATATTCTTTTGCCTCATTCGGAAACATACCAATAGCTAGGCGTATCATACCGTAACCACCCATCTTAAGAAGAACCCCAGCAAGCATTACGCTTACAGCCGTTGGTGCGTCAGTATGAGCATCTGGTAACCAACTATGTACAGGCCAAACTGGCAACTTAACTGCAAAGGCTATAAGTATAAACCAGAACAACAGCCCAGCAGGCAAAATCAAGTTAGCACTTGACAATGTACCTTGTAATTCTACAACGTTAAACGTACCCACAGAAAAATATATTGCCAATATACCAATTAGCATGAAAGCACTGCCTAATAGTGTGAAGATTAGGAATTTCATGGCAGAGTATTCTTTTCTTCCAGTACCCCATATCGAAATCAAGAAATACATTGGGATGAGTTCCAGCTCCCAAAATATAAAGAACATCACAAGATCCAGGGAAACGAACACTCCTACAACTGCGGTCTGCAATATCAGTAGCCAGGCAAAATATTCCTTAACTCTAAGCTTTACACTCCACGAAGTAAGTACAGCACACATACCTAAGATGGAAGATAATATAATTAGCGGAGTACTTAGACCATCAATACCTATATGGTAGTTGATATCAAAATATGGTATCCAAGATTTTGAAAGCTCTAATGCCATATCTCCAACAACATTAACTTGTTTGAATGCAGCGAATGCCAGTACAGACAGCACTAGTTCTAGGAACGTAACAAGCAACGCTGCGACTCTTATTTGCCTTTCCTCTTTAAGGAAAAGGGCAATTATAAGTCCGCCTACTAATGGCAAGAAAATTATAGCCGTAAGTAACAAGTATATTCTCCCTTTAGCACTTAAATTCTTAGATTACTAACAAAATCAATATTAATACAATACCAAAAGATATAACTCCACCGTACAATTGTACTTGGCCAGTTTCCAAAGCACTTATTGGTTTCCCTAGATTCCGTCCTATGAATCCTAGTATCTCGCCAACTCTGTCTATGATATTTTTATCTATCCAATCAATACTTTTTGCTATACCTTCGTAAAATACTTTCTTTATAAATATCCCCTCATACACATTATCAAAGTAGTATTTGTTATATATAATCTCGTATAAAGGCCTTATAGGAGTGACCAATTTATCTGAAGAAATGGATTTCGAGTAGTACATAAGATACGCTAATCCAATTCCTGCCATTGCAACCAATAACGAACCTAGGGCAATCTTAATGTCAAATACTGCAGCATGCTGACTTGGATAAAGATACTCAGAGAACCAATGATTAGGGACTAATCCTAACCCCCAAATATTACTTATTGGATTTGCTAAAAACCCTGATATAACAGAAGGTATTGCTAGTATAGCCATAGGTAGCCACATTATCATTGGGGATTCTGCTAAATGGACATGGTGTTCACCAGGTGGCGGATTCGGGTCTGCATCAGCCCCACCTCGGAACTCCCCGTGAAATGTCATAAATAAAACTCTGAATATATAGAAAGCCGTCATAAACGCAGCAATTAGAGCCAACCAGAAAAGCAGATTTCCCAAGAATCCACCTTTCTCTGAGACACCAAGCAGTATTTCATCTTTGCTCCAAAACCCTGACAGAGGGAATATACCCGCTATGCTAAGTGCCCCGATTAGGAATGTGCCATATGTTAATGGCATATGCTTCCTTAATCCACCCATGTATCTCATATCAAAGGTACCAGTTGCATGATTAACACTTCCTGAGCCGAGGAACAGCAATGCTTTAAAAAATGCATGATTAAACAAATGGAATATTGCGGCTCCATAAGCTCCTACCCCCAAAGCCAACATCATAAACCCCAATTGGCTAACAGTAGAATAGGCTAGAACCTTTTTTATATCATGCATGACTAACCCCATGGTTGCCGCAAAAATAGCCGTTATGCCACCTATTAGTGCAACTGTATCCATTGCAGTATGGGATGCATGAAAGAGATCAAAGAACCTAGCTACCAGGAATACTCCAGCCACCACCATCGTTGCAGCATGTATCAATGCACTGACAGGCGTAGGGCCTTCCATAGCATCAGGGAGCCAAACATGCAGTGGAAACTGCGCTGACTTTCCGATTGCCCCTGCAAATAGCCCAAGTGCTACCCAAGTAACCACATCTGATGCCAACCCTCCTATTTTGGCGATTTCATTTATATCTGGTATCCAGAAAGGATTAAGTTCCAATCCTAAGAACACGCCTCTATTCAAGAATAGATAAAGTATGGCTAGGAGGAATCCAAAGTCACCTATTCTTGTTACTATAAAAGCCTTTTTAGCTGCATTCACAGCGGAAGGTCTTTGATACCAAAAACCAATTAATAAGTACGAGCATAACCCTACTAATTCCCAAAATGCGTATAGCTGGATTATATTCTTTGCTAGAACCAACCCTAACATAGAAGCTGTGAACAGGGACATATATGCAAAGTAACGTGAGTAACCTGGGTCACCCTTCATATATCCCTGAGAGTAAACCTGCACGGCCAGACTAACGCCAGTAATTACTACTAGCATTATTGAAGTCAATGGATCCAACATGATACCTAACGTTATTTCCAAATCTCCTATACTCAACCATGTATGTGGGCTCCAAGAATCTGTATCTAATCCGCTCACAGTAGAACTCAACGCCCAAAGAGAAAGGATAAATGCAGATCCAATGGATAAAATGGCCAGATATCCACTAATTTGCCTATATTGGTTTAGGAGTGGCCTAACAATAAAGGATATAATGAAGAAGGAGGCCAAAGGCAAAAACAATATGCCCCATGCAGCTCTTTCGTCTATCATTTTCTTAAATCAAACCTCCAAGAATGTGTGCCATATGCATAAATCAAAGTTTCCTAAGTATCTCTTCTGCAACGTGTTCCCTGCCCCTTGGAACCATAATTCTATAAGGAACTCTTTCTCCCCAATTGAGTATTGTATCTTCCGGAATAATATTCGTCGGCAATCCTTCGCCTTCTAATATTTCCTTCCACATTTCTGCAATCATAAGATTTGGAGCTTTTCTAAAATCTACCCACATATCCCTAACCCTTCATCATGTTAATCTCAGTAATATCTACTGTGTCTCTATTCCGATATATCGCAATCACAATACCCAACCCCAGTGCTATCTCTGCAGCAGCGACTGTCACTATAAATATAGAGAAAATCTGCCCAGTTAGAAGAGTTGGTAGTACCGTGTCAGTAAGTTGGCCATTGGCTTCCAGCGCTGTTGCAATTTGACTCTCCACAGCACCTAGGTTATCTGCTATGTCCCTCGGTATTATGTACCTTGACATTGCTACAGCAGCTATATTCACAGCATTAAACATAAGTTCTATACACATTAATACAGTAATTATATTCCGCTTTGTCACTGCCCCATATAGGCCTATACAAAAGATTACAGCCGACAGTAAGAGGAAGTTTTCAAGATTCAACGGTTTCTCTCCTGAACCATCACGAGTGCTCCAATAATCGCAGCCAGCAATAATATTGATGCAGCTTCAAACGGTAGCACAAAGTCTTTTAACAAGAGGTTAGCCAGTATAGGAGTAGTATCAGAGAAAACATTTCTGATGCCCTCTTCGGTAGCACTCAGGCCTACTGTTGATTCTCCTGGTGTTACTCTCAGATCATAATCACTCCATTGATTCCAATCGGTGCTGGTCAATGCAAATGTCATACATATGAGTAATAATCCAATAGTAATTTTGGATATTATCTGAAAACCGTTAGAAGTACTGCCTTCCTGAAAGTTCCGAGTGATCATTATAGCAAATATTACCAATATGGTTATCGCCCCTACGTATATGAGGACCTGAACAGCTGCTAGAAATTCAGCATTCAGAAGTACGAAAAGTCCTGCAATAGAAAGGAATGTTACTACTAAACATAATGCTGACCAAAACACGTCATCCATAGAAACTACAGCTATTGCACCCGCAATTGAAGAGACAGCCAGCAACCAAAACATAACGTCTAGAGAGAACATTTAACGTCCTACCTCATCCCAAGAAAGATCCTCGCCTCTTTGTGGATTATATTCTTTCGCTTCAAGCTGAGGTCTGAACCAAGTACTAGGACGTTTTTCAGAGCTTTTAAGCTCTTCAAGCGGTATAACAAGATTAGACCTTTTATATTTTGACTTTTCAAAACCACTGCCCATAAATAAGGCATCATACGGGCAAGCCTCAACACAAAGACCACAGAACATGCACCTACCAATATCTATATCAAATTTATCAATTGCGTAAGACCCACCTTCTTGAATGTCAGACCCACCAGGACTAGTAATTATTTCTATAATCCCCAAGGGACAAAATTTGGCACAACTAGCACATCCGGTACATCTCTCTTCATACCAGGAAAACTCCTCTCCTCTAAAACGAGATGCCCTAGGAATTTCCTCTTCTGGATATTGTATTGTAAATGGTTTTCTAAATAGGTTTTTCAGGGTTATTAGCATACCACTCATAATGCCCAAACCGTACATCTAATTCACCTTTCCTGACTTATCATGCACTATCTCGCTTCTACCAAAGCGAACTGCACGGGTCGATATTTTACTCCGCCCTGCTCTGGATAACAACACCAAACTGCCGAGGGCAATAGCCCAATTGATAGCGGCCATAGTCCATAGTTGAGTAATTGTGGGATTCTCCCAGATCAAAACCTCTAGTGCTGTAACAAAAAGGTTTAATACACTTAATGGGAAAAGTATCTTCCAAGCAAAAGCCATGATCTGGTCTATACGGAGCCTGGGTAATGTTGCCCTAATCCACAGTAGAATAAACCAGAAGAAGAAAACTTTAATAAAAAACCAGAGATGTGATGGTAATACAGGACCCTCCCATCCTTTCAGAAACATGGTCGTGAGAATAGCAGATACGCCAAAAGGTGCTATAAATTCTCCTAATTGGAATGTCCCCCATTTCATACCGCTGTACTCTGTGTGATATCCAGCTATTATTTCGGATTCTGCTTCTACTACGTCGAAGGGACTACGATTCATTTCAGCAGATGCTGCCACAAAGAATATGAAGAATCCTAGTGGCTGTAAGAAAATAAAAGGTATTGTCTGTGCCTCTACTACATCTACCATAGATAGTGATCCAGTCAAGAGCACTATTCCCACAATTGATAGAACCATTGGAACTTCATAACTAATCAAACTAGCAACAGCCCTCATAGCTCCAAATAAAGAAAATCTATTACCTGAAGCCCAGCCTCCCATAAACATCCCCAATGTCCCTATAGTAGTAACTGCAACAATGAAAAGTAAACCAATATTCAGATTAGCAACGTAGGTGTTTTCTCCTACTGGGATTACAGCGAATACCAAAAGAGTTGGCACTATGAAAACTATAGGAGCCATGTTAAATACCCAGCTATCCACCCCTTCCGGTCTAGTATCTTCTTTGCCCAGAAGTTTTATTGCATCCGCCACAGGAGTAAACAGGCCAAAAGGCCCCCATCTATTCGGTCCTAATCTATTATGAAATCTTCCAATTAGCCGCCTTTCAGCCCAGGTAGCAACTGTGGTAATAATGACTACGGTATTAATTATAGCAAATACCATTAAGAATCCTGCCAGAAAATATGCCAGCCACTCAGGTATGATGTAGACTCCGGCTATCTTCAAGCCTGTGAACATTTCATACAGGCTACTGTAGAAAGAATTGGCTTCTGTTATTGGACCCACTATCTATCAACCTCACCCATATTTATATCTATGCTACCTAAAGTTACGATCATATCTGCTAACTTACCCCCAACTAACATATCTTTCATAGCGGTAAGATTAATAAGCGATGGTGATCTTATTTTCAGTCTATAAGGAGCTATCCCGCCATCACTTACAATATAAAACCCCAATTCACCCTTAGGACCCTCGACATGTCCGTATGCATCCCCTATTGGAGGCCTGACTAAATTTGGAACACCTTCTGTTCTAATAGGACCGTCAGATATTTGTTCTACGCACTGTTCTACAATACTTAAAGACTGCCTCATCTCTAGTATCCTGAGAATGAAGCGGTCGTAATTATCACTAACTGTCCCTAACGGAATATCAAATGCTACCCTATCATATATTTCGTAAGGATCATGTTTTCTTAGGTCCCATTCAACCCCTGTCGCCCTAAGAACAGGTCCTGTGATTGATGAATCTATTGCTGTCTCAGCATTCAAGACACCTACATCCTTAGTCCTGCTTAGCAATATTTCATTACCTGTCAGTAAACTTTCATAGTCATCTATGTTATGTGGCATTTCGTCCAAAAACTTACGCAAATTCGGCCAGAATTCTTCTGGTGCATCCTGAAATATTCCGCCTATTCTCATATAACTAAATGTAACTCTAGCTCCACATAACATTTCGAAAAGGTCAAGTATTTTTTCTCTTTCTCTGAAACAATACATAAGTGGAGTACCTAATGCTCCAAGATCTTGAAGCAGGAAGCCTGTTGCCACAAGATGACTCGCTATTCTCTGTAACTCAGCTGCGATGACTCTGATGTACATCGCCCTCTCTGGCGGTTGAACACCAGCCAATTTCTCCACAGAAAGTACATACGCCAAGTTATTGGACATTGATGCAACGTAATCCAATCTATCTGTAAGAGTAACAACCTGAGTGTAAGTTCGCTCCTCTGCCAACTTTTCAGATCCACGATGTAGGTATCCAAACACTGGTTCCAAGTCTTGTATTATTTCACCATCGAAAGTAACTCTTAATCTGAAAACACCGTGTGTACTTGGGTGCTGTGGCCCAATATTTACTGTAACAGGTTCAGTTCGAAACGGCATGTTAGTTAACTTACTCTACCTAGGAGGTTCGAAGTAATCCTTTCTTTGTGGATGTCCAGGGAAACCTTCCCATAACATTATTCTTTTTAGGTTAGGGTGATTGGTGAATGAAATACCCATCAAATCGTATATTTCTCTCTCTTGAAAGTCAGCTCCTCTCCATATGTCTACCACGGAAGAGACTGAAATGTCATCCCTACCCCAACACTTAGATTTTATCACTAAGCTATGGTTATGTTTAATAGATTGTAAATGATAAACCAACTCAAAATACTCAATATAGTCAACGGCAGATATAGCTACTAAGAAGTTAAGCTCTATGTCCTGAGCCTGTTTCAGGAAGGAGCAGACTTCATGTATTCTATTCATATCGATCCATATATCCTTTTCAGATACTTCCTCTATTGATCCAGGAACAGATGCCTCTAATTCACCTACTATGTTTTCTAAAGACAATGCTACTGTCATCTATGCACCTGCCGGTTTGTCTGAAAGGCTGTATTTTTTAATCTTTTCATGTAACTCCATTATGCCATAGAGGAGTGCATCTGGGCGTGGTGGGCAACCTGGAACGTAAACATCCACTGGAACAATGTGGTTCACACCTGGCACCACACTGTAGGATTGATAGTATGGGCCTCCACTCGTAGCACATACACCCATAGATATAACCCACTTCGGCTCCGGCATCTGGTCGTATATACGCTTTATTGCAGGGGCCATCTTCCATGTAACAGTGCCCGCAACTATCATAAGATCTGATTGTCTTGGCGAAGCCCTAAAGGCTTCCATACCGAATCTAGATATATCATATCGGCCCATAGCTGTAGCCATCATCTCAAAAGCACAACAAGCCAAGCCAAAAGCCATAGGGAATATTGAGGATTTGCGGCTCCAATTCAATAGAAAATCTAATGAAGTTACAACTACATTCCCATCTGTGTCTGGAATCTCCATAACGTCTTCAGCAAACGGTTCCAAGTGTGTTGCCTTCATATCACTGACAACTTCACCTTCAGATTTATCCAGTTCCCAGGTAGTCGAATACAGAGGAACAGTCAAATCAGAACTCTTTATTATTGGCCTTCCTGCATAATCTGATCTCTCATTAAGAGCCATTTTTTTACTCCCACTCCAAAGCTTTATATCTCCATGCGTATGCCCATCCCACTAACAATATGAGTACAAATACTAACATCTCGATAAATGCAAACAAACCAAGCTGTTTAAATTGAACTGCCCAAGGATATAGGAAAACCGTCTCCACGTCGAAAATAACAAACAATAGAGCGAACGTGTAGTAACGAAAGTTGAACTGCATCCACCGCCCACCTATCAACTCCATACCACACTCGTAAGGGCTGGATTTTACTTCATTTGGTTTATGTGGGCGCATCCTAACGAATGACATGAACCAGGACAGAACTAAAAGCGTACTGGGTAGGATGATAGCAAGGCCAGTGAAAATTACAATAAGACCATACTGACGGAAATAATCCTCAAGCAAAGGTCCCACTCCTTAGAATGTATTAGGCGATATCCGATCGAAATATATCACAGGGATGACATATTATCAAGTGAAAAAGCACTCATCTTTTGCTTATATGAAGCGACTTAAACGATTTCACGTTCAACTAACTCTATCCCGCTACTGCCATAATACTAAATCCTATGTGATAGAATGGCTCATACGCACTCCATTGAAAAACATGCATTCCAAATCAAGCAAACCTACCTCAGCACACATTACAGTGCTTTTAGTGGCATTGCTCTTTATACTTTCGTGCAATGCACTTACTGATTTACTACCAAATAGTAGTAATGCTACGCCAGCGCAAGTATCGAATATAGTCCAAAAGTTGGAGGAATTATCAAACGAAACACAATCTAAAGAAAACAATGTCATCCTGGAGACATGGGAAATATTATCTAACCAATTTATTGACAAAGAAAACCTTGATATAGGAAACATGCAAGAATCTGCAATAGACGCCATGCTAAACACTCCAATCGAAGGGAATAATACATCTGTTTCCTACTCACAAAGGCTTAAGCAGTCAGCTATAACTGGCATGATGAAATCGTTAGACGACCCTTACAGCACATACTTGGCCCCTGCCAAAAACTCCTTCTTTGTGGGAGATACTAAAGGTAGTTTCGGGGGTATAGGAGCTACGGTTGGGTTCAGGAACGGCAATATAACTATACTAAGTCCCATGCCAGATACTCCTGCTCAAAGATCCGGGCTACGTGCCGGAGACATAGTATTAGAAGTAGATGGACTCAGCACTAAGGATTGGAGTTTAATGGATGCAGTGCTGAAAATCAGAGGTCCAAAAGGTACAACAGTTAGTTTATTAGTTAGGCATCTCAATGAAGACAAAGCATCTCATATAAAGATAACCAGAGATGTAATAGAGATAAAGAGTTTAACTTGGGAATTCCTAGATGAGCTATTTCTACATATTCGATTAAGCTCGTTCTCTGAAACCACTGATGATGATCTTGTGGACGCTCTTGCTGAAGCCATGATCCTAAATCCATCCGCAATAATTTTGGACCTGCGAAATAATTCCGGGGGCTTACTGAGCACTACGATTAATATCGCAAGCCAATTCATTCGGTCGAACAGTAATCCTGATAACGGTCTTGTGTTTTACTTGGTAGATGCCGACGGGGAAAAGAATGATTATTATCGGGTTACCAATAAGAAAACTACCGTTGGTCATTATGATATCCCATTAGTGGTATTAACTAATCAATTTAGTGCTAGTGCAAGCGAGGTACTGGCTGGAGCGATACAGGATCACAATAGAGGTGTACTAATCGGAAGTAATACATTTGGAAAAGGAAGTGCCAATATACATATAGGACTAAGTGACGGGTCTGGTATATACTTCACTATCGCACGATGGTACACACCAAATGGAAGAATTATTGAGGGAAGTGGGTTAGAACCGGACATATTGGTTGAAGACTCACTTGAATCTGGGCAAGATCTTATATTAGAAAAGGCAAAGGAATATTTGAATGAGGCAATTGCCAGATAACCCTAAGCCTATGCAGAGTGTTTGATATGGCCAAATCAAAAAATAAACCTCCCCAAAAACCGGAAAACTCGTTCAAGATCATAGCAGTTAATCGTAGAGCATTCCGAGATTATGAAATAGTAGATACTGTTGAAGCTGGATTAGTTTTGACAGGAACAGAGATAAAATCCATACGATCCGGAAGAGCAAATATACAAAGAGCGTTTGCACGGGCACAAGCAGGGGAATTTTGGTTATATGAGGCTCATATAGCCCAGTATATCGAAGGGAATATATACAATCACGCACCTACCAGGCCAAGGAAACTGTTACTGAAAAGAAATCAGATAACAGAATTTTCAGACGTTACCGCACAAAAGGGCTTGACCTTAATACCCCTGAAATTATACATCAGGTCCCACTATGCTAAAGTCGAACTTGGCCTAGCTAAAGGACGTAAGATTTACGACAAAAGGAAAGTAATAATAGATAGGGAACAAGAAAGGGAAGCTGAACGCGCCATGAAACGTATCGTTAAAGGTTAACTCTAATAACGATTGTAATGATATAATGAACCAAGAGGGGACGCGCGGATTCGACAGAGGATAACTTCTTGGGATTGCAGGCCGAGGCCCCATCTACCTCGTTAATAAAGATGGGATATATATAACTGGCGAAAATAAACTCGCTGCGGCTGCTTAAGTAGCCACGTCTGGCCACATCTGTCCTCGAGGATGTGAACTGGGCGTTATAAAATCGAGGTGCGATACGCCCCCATACCGATAAGGACGATCTAAGAAAAATCGGTTGGTCCTAAAGTGTCTTTAGCCAGTAGTAGGCCTTTGGGACGAGATTTAAACTACAGGATAAGCCTGTAGTATATCCCAACAGGGAATTCTTTGGACGGGGGGTTCGACTCCCCCCCGTCTCCACCAGAATAAGCTATAGAAAGAATTTTAAGCTAGGAGAAAAATATGTGGAACCAATTCAATACAGATACATATCAAGGAATGATATCGGAAACAATTCCAATGATTGGACATAATGGAGATACTATTAACGCATACTTTGCCAGGCCCCTCGGACCAGGACCCTTCCCTGGAATAGTACTTATACACCACCTCCCAGGATGGGATGAGTTTTATCGTGAAACGGCAAGACGTTTTGCTAATCACGGATATATAGTTCTATGCCCAAACTTATATTCTAGGTTCGGCCACGGCCTACCAGATGACGTAACTGCAACTGCTAGAGCTGCTGGAGGAGCTTCGGACGAAAGTGTACTTGGTGATTGCGAAGCAGCAATGAAGTATATAAAGGCTCTCGCATATTCTAATAATAAAGTTGGAATAATAGGCACTTGTTCCGGAGGTAGACATTCATATTTAGCCGCTTGCAAAATATCCGGCCTTAACGCAATAGTTAACTGTTGGGGAGGAAGAGTAATAATGGCTACTGAGGACCTAAACCCTAACCAACCTGTTTCTCCTATAGATTATACAAAAGACCTAAATATACCCATTCTTGGAATATTCGGCAATGAGGACCAGAACCCTACACCAGAGCAAGTCAATCAGCTTGAGGAAGAATTAAAAAAGCATGGAAAAGACTACGAATTCCATCGCTACGATGATGCCGGTCACGGCTTTTGGTATTACGATAGGCAGAACTACAGACCTCAACAGGCAATGGATTCTTGGGAGAAAGTGCTGTCTTTCTTTGGTAAACATCTGGGCTGATATAACAGAACAGAAGAATACGCTCAAGTTATCTATGTCACCAATTGTTGTTAATTGATATGCTGAAGTTCAAATACCAAGAGATAATAGATCTCCTATAGTGTTTGAATTTTAGTATAATTAATATAGTGGAAAAGAGAATCAAGACACCCTAGATAACTTTCAATTGACATATACCTTCAACCATTGAGAAAATACCCTCATAAAGTGAATCTATCTTTTCAGCTTCAGTAAGGAAGTGTGTATGCCATCAGGAGCTCTACAGCATCTTCGGGTCTTGGACCTTACTACTCATCTAGGACAAATGTGTTCCAGAGCATTAGGTGACCTAGGAGCAGATGTGATAAAGGTAGAACCGCCTGGAGGCGATCCAACCCGAAACCACCCTCCTTTCTTTAGAGATAAAGAGGGAAAAGAACAAAGTCTTCATTTTATATATTCAAACCGCAGTAAACGCAGTGTACTAATTGATATAGAATCAGATGAAGGGTCAAAACAACTTTTATCACTAATTGAACGTGTAGACATAGTAATAGAAGACTTCCAGCCAGCATATTTGGGAAGTATCGGCCTTGGCTATGACACGTTTCATGCAATAAACCCTCGGCTCATACATGTCTCCATAACCCCATTTGGACATAACGGGCCGTACTCATCTTACAAAGCCGGTGACCTAATAGCACAAGCCGTTTCTGGATTGATGTATGCCAACGGAGATGATGAAACCCGCCCATGCATGGCCCCTTTTTACATAACTTCTTACCTAGCATGCCTCCAAGCAGCGTTTGGTGCCATAGTTGGCATACGGGCTAGAAGGGAAACTGGCGAAGGCCAGTTCATAGATGTTTCCAGACAAGAGACAACCATATCTGCTGAGCATCCATACATATACAGATATTCTTACGAAAATATAATTACGCGTCGAGAAGGTCGTCAGTCACCTTTCGGTGCAGTCAACACCTATCGTTGTTTAGACGGCGGCTATGCTAATGTATCCGTATACACTGACAATCAATTTGCTGCGCTAGCAAGAAAAGTGATGGACCATCCGATACTTTCTGATCAAGTATGGATGGAACGACAGGTACGTAAAGAGAACAGAGAGATAATAGATGACTATATTCAAGAATATGCTGATAAAATTAATAGAGATGACTTTGTAGTCACAGCACAAAAGGACGGTGTGCCAGTAATACCAGTTCTTAGGATAGATGAATTTGTAAACCATGACCATACAAAAGCAAGAAACTATTTCCTAGAGCATAATCATCCAACAATAGGATCCCATCTCGTGCCAGGGCCACCTGTTAAATTCAGTAAAACAAAATGGGAACCTACTCTCCCTGCGCCTACACTAGGAGAACATAATCATGAGTTATTGGATGATCTGGATAGATCCTTGCCAATTAAGAGCACTGGCACAGGCACTATCTCAGATACTACGAACAAGCATAGTATTACCGGCGCACTTAATAATGTCCGAATAGCAGATCTGACACGCGTAGTTGCCGGACCAGTCGCTACTAGATATTTGGCAATGTTTGGATCAGAAGTAATAAAGATAGAAGAGGCCGGATTAGCTATTTCACAAGAACCTCAAGAACTCAACAGGTGCAAATTGAGTTGCATAGTCGATGCAAGAAAACCAGGGGGTAAATCTCTAATAGAAGATATTGTCAAAATTAGCGACGTGGTTGTAGAAAACTTTAAACCCGGAGTTTCTGACAAACTTGGCATAGGCTACGATGAACTAAAGAAGATAAACCCTAAAATAATCATGATTGCAATGCCTGGTATGGGTAATGACGGACCGTTAAAAAATTACCTTGCATATGGTCAGCAAGTTATGGGATTAAATGGATTGACTCATATCTGGGGACATCCAGAATCATCACTTGATACAAGAGTCAAGATGCCATATCCGGATTTTGTGGCCGGAGTTGTAACTGCATTGTCTGTAGTTGCAGCATTAGAATACAGAGATGAGACAGGAGAAGGCCAATATATTGAGTGTGCACAATTAGAAGCAACTGCTCATTTACTGGGAGTGGCATATATGGATTACATGCTTAACGATCGCATAGCCCAACCAGAAGGTAATTTTAGCCTATTATATGCTCCTCACGATGTATATCCATGTTCTGAATTCGATTCATGGTGTGCAATAGAAGTAAGCAGTGAAAATGAGTGGGCCTGGTTAGTAGCTGCTATGGGTAATCCATCGTGGGCGTTAGAGGACAGGTTCCAAACCATACAAGGCAGAATTAACAATAAGATAGATCTTGATGCGTCCATTAGTAATTGGACTAAAAATCTGACTCCCCGATTGTTAATGCTTACTCTGCAACAGGCTGGGGTTCCTGCAGGCATTGTTTCTAATGGGGAAGAACTCTATCACAATCCCCACCTTCGATCTAGAAAAGGAGCTATTGTATCAATAGATCAACCCGGGATCGGATTAATTGACTACAAGGGTGTTAATATACATATGTCTAAGACTCCAGGATTTGCCAATGTAAGATCACCTAGACGAGGAGAACATAACGCATACGTTTTCAAAGAATTACTTGGCTTAGATGACGATTATTTAACCACATTGGAAGAATCTGGCACTATAAATTAACATAGCAACACCCACAACTTACTCGTCTTTCTGGTTAACGAGAAGTTATTTCGTGCTCCATTATTCTACGCATTAAACCTCTACATCTAAACGCATTTACGACTAAAATGCTACCTCCAAATCCTATAGCAAATGGTGCGCTCGCCAAACTTGCTATAACACCTGCCAGAAACCCACCTAGTGGACTTATCCCATATGTAAATACAAATAGACCCATTATGCGCCCTCTAGTATTTTCCGGAGAAAGCGTTTGTATCAATGTACTCATATTGACGTCATATACTGTGGCCATTGCTCCAGCAAGAGAAATGAATACCGCTGAAAGGTAGAGAGATTTTGATACAGCAAATAGAGCTAAGAACAACCCAAATCCACCTGTTGCTATGATAAGTAACATTCCTTTCTTGTCATAATTGCCAAAGCTTGCCACAATGACAGCCCCAACCAACGATCCAAATCCGGCAGCAGAACCTAACAAACCCAAACCTCCTGGACCAACTGATAAAACTTCCCTAGCCATAACTGGAAGCATTACATTATAAGAAAACCCGAATATTTCAATGATTGGGCTCATAAATAGCAAGGATCGAACTAAGCCTGGTCTCATTGCTATGTTTAGTCCTTCTCTCAAGTGTGTCAAAACATCATTGTTACTAATCATCTCTTGATTCTGAGCCGGTATCTTAAACAAACATAATATGCTCAAGAAAGACGTTACAGCCATAAATAAATAGCACCATTCTATTCCGTAATGACCTATTAGCACCCCTATTAAAGCAGGACCTATAATTCTACTTAAGCCTTGCGTAGTAAAATTAGCAGCTGTAGCGTTTAATAATGAATCTCTACCAACCAAATCATATGTTAGTGCATTCCTTGCAGGCAGGCCCCATGACATCACAAACCCTCGAGATAATGCCAAAAGGCCTATATGCCACATACCTACCGATTCGTTCAATATCAAGAAAAATAGCGATATGGAAGCAACCAAATTCAATGCATCAAGAAATACCAATATTAATCGCCTATCTACTCTATCAGCTAACCACCCACCCAATGGAGCTACAAGTATTATTGTAATGCCCATTACACCCGCACCTGCCCCAACCCAGAAAGATGAGCCACCACTACCTGTATCAGTTAACTCTAATATTAACCAACTCTGAGTTAAAACCCCCATAGCCACAGAAAATGCACGGAGAAACCCTGATAGCCAAAGCCATCTGTAATCCGAGCTATGAAAAGCCAGGAAAATGCGATTAAGTATCATAATGATAGAGCTTATGATAAGTTATAGTTGGAATGTAACTTCTCCAGCATTTAAGCTTAGTGTATCCCCATTTGCCAACAATAAACGCAGACTGCCGTCATCGTCTATTCCCTCAGCATATCCTTCGTAAGAATTCTCTCCCCATACCAATTTTATATGTTTACCAATTGTATCTACAAAGCTTGCCCATTCATCATTGATCCGTCCACCAGATTGAACATAAAAATACAATTCTTCAAAGTGCATTAAAACGCGTTTGATCACTTCTAGTCTATCGACTTTATTGCCAAGTTCCATGGCTATACTAGTAGAAGCAGAAGAAATGTCTGGGAATTCTTGTGTGTCACTATTAATGTTCAATCCTATTCCCGCAATACACACTTGCCGTATACCTTCAGTAATATTGTTTTCTATAAGTATTCCTGCTATTTTTTTCGCCCCTACCCTTACATCGTTAGGCCATTTTATTGTTATTTTATTTTCTTCAGTGATGAAGCTCCTTAATGCCTTCGCAATCGCCAACGAGCAGACCATCCCAATCTGAGAAAGATAACTCATTTCTGGATACAATATTAAAGACATATGAAGGTTTTCACCCGCAGGTGATATCCATACCCTATTAAAACGGCCCCTGCCCTTAGTTTGTTCCTCTGCAATTACTAAAGTTCCTTCAGGAACCTTATCTTCTGCCAGATCTCTGGCTATATCCATAGTAGACTCAACGGAATGCAAATATACTATATTAAGTCCTATT
This sequence comes from Dehalococcoidia bacterium, assembly GCA_963582505.1. Taxonomy (GTDB): domain Bacteria; phylum Chloroflexota; class Dehalococcoidia; order Lucifugimonadales; family UBA2985; genus UBA2985. Next base: position 24,354 of record CAUZSC010000008.1, read on the forward strand.
ACTTTAGTTTCTAGAACTGCATTTATGCTGTCTTCATCTATATCGTAGGAGATACTATTGCTCATGAGAGTCCTAAATAATCTATGGTTGTTTAGCATAGCCTAGTTAGTCAGGTTCTGTTGATAGGCAAATCTGTAAGCCGAGTTCTGTTCTTCTCACAACATATACGATTACATATTTGCTGAAAGAATTGGTGATCATCTATCTGGGACTCCAATTACTCGAAGCCTCTTGCAGCCAACCCAGGGACAGGCCGGACACCTTTCAGTCCCTCTATTCGGCCTTGCTCCAGGTAGGGTTTAGCCACTGCTGTGTCACCACAGTCAGCCGGGAGCTCTTACCTCCCGATTTCACCCTTGCTATATTAAAGCGGTATGTTTCTGTGCCACTTTCCGTCGGGTTTCCCCGCCTGGCCGTTAGCCAGCACCCTGTCCGGTGGAGCTCGGACTTTCCTCCCCAGAATAAACTAGGGCGATCACCCGATCTACCTATCAACATATTGAAGTTTATCACTGTGGTAGTATGAGGTCAAAATTTAGACTCATATCAAAAAAGCATATAACCTGTTCCCTAACCACATCCATATTCATTTTTTAAAACTGATTTCGATTTTGTCGTCATAGACATCTATCCTGTCAATAATAGTTTTCAGAATATCCTTGCTTATATCCGGATCTTGAGAATGCCATTTATCAATACTATCTGGAAACGTATTACCACGTGGAGTATCTTCATATACCCCAGAGGTATTCCCTTGAACATCCCCGATACTTTCTTTAAAGCTTCGCATAGATATCAATCCTGAAGCCAAATTTTCCACTGCTCTAACAACCCTAGAATTCAATCGTTTTGTTGTTATATTGCTCGGCCTAACAGCAACACTTTTTATAGAAATCATGTTACTAGATAATGCTTGGTAAACTTGTTCTATCACCTTACTCTCAAGATCCAAAGCTCTCCATGTGTGATATCGACACATGCCTTGGTTTGTTCGACTCTGACACTGATAGTATCTGTATTTACCAGTTGTAGCAGAACCGTCTTTACGCTTCCAAGACTGCCTCCTACTAACACCAACCATCTTATTGCCACAAGATGAACAAAATGAAATGCCAGAAACAATAAATGGCTCATGAGCATATGAAGAACGATTAACTCTACGGCTAGCCATGTTTTCTTGTGCTTTGTTGAAGGCCTCTGCACTTATTAAGGCTTCATGGTTCCTAGGAACTCTCATGCCGAATCTTGTATATGTACCAAGATAAGCCCGATTTCTAAGGATGTCTCTTATAGTCACAATGCTCCAACCACTACCTGTTCTGGTGGGAAGCCCTTTGCTATTTAGATGATTTACAATACGCCTCATCCCCATATCTTTATTACAATATAGATCGAATATAATTCTAATGGTGTCTGCCTCATCTGGATTTACATCTAGCCTACGTGAGCTACTAACTTTGTAGCCAAACGGTGGTTTACCTAGGCCATCTCCTCGTACGGCACGTGAAGCCATAGCTTGACGTATACGCTCCCCCCTGCCAGCGGTACTAGATGTAACCCACTTTTCAAGTGCTCTACTAAAAGGATTCGAATTGTCTGTATTCAAACATATTAGATTAGCATTCAAGTTATTTAATTGAAGAGCTATATCTACAAATCCTTCAAGATTATTCGCCAATTTCTCTGGGCCTTCAATCAAGATAACAAATTCATCGTTGGAACCTTTAATATGGTCCAACATATCTGAATACTGACCTTCTGGAAATATTGAGGATGGTTCATGTCCATTCAAATTACAATATTTGTAGAAAGATTCCATCAGCTCAGAGGAAGTAGACCCACTAGTAGATGAAAAATATCCTATAGCTTTCATATGATTATCAGATCACGTACAATAATCTGGTACAACTCGGACATTGCAAGAGCACCTCTTGCATGCGAGCCTGTTGTACCGTATTCGTTGGTAGAGAAATATTACAGCCCTGACAAATACCTCTCTCCACCCTAGCAACAGCCTGACCTTTCCGTTTTAATCTAACTCTGTCGTATATGAATAAGGATCGAGCGTCTATCATGAGAGACATAGCATTGCGTTTCTCTTTGAGATCTATCAGAGATCTATCAGCTACGAGTTTTTCAACGGCAAGTCGTTTCTGATCATTCTCCCAAGAGTCTTCAAGCTCTTGAAGCATATGTTCTAACTTAGCAAGCTTACTTCCAGTTTCCTCTGCTTCTCCCATTGCCTCTAGGTAAGAGTTTTCTTCTGTTTCTTTGCGCACTTTCAAGTTGTTAAGTTCTAATTGAAGATCTTCCAACTCTTTGGGATTCCGAACGCTACCACCGTAAAGTTTAACTTCAACAGATGTTACTTTTGATTGAATCGTTTCAGCAGATAATTCCAAGTCTCGACGTTTAATATCTTGATTGGAAAATATAGACTTAGTTTTCTGAACGGCTCTCTGTACCTCTATTATTTTGTTGTTGCCTTTCAAATCCAAATCTATTTTACTTATAACCTCAACTTGACGATCTATTTCATCATCAATCCCGTCAAGATCATACAGGTCATTCAACAGTGACATATAAATAATTCTCTAAGTAGATTTATCATCAATTGTAGGTAAATGAACCTAAGCTTGTCAACAAAAATACCAATGAATACAAATCTCACCATAATGACATTAGTCATATTCTGGTCATAATTCAATAGTATTGAACACAAATTATCCGTGTGTTACAATCCTAGATCTGTAAAGGAATATTGTTTCTTAATCCGTGCATGAAGTTTGATCTAAATCAGGCTGCAATCGAATATATTAGGAGGAAAAGTGTTTAGAATCTGGTCTTCACTGGGAATTGTTATTACTACTATGCTATTTGTTTTGGCATGTGGAGGAGGAGATCCTACGCCTACAGAAAAGCCCGCTTCTACTGCCAAACCGGCAGCAACTGAAGCTCCAGTAGTGTCACCAACTCCAACTACTGCGCCAATTGCATCAACTGGAGCATCTACTCTCGACATTGGGTCTAGAGGTGATGAATTATACTTCGATAAAGATACTCTAACTGTTAAATCTGGAGAGGAAATACTACTGACATTCACTAACAATGCTGGTGCGCTGCAACACAACTGGGTATTAGTACCTGTTGGCACAGATCTTGAAATTTCAACCGCTGGAGTTACAGCTGGAGCGGATAATTACTGGATACCTGACGACTCTAGGATTATTGCATCTTCCATACTGGTAGAACCAGGATCATCCGCAGAAGTGAAATTTACTGCTCCTAGTGCAGGAAGTTACACATTCGTATGCACATTCCCTGGACACAACTTCACAATGTCAGGATCTTTAGAGGTTAAATAGAGAGACCAAACAGGTATCATATTTTGCGTTTTATTATGGGCAGGAACGTTCTCAGAGCATTAGTGTTCTATAAAGGTCCCTGCCCATAAGTATTCCTGTTTATAATGCCAGCCAGATATCCAGCACCAAAACCATTATCTATATTTACCACTGAAACACCTGGACTACAGGAATTCAACATAGTCAATAATGCTGCCAAACCCTCAAAACTAGAGCCATAACCAACACTAGTTGGGACCGCTACTATAGGTATAGGCAACAAACCTGACAGGACACTCGGTAATGCTCCGTCCATTCCCGCAACAGCAACTACAACATTTGATTCGTTCATCATCGGCAAGTAAGATAACAATCTCTGTATCCCTGCCACGCCAACATCCCAAACCCTTTCAACTCTGTTGCCCATAAGTTCAGCTGTTATTGCAGCTTCTTCTGCTACACTAAGATCACCAGTTCCTGCCGATACAACAATAACACCTGGTATGATTTTTTCATCGTAGTTTCTGTTAATCACAATAGCACTAGCGATATGATTGTAAACAGCATCTGGTATTAATTCTTGTATCTTAAGAAACTCAGATGCGTCTGTTCTGGTAATCAATATTTTCGATGACTGAGCAGATAATTTATTCACTATCTCTATGAGTTGATCAGATGTTTTTCCTGGGCCATATATGACCTCAGGAAATCCCTTCCGCAATGTCCTATGGTGATCAATTTTTGCAAAACCTATGTCTTCAAACGGAAGTATTTTCAACCTGTTTAGGACATCTGTAATTGCAATCTTTCCATCCTTCATGTCTTGTAATAATTGTTCGATTTTATTGTAATCTATTTCACACCTCCAAATCTCAAACGTAATCAGCTACATTCAGAACAAGTGCATAATGTCTTAAGATATCGATAATTGTAAATGCCAGTATCATGGCCGTCACTCCATAAAAATCGAACTGCATATTTGCCTATCTGGGCAGAATCTATCAAATGAATATCATCAAAATCTTTTATGATTAAATTTTTCACAGGTTTATGATCACCTTTACAAACAACACAAGGGCAACCACTCCTTAAAACATTCCACGGTATCACTGTTACATGGGCATTAGCCCATGTAACATACAATATTTTATCAAGTACAGATATACTCAGGTCCTTTGGCAACAATTGGTCTTTATCATTCTTCATAATTTATATACCATTTGACTCTCCAAACATTTTATCTAATTCAAAGAATATATTCATCTAAATGAATTCTTAAGTATTAATAAAGTTTATACAGCAACGTAAGGTTTAGTAGTATCTCATGATCTTATTATAAACTTCAATCTATCGTGTTATACGAAAATCATTATATAATTTAGTGAATTAACATAAATATATTGTTAAATATACAGGAGGTTTTAAATGAAACGAGAAGCAGCGTTCGTATACACAGACCTCCTCTCTAGACATGTACTAAGAGAAGATCATGTCATGAAACCGAACAGACTCAGGTATACATTTGAACTATTAGATTCATATAGAGCCTTTGACTTACCAAATTCTAGACTAGTAGATCCAATAGAGGCCAAAAAATCAGATATACACACATTTCATACGGAAGAATATACAAATGCAGTAGAAAGCTTAAGCAGAGGAGAGAATACATACAACCCATCCAAGTATAATTTCAGTGATCATGGAGATAATCCAATATACCAAGGAATGTATGAAGCATCTATATTATCAACTGGAGCCTCCTTAGTCGCCGCAAATATGATTTATGATGGAAAAGTTGACGTAGCTTTTAATGTTTCCGGCGGCCTTCACCATGCTATGCCAAGATATGCATCCGGATTTTGTATATTCAACGATCCAGTCATTGCAATAAACTATCTATTATCCAAAGGACTTCGTGTTGTGTATGTAGACATAGATGCTCATCATGGGGACGGCGTACAGCATGCTTATTATTCCACTGATCAAGTACTAACAATATCAATACATGAGTCTGGGCAATTCTTGTTTCCAGGGACTGGATCTGTAGAAGATATAGGTATAGGTAAAGGTTTAGGTTATTCAGTGAATATCCCCCTTCATCCTTATAGCAACGACGAGGTTTATATGCGCATGGCTTCAGAGATAATGATACCTCTCATAGATTCATTTAGACCTGATGTATTAGCAACCCAGCTAGGCATGGATACATACTTCCGAGATCCAATTACACATTTAGGTTTGAGTGTCCAAGGACACTCCGCTATTGTAAAAAAACTTGGCGAATCTACTGCCAAATGGTTAGCCTTTGGTGGTGGTGGTTATGATCTAAGCGCAGTAGCCAGAGGCTGGACTTTAGACTATGGTACGATGCTGGGTGAGGAATGGCCAGACACTATTCCATCTTCTTTCAGCAATGTTTATAGTATACCTACGCTACTAGATCACGATGCTCCCACATTAGACATAGATACAATATATCGCGTAGAACAATTCTCAGAACTAACCATGAGGCAAGTGAAAGAATTATTATTTCCTATACACAATATAACTTAGTACTAACTAAATAATATGGAATTATATTTGCACTTGAATCTAAAATCTTAGGTATAGAGGTGATAGCATGCCACTTGATTTTGTAACTAACCAGGAAATCATACAAGCCGCTCACCGTAACTTAAACTCCGGAGCATGGGCTTATTTATCTGGGGGTTCTGAATCTGAGACTACATTACGACGCAATCGATTAGCATTCGATCGTTTGGCTTTTCGCCCTCGTGTTTTAGTTGATGTTTCAAATGTAGACGCATCCAGTACATTCCTTGGCCATCCAATGCGCATCCCAGTTATATTGGCACCTGTTGGATCGCAACAAGTTTTTACACCTCAGGGTGGCATAGCAGCAACTAAAGCCGCAGATGAATTTGGCATATTGGACGTTGTTAGCTCCGTCACAGAACCAAGTTTAGAAGATATTGCCTTTGCTGCAGATAACCCAAAGGTTTTTCAACTTTATCTCACTGGTGACTGGGCTTGGACTGAAGAAATGATTTCCAGGATCAAGGCTGCTGGATATAAAGCACTTTGCATTACTGTCGATACAGCACGTCCAAGTCGTAGAGATAGAACAATGCTAGCGCGTTGGAGCCCTAGGGCTAATTTCCTATCTTCTTCCTCACAATCTCCGCACCAGGTCGCACCACCTAACACAGAGGCTCCTGCTGCAGCTGTGACATGGGATACAATTTATAGAATAAAGGAATTATCCAAACTACCCTTCATGCTTAAAGGGATCGCAACAGCTGCGGATGCCAAGTTGGCAGTAGAACACGGAGTCGATGTTATTTGGGTGTCGAATCATGGTGGAAGACAATTAGATCATGGCTTAGGGACTATAGAAATGCTTGAAGAGATTATTTTTGCAGTAAATGGCAGAGCAGATGTAATACTAGATGGAGGTATTCAGCGCGGCAGTGATGTCTTGAAGGCTATTGCCCTTGGTGCTAAAGCTACTGCAATTGGAAAGCTTCAATCCTGGGGACTTGCCGCTGCTGGAGTTGCAGGTCTTGTCAGAGCCTTAGAGATCCTAGAGGATGAATTGATAGACGCAATGGGGCTCCTCGGTGTTACATCCATTGCTCAAGTATCTTCAGATTACATAACAAAAACCGATGCAGTAACACAACCTCATGAGATGAGTTCATGGATAAATATGCCAGAGAGCAGGATCTTATAAAGGACACAAAATCATACACAAATAAATGGTCCATCTGTAATCCGCCAAAATCTCCACACTTCAGTACAAGAATATAGCCTAAATATTTGTGATATGTTAGGCTGACTAATAGCTCTAATAAGCATAAATAAATTTAACCGGAGGTCCTGATGATAGGCCAACTGAGAATCTATACTATCAAGGAAGGCATGATGGAAAGTTGGTTAAAACTTTTCGATCAGGAAATAGCTCCGCATGTAATAGACACAGGTATGGGTATTGAGACAGTGTGGGTAGATAGAGAGCATTCTAAGTTTATATGGATACGTACATACGCAAATAAAGAGGATATAGAAATCAAAGAGACAGGCTTCTACGGTAGTGAATGGTGGATTCAAAATGTAGATCGTGTCCGCGGGCACCTTGTAAATCGCGACATAACTGTAATAGAGCCAATTTCGGTTAGTTAAGCAAGCTTATTTAATTAAAGTACACCTAACTATCGGATTACCTTCAACTTAGTTAGGGTTCTGAAGGTACTTGAATAGATCACTATCGGAAGATAATACAACCGTTGAATACTCGTCAAAAATATTTACATATGCTTCTAGGCTACGTCTGAAAGCGAAGAATTCTGGATCTCTCTCAAGTGCATCAGCAAGTGTAGCAATTGCCTTTGCTTCTCCTTCACCTTTAAGCTCATTAGCTGTCTTATTAGCCTCTGCCAATATTATTCTGACTTCTTTATCAACATCAGCAGTAATAGTTAGATATGCTTCTTCCCCTTCAGCTCGTAGCTTGTCAGCTCTAACTTTCCGCTCACTACGCATACGGCTGAAAACATTCGCTTCTGTTGTATTTGGGAAATCAGCCCTTTTTATCCTTACATCCACTATATCCACGCCGTAGGAATTGGCATCAGAAGAAACAATAGCATTAGCTTTCGATAAAATGTCCTGCATCATAGCATCTCTTGTAGGAACGCCGTCATCTCTCAGTCTTGGAATCACACTAACAGTCCCATCATCATGAGTTATAGGTTCACCACCTATAATATCTTTTCGATCTCGAACACCTACTGCAGAACGCAACTCAGAAACTACGATCTGGCCAATAGTGGCTGCTGCATTAGTATCATCCGATAAGCTTAGAAGAAATG
>CAUZSC010000009.1:0-31608 GCA_963582505.1 Dehalococcoidia bacterium
AAAGGGTCTCTCCTGAATGGGAGGGACCCTTCTCTTTTGCATCTAGTGATATAGAAAATCGAGATATTTTGTGATGAACGGGTGTTGACTCTATCGGGGAGAGATTGATACACTTGTTCCAATCCCTAGGAGCGGAAAAGGATTTTTAAATGCAATCAAATACAAGAGTTAGAGTACCAACGTTAGCTGAGATATTAGTACCAAGAACTGGCATTATAACCGATGCAATTTTAATAGTAGGATTCGCATTGTTTACAGCTGCGTTTGCCCAAATAGCAATTAAGTTTCCTGGAACCCCAGTACCTATTACGGGCCAGACTCTGGCTGTGTTGGTAGCGGGAGCAGCTCTAGGAAGTAAAAAAGGCGCTTTGAGCATGGTCGTGTATATGCTGTTAGGAATGTTGATGCCTGTGTTTGCACCTAGTGCAGCTTTCCTTTCAGAAAAGACGGTTCACTTTATACTTCCGTGGAATGGTACCGGCGGCATGGTATGGAACATGGCTAGCGGTGGATACATAGTAGGATTTATATTGGGAGCATACGTTGTGGGATTGTTGACTGAGAGAGGTTGGGACAGGGGATCGAAGATATCTCTCGGAATGGTGTATGGAAATCTGATAATTTATATATTCGGTCTTGGATGGCTGGGATTTAATATTGCGTTCAACTCGATTCCAGGTACTGAGATGACGTTCTACGAAGTAATAACAGGTAACAACGTATTGGACAAAACGTTGCGTGGTGGTTTATACCCATTCATTGGTGGAGATGCCTTAAAACTTCTAGCGGCTAGCATAGTACTACCGGGAGCATGGGAGATCGTTAATAAGTTGAAGGGGAAGTCATAAGGCAACATTTAGATTCGGTTAGCAGTTCGTATTATTGCGTGTAGAGTCAATCTATTGGCGAGGGAGTATATTTACTGTGTTAACTGAGCGGAGAGCTAATCTCCTAAGAAGTGTCGTCGGAGAATATATCGATTTTGCTACTCCTGTAGCGTCTGAGGCCGTTGTGCGAAAGCATGGATTAGGCGTTAGCTCTGCAACAATTCGAAATGATATGTCCTTTCTTGAGGATGAAGGTTATATAACTAGACCTTACTCATCTGCCGGAGCTGTTCCTTCGAACAAAGCATATAGGTTCTATGTAGAAAGCTTACCAGGTGTTGAAGAACTACCAAAGGATCAGCAATATACGTTGTGGTATCAGTTTTCAAAGGGAGAAAACGATATAGAAGACTGGAGCCGTTTAGCTGCTTCAGTGCTTTCCAACCTTGTTGGCAATGTAGCACTTGTTACAAATCCAAAAGTAGCAAATACGAAACTAGTCAGATTAGAGCTTATATACATTAAAGACTTTCTGGCGTTCCTAGTTATTGTTTTCCAGGAGGCCAGGCTTAAGAAGAAATTGATACCTATGAATGACGCTCTTAGTAATGAGGACTTGCAAATGGTTTCGAATAAACTAAGTCACAATCTAGGAGGACTGAGTAGAAACGAAATAGAAAATAAAACTACAGCTCGGGATCCATTCGAAAGAGACGTTGTAGATATGGTAGTGAATCTTATGGCGCAGGAAGATCAGGAATTATATAACGATCACTATGTAGAGGGATTACGCAACCTGCTCAGACAGCCTGAGTTTGCTAATGGAGAAGGGGCCAGGGGGTTGATAGATGTTATAGAAGATAGAGAATTGCCAAAGGCGATTCTTGCTGAAGCATTAGATGGTGGAGCACTAAACGTTGTTATTGGTGAGGAAAATCGAGAAGAGTTTCTGTATCCCTTTAGCATGGTAGTGTCCAAATATGGGTTACCTGGAGGAGCAGTCGGTTATATAAGTGCGCTAGGCCCCACAAGGATGGAATACCCTAGGACAATGGCTGGGGTAAAGCTTGTATCATCTGTGATGACTAGCTTGCTTTCACGGGTTAACAGTTGATTAATTGTTAAACGTTACGAAATGTTGACATGGTTATACTTATGCCCTAGAATTCTATGATTATGGAATATGCAGTAATACAGACAGGCGGGAAACAGTACACCGTTCATCCTGGAGACGTACTGGACGTTGAAAAGCTAGATGTATCTTTGGAAGATTCAATAGAATTAGACAAGGTTCTTCTTGTGGCTAAAGACGGTGATTATAAGATAGGGACACCATTAGTAGAAGGTGCTAAAGTTGTGGCTGAAGTAGTTGGTCATGCAAGTGCACCAAAGTTAAAGGTATTTAAGTTTAAGAACAAGACGAGGTATCGTCGTATGCAAGGGCATAAACAACCTCGTACACAATTGAAAATTACAGAGATAGTGACTGAGGCCAAGGCTCCGGCCAGAAGCGGCAGAACTACAAAGGCGGAATCAGATGGCTCATAAAAAAGGTGGAGGTAGCAGCCGTAATGGGAGAGATAGTAACTCCCAGAGGCTTGGGGTAAAGCGATACAGCGGGCAGACAGTTACAGCAGGTACTATCATAGTACGCCAACGCGGAACAAGAATAAGACCTGGCGAAAACGTTGGTGTTGGACGAGATCATACACTGTTTGCATTGGTAAACGGAGATGTGAAATTCGAATTCGCTACTAAATATCGCAAGAAGGCTAGTGTTTATCCTGCAGAAATATCTTAAGTGTGAATTAAAATGAAATCAGATATACATCCAAAATATTATCCAGAAGCGCAAGTTACATGTTCATGTGGTAACATCTTCTCACTGGGTTCTACCAAAGAATTTATACGAATAGAGCTTTGCGGTAAATGTCACCCATTCTTCACTGGAGAGCAACGTATAATTGATACTGAGGGTAGAGTAGAAAGATTGAAGCGACGCTTTAATCTTAGTTAATTGTAAATCTTATATTTTAGAGAAAGTGGGTGGTTTTAACCACCCTTTTTTTATTCTTGAACGGATATCTAACCATGAATGATAAAACTAATACTAAACAAGAAAATAAAGTCATGTATGGTGGCCAAGCGATTATAGAGGGAGTCATGATTAGGGGGCGAGGGCATTACTCTATGGCCGTAAGGAAAACAAGTGGTGCGATTGGTACTTATTCAGCAAAGCTCAGCAGTATCTATACGGGTAAACTAAGGGACATACCATTTATTAGAGGTGTAGTGGTTTTACTGGAGACTATGGTATTGGGCGTACAGGTTTTAAGTAGATCTGCAAATATGTCCTTGGAGGAAGAGGAAGAGGAACTGTCGGGCTGGGCCTTAGGTGTGACCGTTCTTATTTCCATGACTTTTGGTGTGGGACTGTTCTTCGTTGCTCCTCTTATTGCAATAAGATCTCTGGATAGTGTAATAGAATCTGACGGGGTCAGTAATGGAATAGAAGGTATACTTAGATTAGCTATGTTCCTTACCTATATATTTCTTATAGGTCGCTTAAAGGACATACGGCGAGTTTTTGAATATCACGGAGCTGAGCACATGGCAGTTCATGCTTATGAGCACGGTGATCCATTAGAAGTAGATTACGTAAGGCCTTATCCGACAGCTCATAACAGGTGTGGTACGGCCTTCTTATTAATTGTTATGTTCGTTGCGATTTTGGTCTTTACTTTTATTGGGAGACCTTCAATTCTGGTTAGTATTGCATCGCGTATTGTGTTTTTGCCTGTTATTGCTGGTATTAGTTACGAAATAATAAGGCTGAGTGGTAAATATGCAGGCAACAGACTAGTCAATCTTATAGTGTATCCAAGCTTGGCTTTACAGTCTTTGACCACGCGTCGCCCAGATGATGGACAGATAGAGGTTGCTATAACAGCAATGAAACAGGCGATTCGAATCGACGAAGAAGGATTCGATGTAGCTACGGAAAACAAAGCCTGACATAGGATAAGAGCATTGATCTTAATTGATCTTATCTGTGTATTTAACTCTAAGCTTTAGCTATCCTCGCCTCTTGCGGAGCTCATCCCATATTGTATTGGGACTAACGTCTGATGCAGACAAAAGCACTAACACATGATAAAGGAGATCCGCTAATTCTTTTGGGAGGTTTTCTTTATCTTCTGTAGCAGCTGCAATGGCGGCCTCTCCAGCTTCTTCGATAACCTTCTGGGCTATTCTAGAGATACCTTCATTTAATATCTTTACGGTATAACTACCTTCTGGTTTGAATTGCTTTCTATCCTGGATTACAGAAAAAAGTTCCTCTATTATTCCAGATCCACTGTCTGATTTGTTGTAGGCCAGATTTTGATCCAGATCTTCGAAGAAACAACTTTGGTTACCCGTATGGCATGTAGGTCCGTCTGGAACTACTTTCAGTAGTAAAGTATCGCCGTCGCAATCAATATGACCTTCTTTGAAGTGTAGGAAATTACCAGATTCCTCTCCTTTCATCCATAGCCTGTCTCTGCTCCGGCTGTAAAACCATACTTTTCCGTCTTTAAAGGTTTTTTCTATAGAACTGGGATTCATATATCCCATCATTAACACTTGGCCTGTTTCGGCATTTTGTGCAATGGCAGGAATAAGCCCCCTGCTATCTAACTTTGCTTTCATGATCTAACCTCATCCATGTACTTTAGTATTCCCACTAGTTCTCTTAGCTCTTTGATCTGGTGGTCAGGTGGTATTAATTGTGGATCAATCGATATGCCAGTGCGATTTATCCATATAGCTGAAATGCCAGCCATCTTTGACCCATGCATATCTTCTAATAGTGTATCACCAACGTATACAGCTTCTTCTTTTTCAACGCATAAACTTTTGAGTACTTCTTGAAATACTACTGGGTTAGGTTTATAGGTTTGTAATTGTTCTGAAGTAAAAATCATATTTGTGGAGATATTGTGATTTTTAAATAATTTAAATACAGAAGTATTGTCTGCATTTGTCAAAAATGCCACTTTCTTTTGCCGTTGTATGTCCTCTAGGGTTTTATATGTGTCCATGTATGGTGGGCGGGTACTTAAGCTGTCTATAGAGACCTGAGCGGCATGTTCAGCATTGCCATTTAACTGCAGCTTTTCGAAAGTAACCTCAAAAGCCTCTTTCCATGCGCTTTGGTAAGTTTTAAACGGGGGTGATTGACTTGGATCTGTCATATTTAATCTATTTTGCCGGAATGCTACTTCGATAGACTTCCAGGTATACCAAAATTGTTCTGGGTCGACACTCAGGTTTTGTAATTGACAGAGCTCTTTAAAAGTTTGTTTCCAATAGATGGTATCGTTATCGAACAGTGTATTGTAGATATCGAAAATTACAGCTTTAATTGACATATTAGATATCAGATGGCCTTACTAATACGCCATGTTGTGATAGATATTCTTTAGCCTGTTGAATAGTATAAGTGCCAAAGTGGAAGATACTTGCTGCTAGTACTGCATCGGCTTTACCCTGTTCAACTACCTGATACAAATGATCAAGTGTTCCGGCACCCCCACTGGCTATTACGGGAACTGAAACTGATTCAGATATGGCTCTAGTTAATGCCAAATCATAGCCATCCAATGTTCCGTCGGAATCTATGCTGTTGACTACTATTTCCCCTGCACCCAATTTGGTTGCTGTTACTGCCCATTCTAGCGCATCAATGCCACTAGGCTTACCTCCACCACTGCCAGTATGTGTGAATATTTCCCACCTAGTATCAGCACCATCTTGAACTCTCTGTACATCCATTCCCAGAACTATACATTGGCTACCGAAAGCGTCTGCTCCACGTTTGATTAAGTCTGGATCCAGTACTGCAGCGGTATTTATGGAGACTTTGTCAGCACCTGCCATTAACATTACTCGCATGTCATCTACACTTCTTAGGCCACCACCAACTGTTAAAGGTATAAAGAGTTGTTCAGCCGTTCTCTCTACGACATCCAGCATTATTTCCCGTCCCTGTGCGGATGCAGTTATATCATAGAAAACCATCTCATCAGCCCCTTCCCGATCATAAAAAGATGCCAATTCTATTGGATCTCCAGCATCTCTATGGCCAAGGAACTTCACCCCTTTGACTACTCGCCCGGCGTGTACATCAAGACACGGAATTATGCGTTTTGCTAACATGATGTTATTTTATCACTAGAATCATACGAAAGATAATCCTCTATTATCAATCAGGATACTTTGCGTACTCAATCATATATATAGCAGTCCGTTGATGAAGATATAATTATATTATTGGACAGAATCGAGTAGAAAATGGGAAGGTTCTGTTATAATTCCAGTAGTCCTACTACATATTATGGACCAAGAGAGAATACTCATATGTCTAATATTGAAGACACACAAAAAAGACCTGGGGGGAAGATATTCTACGGTTGGTGGATAGTGGTAGTCGGAAATGTTATGAGGACAGTTTTTGCTACATTCAACTACTATGGATTTAGTGCATTCTTCAATCCGTTGGTTGAACAATTTGGATGGTCTAGAGCTGCCCTAGCTGGAGTTCTATCCTTATCAAGGCTTGAGGGTGGCTTGATGGCTTTACCTGCTGGGATTCTCTTCGATCGTATAGGTCCCAGGAAGATGATGTATGCGGGCATCACTCTTACTGGCACCGGTTTCATTTTATTAAGTCGCACTGATTCCCTTCTATATTTCTATACTGTATTCATTTTATTCATACAAGTAGGCGCAAGCTTTGGTATGGGTGGTGTTGCTGTAGATGTTGCTATAGCAAACTGGTTTCGCAAAAAAAGAGGCCGTGCTATGGGGTTTGCAACTATGGGTTTAAGTTTCGGCGGTGTTTTGGTGACTCCATTAGCTTTGTTTATAACTGAGTTTGGCTGGAGGAGTGCATTGGTGCTTGCAGGTGTTATAACATTCTCTCTGGGATATCCTTTGGCAGCACTAGTGAGACATAAACCGGAACCGTATGGATATTTACCAGACGGTGAAATACCAAAAATAAATGATCAGCCAGGCTCTGGTGCCGAAGCTGGTGGTAGCAGCGGCGGTGATGGTGAGCAAGAAGTTAATTTCTCGCCTATGCAAGTTTTGAAAGTTAAGGCATTCTACGTGATAGCTTTTACCTTTATGTCCAGACAACTGGTTTCAACATCTGTGGCTGTTTTTTTGATACCGTTCTTACAAGAAAGAGGTATGTCGCTTGCTCAAGCTGCAGGGGTTTTAAGCGTCATGGCTCTTCTAGGTGCACCTGGCCGAGTAATATTTGGTTGGCTTGGAGATATATTCCCTAAGCGTTACGTTATGGCTGGGTGTTTCATTTTTCAGACTATTGGGTTGATGATGTTTACTCATATACCTGGGCCAGTAGGTATTGGCTTATTTCTGATACTGTATGCTCCTACATATGCAGGAGTACTTCCTCTTATTCCTGCGATACAAGCTGAGTATTTTGGTAGGCAATGGTTCGGAACTATAAGAGGTATGATGACTCCTATAACCTTGATAAGCGGGGTTGTAGGACCAGTTTTTGCAGGTACTGTATTTGACATTACTGGAAGTTACCAGATAGCATTTACAGTGTTTGCATTCTCTTTAATAGTAGCTCTTCTGTTAATCCTGACAGCAAAACGACCAGAAATCCCTGCATAGGTATAAATACTTAGCATAAGAAACTTTTCCATAATGCAATATAGAAACATCGGACCATTAGGTCGGGTAAGTTCTTTAACCCTAGGTGGTGGAGGGATAGGACAGGTTTTGGGGTAAAACTACTAGAGACGAATCAATAGCTACCCTAAGGAGTGCTGTAGATTCAGGGATTACACTTCTGGATGTGGCACCTAGTTACGGTAATGGAGAAGCCGAAGAAGTAGTTGGGGTGGCATTTGAAGGGAAACTTCCGGAGGGAGTCAGAATTTCTACCGAATGCAGAATTGATAATCCAGATCCTGCAGAAATGAGTTCGAAGATTGAAGATAGTCTGGATAATAGTCTTAAGAGGTTAAAACTCGAATGGGTGGATTTTCTTTTACTTCATAATCAGATAATCTCTGATGACAAGGTTGATAGATATAATGGGATTCCGTTCGGTGTATTTATGGAAGTCATTGTTCCTATATTTGAAAATTTAGTAGAGAAAGACCGTATTGGACATTGGGGTATGACTGGTATAGGTGTACCATCTGAAATATTAAAAGTGTTTTATGCGAATCCCGCACCAAAAGTCATTCAAATAGTAACTAATGTACTTGATTCTCCAGGTTCACTTAAGCGTTTCAATGAACCAGCTATACCGAGGGAGTTGATTAATAAAGCGAATATATCAGGGGTTAGTTGATGGGCATTAGATCTGTCCAAGCTGGGGCATTGACCGATAGATTTGACAGAGTTTTGCCTTCGGATCATCCAGATATGGGAGGCTACAATCAAGCAGCGAAATTTCGGACACTTGCCTCAGAACTCAATACATCTCCAGCTATATTAGCTCACAGGTATGCTTTATCGATGGAAGGTGTCTCAACGATTGTACTTGGAGTAAAAAACAGGCGGGATCTCTCTGAATGTATTGCTGCTGAGGAGCAAGGATTGCTTGATGAAGATATATTGAGGCTAATAGATGAATCTGTAGGCTGATATCATGGATAACATAAAACAAAAGATAAGGCGTACAATTCGTACGCCTTATCTTTTGTTTACTATTTGGGGTTTGTGAATCCTTACATGCCCAATTCTTTGCCGATTCGTTTTCTGTGGTGTACAGGATCGCCAAGATAACTCTGAAGAGTTCTGGCTTTCTTAGTGTAGAGGTATAGACCATACTCTTTGTCTATGCCAATTCCTGCGTGGACGTGGTGTGCTGCCTCGGCTGACCTAGGATAACTTTCACTAGCAACTACACTGGCCATAGCTATTCCTAGACCTGCATCATCTTTATCGGTATCAAGTTTCCAAAGAGCTTCGTAGGTAGTCCACCTGGAAGACTCCATGTCGTTTACAATAACTATGATCCAATCCTGTACTCTCTGGAAAGTACCAATAGGAACACCGAAGGCTATTCTCTGTTTACTATATTCTACTGTCATATCTAGGAGTTTAGAAAGACCACCAGCTATGTAGGCAGACATTACAATGTTGGCCCTGTCTAGCACTTTGGATATGGTAGGCCATGCTCCTCCAACTTGCCCTAGTACTGCAGATGACGGAACCTTTACATTGTCAAATACGATTTCATTTAGCTTGTCGCCAGTCCATCCACTGACAATTCTCGTTGATAGTCCAGCTGTGTTTTTGTCAACCAAGAATAACGTTATACCATCCTCGGGTGAGCCGCCCTTGCTAGTCCTTCCAACTACTACTATCTGGTCTGATATGTGAGCGTCTGGTACGAACAGTTTGGTGCCATTCAGTGTGAATTCGCCTCCACTTTCACTGGCATCTAGGTTTACACTTTCAGCACCCCATCCATAATCAGGTTCTGTGAGTGCAAAGCTTAAGATTCTTTGGCCGTTAGCAACAGAAGGTAGGATATCCTTCTTTTGCTGATCGTTGCCTGCATATAGTACAGACAAACCACCAAGTATTACTGATGAATGGAGCGGGCTGGATATACATGCTGCACCGAGTTCCTCGAAAAGTACTGCTACATCTGTGAAGTTGTTGCCACCACCGCCATACTCTTCTGGAATAATCATTCCTACCCATCCCATTTCGGACATTTGACTCCATAGTTCTTTAGAGAATCCTGTATCTGTTTCGTCAATTTCTTTGACAAAGCTTCTGGGAGTCTCTGTAGCAAGAAAGTCTCGTGCAGAGTCTCTTAACAATTGTTGAGCCGATGTTAGTGATAGATCCATACTAATTTCCCTCCGATTTTTATGGTGTATATGAGGTTTCTATTACAATTCTCTATTACGAAATTAAGCCGGCTACATAAGCTACACAGAGTAGCCGGCTTAATTTCAGTAAGCTATATTAAGCTAATTAACTCTTAGCGTTTGGATTGTGAGTCGCAGCAGCTCTTTCCTGTGTTCTGCTTATGCCGATGCGTCGTGCCATAATCAGCTTGTGGATCTCAAGAGTTCCACCAGGGTGTGCACTCACTAAGCTCTCTCTCTGATGGTGCTCGACTTTATTGTGCAGAGCTCCCCATTTCTCATCTTTTGTCAAAGCGTAATGACCGATTGAGTCTAGGATTCTCTGAGCGCCCCTGAGATCATAGTCTTTTCTAAGTAACGTATGCTGGGAGCCATGATAAGTTGATGTTTCTCCAGCACTGAACATCCAGTAATTCCGTAATCCTAGAAGTCGAAGTATGTTTGCTTCAATATAGTTGTCAACCATTGCCTTCTGTACGAAAGGATCCTTGGTAAGTGGTTGACCATTGTGAGTCATCTGTTTGCAGTACTCTAAAACATCTGCTGCTACACTGTTTCGCTCGGTTATAGAGCCGGCTGCTCCATGCTCTAGTTCGAGTGTAGTTTGTGCTACCCTCCAACCTTGAGTTTCTTCCCCGATTAAGTACTCTCTAGACACTCTTACACCGTCTAGGGATACCAGTCTCTTACCTCTCTCTACAACTACATTTAGATTGGCGATAGAGATACCTGGGAGATCAGCTGGCATGAAGAAAGCACCTATGTTTTGATGCCTTGGTGCGTCAGGATCCGTTACGGCGAGCAACCACAGATGGTCAGCATCGAATGAATCTCCGACCCACATCTTTTGGCCGGTGATGATAAAATCGTCACCGTCTTTGACCGCTTTGGTCTGCAATGAAGCCAGATCTGAACCAGTTTCTGGTTCTGTAAACAATTGCCAACATACGACATCGCCTTGAATTATCGGCTTCAAGAAGCGATCTTTCTGTTCGTCAGTACCATACACAGCTATTGATCCTGCTTGAAGTGACCCAGCTCCTGGCATAGGCAGGTCGTACTGTGACATCTCCTCTTTTAGTATAATGTCATGGTCTGTGGACAAACCACCTCCACCATATTTAGTGTCCCACAATGGGAAAAGCCAACCCTTTGTGCCTAGTTTGCGTGCGAACTCTAGACCCCATTTCTTCATTTCTGGGGAGTAGTGATCGGTCTCAGGGGGCACAGGCCCCAATGCTTCAGGATAGGTTGCATTCTCCTTAAGCCAGTTACGAACCTCCTGTCGGAAGCTTTCTTGTTCCGTTGTATAAGTTATTGCAAAGTCCATAAAATCCTCCATTATTTATGTCTGATGACATCTATAAACGTTGCATATCGCTCCAGTCATTGGAGGATATGAACATTAAAGTTATGGGCAGGCTATTTTTTCACTGCCTGTTGGGTTGTAGCGGCTCTTTCTTGAGTTCTACTTATGCCAAGGCGCCTAGCCATTATCAATTTTTGTACGTCATATGTTCCACCAGGATGGAGCGCAGATATACTTTCTCTCTGATGTACTTCTACTCGTCTGTTTAGAGGACCCCATTTCTTGTCATCGGTAACAGCATATGGACCCAAGGCAGCAAGCACACGGTCAGCTTCTTTCATGCCAAAATCTTTCCTCATGAAAGAGCCTTGTGAGCCATGGTATGTTACCACTTCTGCATTGTTAAACATCGAGTAGTTTCGTAACTCAATAAGTCTCAGTACGTTTGATTCTATCATGTTATCTACCATAAGGGACTGAACGAACGGATCCTTGCTCAGAGGCTGTCCGTTTCGAGTAGTATCCTTAGTGTATTGAATCGTGTCATTCAAGAATGAATCCTCTCCTCTAACACCACCACCTGCACCATGCTCAATCTCCAAGCTTGCTGAGATTACTCGCCACCCTTGTGTCTCTCCTCCTATGAGATCAGAACTGGAAACTCGTACCTGATCAAATGATATCAGTCGTTTCCTGTGACCAACCATAAGGTTTAGATCGTGTATAGTTATTCCTTCAGCATCCCAAGGAATCATGAATGCCCCTAAGTTCTGATGGCGAGGTGCATCCGGGTCAGTTACTGCAGGTGTCCATATATAATCTGCGTCGTACTGGTCACCTATCCACATTTTCTGGCCACTTATAATGAAATCGTCACCGTCTTTTGTGGCTCGAGTCTTCAGTGAAGCTAAGTCAGATCCACCCTCAGGCTCAGTAAATCCCTGCCAGCATATTGATTCTCCAGTTAATAGGGGTCGGAGAAGACGTTGTTTTTGCTCCTCTGTTCCGTATACGAAGAGAGCCGGCATAGCGAAGTTGTTCGAGTAGATACGAGGGACTTCTACTTTTTCGAGTTCTTCTGCTATCACTATATTCTGTTCTGGTGTTAGACCGCCACCACCGTAGTCGGCATCCCATAGAGGGAAGAGCCAGCCCTTCTCTCCAAGTTTACCTCTGAAGTTTACGCCCCATTCCCACATCTCTCTAGTTATTGGCCAGTTCTCATGTGGTATTTCTCCAAGTTCTGCTGGAACTTTAGCGTGCTCATTTAACCAAGCACGTACTTCTGTTCGAAAGTTTTCCTGCTCTTTGGTATACTGCATTTCAAAATCCATTTTACTTTTCCCCCTCTAGTGTTTAGTAAGTATGTAAGGTTATTCTCTACCTTTACTATGAAGCACTTTGACCAGGTGTAGGAGCTGCTCTTTCTTGAGTTCTGCTGATACCTAGTCTACGGGCCATGATAAGTTTCTGAACGTCGTAGGTTCCTCCTGGATGTAACCCTACTAAGCTGGAACGACCATCTTCCTCAACCCTGCCGCCTAATGGACCCCATTTTTCATCACTTGTAATGGCGTATGGACCGAGTACGGATCTTACTCTGTCAGCTTTCAGTGCATTGTAATGTTTGCCCATGAAGGAACTCTGCGATCCATGGTACGTTGCTTGTTCTCCGCTGTTATGCATCCAATAATTTCTCAAACCGATTAGCCTTTGTATATTTGAGTCTATGTAGTTAGATGCTAGTGATTGTTGTGCAAAGGGATCGCTAGATATAGCAGTCCCATTTCTGGTATTGTTTCGGGCGTAGTCGAATACATCTTCAAGAAGTTTATCTCGTGATTGTATTTTGCCACCTGCACCGTGTTCCAGTTCTAAACTTGTAGATATGACTCTCCACCCTTGACCTTCATCTCCTATTAGAAACTCTCGGGATACCCTGACGCCGTCAAAGGATATAAGTCTTTTTCTTCTATCAACTACTAGGTTGAGGTCATGGATAGTTATTCCTGGAAGATCCGTTGGTATGAGGAATGCTCCTAGATTTTGGTGCCTAGGTGCATCCGGATCTGTTACAGCGGGAGTCCAAAGCATGTCAGGCTCAAATTGGTCACCTATCCACATCTTCTGACCATTTATAATAAAGTCATCGCCATCTTTGGTTGCCCGAGTTCTAAGTGATGCTAAGTCAGAACCACCTTCTGGTTCTGTGAATGCCTGCCAAACACATAATTCACCTTGTGCGATTGGTTTCGCAAAGCGTTCTTTCTGTTCTTCTGTTCCCCAGACATATACTGAAGACATAGCGAGATTACCTATGCTGTAGTAAGCAACAGGGTATTCCCGTTCACCTAGTTCCTCTGCTATAACTATGGAATTTTCTGCTGGGAGTCCTCCTCCACCGTACTGACTAGAGAATGTTGGGAAGAGCCAGCCCTTGGCTCCTAATTTTCGTTGAAAATCCCTTCCCCATTGGTACATCTCCCAACTCATGTTACCTTCTTCCAAGGGTATGGGGCCTAATTCTGAAGGGCACACAGCGTTGTCTTCTAGCCATGAGCGGACTTCTTTTCGGAAATCTTCTTGTTCTTTGGTATATTCCAACTCAAAGTTCATAAATTAACCTCCAAGGCCTATATTTCTTTTCCAACGACGAATAAGTCGCTTCTGTTCCTAAGATTGCGACTTCGACACCTCATACAATTTACTTTACCAGAACACCTATGTCAAGCATTAGGTTATACCTATAAAAAGGGACATTGTTAAACAATATTGTTGCGAAATAGATGCACTAATAACCTCAAGCAGTACATATATCGTAATGCGCACATTCCAATGCAGAATAAGTCAATGGACCCTTTGTTTAAAGGGATTCTGTTAGCGACCTTTCCAGATAGGTTTTCGTTTTTCTACAAATGCTTTAGGTCCTTCTATTGCATCTTCTGATCCGTTAACCCACCTGCTGCTGTTCAGTTCTAGGGCGTCTTCGACAGGCATAGCCATTCCCATACGGGTGTAGTGTTTTATGCTCCATAAAGCTAGTGGAGCTGAATTTGATATTTCTTCAGCCCATCGCATAGCACAATCCATCAATTGATCCCTTGGTACTACTTCCGATACAAGCCCCCATCTCAATGCTTCTTGAGCTGTAAGGACTCTGCAAGTTAGAAGGTAGGACATAGCTTGCTTGAATGGCATATACCTAGGGAGATAGTGTATTCCTACCCCAGGTACAATACCTCTCAGTGGTTCAGGGAGTCTGAATTCGGCATTTTCTGCAGCAAGTATGATGTCGCACATCAGGGATTCTTCAAAGCCACCTCCATGTGCCAATCCGTTAACAGCTGCTATCACTGGTTTGCTAAGAGTAGGTAGAGGATTTTTTATGGTTCCTCTTTTTAGGAAACTCTCATAGTTTAAAGCTCTCTCCTTAAGGTCGCCACCTGCACAGAAAGCTCTGTCTCCTGCTCCAGTTATAATGGCTACTCTCAGATCGGGATCACTTTCAAATTCAGCATATGCTTCTGCTTCTCGCCATGTAGCTTCATAATTATGAGCGTTCATAGCCTCAGGTCTGTTGTGAGTGATTACGCAGACAGGTCCATGTTTCTCAAATAAAATCGCTTTCTTCTCTGTCATTATATACTCCTTATAATACTTTTCTAATCAGGTCCAGTGATCTTAGAAGTCCATTGAGGTCTGCGTTTTTCAGCAAATGCTCTGGCTCCTTCTGATCGGTCGGCTGCCCCCTCTGGTCCATACACATCAGGTCCAGCGTTTATATGGAAAGCGTAAGGTAGTGGCAGTCCACTGGTCTTATAAACATTATGTTTTTGCCTCGCAATAGATAAGGGTGCACAGTCGAGAATTTTCTCTGCAAGGTCTGTGCAATAGTTAATTAATTCACCTTGTGGAACTATCTTATTTATAATTCCGTATTTTAATGATTCTTCAGCGTCCATTAGTCTGGCAGTAAACAGTAACTCCATAGCTATTCCCATTGGCAATAGCCTGGGTAGCATAACTGTTCCAACATGTGCACCTAGACCTACTCTGGCTTCGGGACAACCGATACGAGTGTTCGGGGTCCCTATGCGAATATCGCAGCAGGCGGCCAATTCACATCCTCCACCGGCAGCCACTCCATTTATAGCGGCTATTATTGGTTTATTGTAAGTGGTCATTATAAGTTCAGGTGTACTCACTGTAGTAGTAGTTGGTGGTATTGAAGTTTCTCCTGATCTCGATCTCTCTGCCATTTCCTTAAGATCTCCACCTGCACAAAAGGCTCTCTCACCGGCTCCAGTGATTATTAACACTCTGGATTCCGGATCGTTGCGAAAATCTGTTACACCTTCATGTAACCCTCTACTAATATCGGTTCCGAGTGCATTCATACGTTCAGGTCGGTTCATAGTTAGATAGGCTATTTGGCCTTTTTTCTCATACATAACGTGAGGATTATCCCAAGTCATAAATCTCCTCTCTGAGTACAGTTGTAGTTAGTTAACAACAAAGCAAATATAGTACAGGGGATAGATATATATTTATTTATATCTATGGTTTTCGATGGCTTAAGGCCATCATATTATAGATATCGTGATTGAGCAATATCGATGCGACAAGCACGTTTATTGATATGTAATATATCTTATTGTTATGATGCGAACCTGAATCAGCTTGCATGAGATTGTGAATTTTAATGCTAATACGTACTTGTGAGGTAATTGACAAATATGGAGAGAATAATACTAGTGAAGTCGGGAGAACGTGTTACTGATACCACGCAGACCTCTGGAATGATAAGACAGGAAGGTGTTGGGGCAGAAACATGTGGGAATAATGGGCTCTGGGTTGGGTTTGTTTCTTCACCCCCAGGACCGAGTGGAGCTCATTATCACGCTGATGCAGAATCTGCTATTTACGTGATAAAAGGCAGAATACGGATGCATTTTGGGGAAAACTTGGAACTTTCAGTAGATGCTACTGATGGAGATTTTCTATACGTCCCACCTAACACAGTTCATATTGAGGAGAACCTGAGCAAAGACGAAATGGTTGAACTCATAGTGGCGCGGAATACCACATCTTCTTTGGTTGTTAATGTTCCAGGTACAGGCATATCTGCATAAATTTGTATTTGTTATTTGAAATGATAGAGTAAGAGGAAACATGAGGGAAGAAATACGAGTAGACGCTGTCTACGGAAAATTAAATTGTTTGATTGAAGGAAAAGGGCCTGGGTTGATATTTCTACATGGAGCACTTGGTACTGGAGCTGCTCATTTTCGTGATCAAATCAGTTATTTCAGTAGAAAATACCGGGTAGTGGCACCGGATTTCTTGGGCTATGGTAAATCAGGTAGAAGATTATCCTTTGAAGGTAATTTATATGAGGAAGATGCACAAGATATAGCTCAGGTTATAAGGAAACTTAGATTAGATCCAGTAAATATGTGTGGATTTAGTGATGGTGCTATTGTTGCTATGATTTTGGCACGTGAATATCCCGAGTTGGTAAATTCTTTGGTCCTAATTGGTGGGCAAGCTATATTTGATGAAAATTCATACGCTATGAATAAAACGTTTATACCTATAGAAGATTTACCAGAACCTTTTCAATTAGCACTGGCACGGCATCATGGAGATCCTTATTGGAGGGAGTTAATTCATTCTTATCTTTATGCACAAGAACATATGTATGAACAGACAAAGGGGTTTATGGTTAATGATTTGGATAAAATATTAACGCCGACCCTGATTGCACAAGGAAGGACTGATCCGTGGGTGGATGCTAGCCATGCTCATATGTTGAATAATGCTATACAAAATTCAGAGTTAATCTTTTTCCAAGATATAGGACATGAAGTACAGAGGGAGAAGCCAGAACAATTCAACAAAGTCCTTGAGGATTTCCTAGACAAATTTTGATTAAAACTAGCTGCTGGCCATATGTTTTAGACATTAAATACGTGTCTGCGGAAGCCTTCAGCATGGCTGAATCCATGACTCTTCGCAAGTTCTGAAGTTCTATTTAATATTCTTGTTTCCAGTGACTCTGGGTCACCAATTTGGCTCTTATGTTCTTTTAATGCATTGATCTTATACTGCACTGAATCCGATATATCTATAATGACGTCTGGGTCTTCCGTCATAGTTGTATAGATTTCTACTACTTTGTGTGTCTCTAAACCAGAGGTAAGTTGTTCTGGGAAATGTAAATGGTCTCTGGCGTATGGGTAGACAGCGTCGAAAGTAGCTTGTCCTGCATTTCGGTGATCTCGATGGTTGTGCCTAGATCTCCAAGGGTCTTGGCAGAATATAATATCGGGTTTAAATTTCCGTATCTCGTGAACAATCTTACCAATCAGTTCAACGCTAGCTTCTAATGCTCCGTCTCCGTACCCTAGGAAAGTGACCTGTTTAGCACCTATTGCGGCGCAGGCAGCTCGCTGCTCAGTCTCTCTTATTGGAGCTAGTATTTCGGAGGTCATTTCTGGGTTATTGCTACCTTTATTACCGTTAGTGCATATTACATACCCAAGCTCCATGCCTTCTCTGACAAGTTTTGCAAGAGTTCCACCACATCCAAATTCGGCATCATCGGGATGGGCGACAACAACTAGGGCACGTTTGTATTTTAACCAAGGTTGCGACGGATTGTCGTTATCTGAACTAGTCGTAGTCATTATTTCTCCATTATCTATCCAGCAGAGCTAATTGATAGCTGGGATTAGGTTTAACTTATTTGAAGCATTCTATCTAATGCAATGCCAGCTTGATAAGCAATTTCCTTATCTACGCTAACTTGGTTTATTACATTGCCTTCTATTAGTCCTTCAAGAACCCAAAGTAAATATGCTGGATGTATTCTATACATTGTAGAGCACGGGCAGACCACTGAATCTAGACAAAAAACCACTTTGTCAGAATTCTCTTTGGCAAGACGATTCACCAAACTTATTTCGGTTCCTATTGCCCACTTTGTCCCTGGTTCCGCTTCTTGTATAGTTTTTATTATGTATTCTGTGGAACCGTTGTAGTCGGACTCTTGAACTACCTCCATAGTACACTCCGGATGTACTATTACATTAACATCAGGATAAGTTTCTCTAGCTTTGGATATTTGTCCTAAATTAAATCTCGTATGTACTGAACAGTGACCTTGCCATAGTACGATACGGGCATTTTTAAGAGAAGCTTCGCTGTTTCCACCTAAAGCTTTGAACGGGTTCCAAAGCACCATTTCTTCTAACTTAATACCAAGAGATAAACCGGTGTTACGTCCAAGATGTTGGTCAGGGAGGAACAATATTCGTTCACCCTGTGTGAATGCCCAGTTAATGACTTCAGCAGCGTTTGAAGAAGTGCAAACGATACCGTTGTTTCGACCGCATAATGCTTTTATGTCAGCGGTGGAATTCATGTATGTGACGGGTATGATACCGCCCTTGCCGAGGATATTTTCTAAATCTTCCCAACAATCTAGCACATCTTCAGTCTTAGCCATATCCGACATTGAACAACCGGCGGTAATATTTGGAAGGATAACCTTTTGATGTGATCCGCTAAGTATGTCAGCTGTCTCTGCCATGAAATGAACTCCGCAGAAAACAATAAACTCTGCATCCGGTAAGGATGCTGCATATTGCGATAACTTAAAGGAATCTCCACGGACATCAGCAAACTGGATGACTTCTTCTCTTTGGTAATGGTGACCAAGGATTGCCACTCTATCCGAGAGAGTTTCTCTAGCAATCTTTATTCGACGCGTGAGATCTGTTCCATTCATATTCAGGTATTCTGATGGTATTCCTTGCCATCTTATTGGTGCCGAAAACTCTTCTGCAAGAGGTTTTACGTCTAGTGGTTCGTCATTTCTGCAAAAAGCTGATTGCTCTATTTCGGTTATGGGTATTACAGGTAATTTTTCTTGTGTCCGCATAGTAGTACCTTTTTCTTTAATTCATAAATATACCTATGCTGAATATAGGTATATTTATGAATTAAGTTATCGTTCCATTCAGTGACCAAGGTCCCGTTCTATCTATTGTAACATCTAGTGTTTGACCAAACGGGGATCTATCTGATTCTATAAAAACTAGTTTGTCGTTACGCGTCCTCCCGTGCCATTTACCTTTTGTGTTTCCATCAATTAGTACTTCAAGTGTATTGCCCATAAGTCTGGCATTTAGTTTGGCAGATATCTCTTCTTGAAGTGTTTCGAGTATCTTTACTCGATCTTTCTTATCTTGATGGCTTATATTATCAGTCATTTTTCTTATTGCAATAGTATTGGGTCTCGGAGAGTAAGCTGCTATATGTACCTTATCGAACTCTAAATCTTTGATTAATGCCACAGTAGATTCGAATTGTACGTTGGTTTCCCCAGGGAAACCAACAATTACGTCTGTTGCAAGCGATACATTTGGGATCGTATCCCTAATTCTCTTTACTAGGTTTTTATATTCCAATGATGTATATCCCCTGCGCATGTCTGTCAAGACTTGATCATCACCGGCCTGAAATGGTAAATTTATGTGCTCACACACTTTTGGCAGTTCAGCAATAGTTTTTATAATTCTTTCACTCATGTATTTTGGATGAGAGGTTAGGAATCTAATTCGTTGTAGTCCTTCTATATCATGTATGCTAGTCATTAAGTCTGACAAGTCAGGTTTATCGTCAAGGTCATGCCCATAAGCATCTACAGTTTGTCCAAGAAGAGTCACCTCTTTAACACCTCTTTCAACTAAGAGAGTCACTTCCCTATTTATATCTTGAATTGTTCTGCTTTGTTGCCTGCCGCGACGGTATGGAATGATGCAGAAAGAACAGAATTCATCACAGCCATGTATGATAGGGATGTAGGTGCTTATGTTTGGTTGGCTAGGGGTTAAGTCTCTCAGACATCCTTCAGTATCCATATCAAATTTCGCTGCTAGAAGGTCTATAAGTGGTTCGTATTGTTGTGGACGCATAAATACATCTACATAAGGGAATTTGGATTTTAGTTTGGAAGTTTCTGGCCCAACCATGCAGCCCATAAGTGCTACAATTTTCTCTTTGTTGTTGAGCTTCAGGGGCTTTAATGAAGTTAACATTCCAGTGACTTTATCTTCAGCGCTTTGTCTTACTACACAACTGTTTAAAACGATCAAATCGGCCTCTTGTGGCACAGTGGAGGGTTGCATGCCAAGCTTATCTAGAGCGCTTGTTAGTCGCTCTGAATCAGCTTTGTTCATCTGACATCCGATAGTCCAAATATAATAATTTTGCATTTTGACAGACATAAACTAAATACGCATTCGAAGAGCACTGGGCCTAATGGTGTTATTATGGCGGAGGGAATGGGATTCGAACCCATGAGAGAGCTTGCACCCTCTAACCGCTTAGCAGGCGGCCGCACTAGGCCTCTATGCGATCCCTCCTGCCTGACCTATATACTATATCAGAAAGAGTGTTCGTATCACAACTAGATAAGTTTTGTTTTTTTAGAGACGTTACGGTCATTGGTCTCTATAATTATGGTAACAGGGCCATTATTTTCCGAAGAAACCACCATGTTTTCTTGAAAACGTCCTGTTTCAACATTTAATCCAGTTGTTCGGAAGAGGTCAACAATTGTTTCGAAAAAGGGCCATGCATATTCAGGGGTTGCTGCAGCTGAAAACGAAGGTCTGCGACCACGCCTGATATTACCATAGAGAGTGAATTGGCTGACTATTAAGAGTTCAGCTGCGACATCTAGAGCAGATAGATTAAATTTGCCAGACTCATCACTGAATATGCGCAAGTTAATTGTTTTATCAACCAGATAATCTATGTCTTCCTGGGTATCATCAGTTCGTATTCCGATTAGTATCAAAAGGCCATTTCTTATGTTAGCCACAATTTGGTTGTCAACCTTTACAGAAGCTGACAATACCCTTTGTATGAGGGCTTTCAATATTCAATCCTTACAAATAGCCTAATCTGTGTTAGGTGCAGAAGAGGATTCTTTTGCAGAAGAGGATTCTTTTGCAGGAGTAGTATTAGATGTATCTGATTTTCCCTCCGCAGTACTGGAAGTGGGTGAATCTGTGCTTTCTGTAGTGGGGGGGTAGTTTTTGCGGGCGTAATCAGTAGTATAGAATCCGGAACCCTTATATATTATTGCTGGGGAGTGGAAGACCCTTTTGGAATTCGCTTTACATAGAGGGCATTTCTCAACAGGGTCAGCGTCGAAACCTTGTTTAAGTTCGAATTTATGTGCGCAACTTTCGCATTGATATTCATATATTGGCAAGAGTCCTCCGCTTGCATATCTACTTAACTATCGTCAAATAACGCTTGTTACACATGCGAGGCCACTTTACGAGGTTTTATTTACTATGTCAACAATATTCATGCGTGATATATTGTATAAACACAGAGAGACAATATAATATACTGAGTGTGGGATATTCTAAAATATCTTTTGTAATACTTTCCAGAGTGGAGGGCTAATTATGAGTCAAGGTGTAAATAATCAACCGTTATCGGATATTCGGGTTATTGATTTAACTCATGGTATCGCTGGTCCCTACTGCACCAAGGTTCTTTCTGATTTTGGAGCAGATGTCGTGAAGGTCGAGAAACCTGGCACTGGCGATTACGCTCGTCGTTTAGGACCATTTCCAGGTGACATAAATGATCCAGAGAAGAGTGGCATATTCCTATATTTGAATTCAAATAAAAAAGGAATTACTTTGGACTTGAAAAGCCCCGCCGGCGTTGAGGCATTAAAGGATCTAGTCAAAAGTGCAGACATTCTGGTTGAAAGCTTTAAGCCAGGTGCTATGGAGAAACTCGGGTTGGGATATGATGTTTTGAAAGGCATAAATCCTAACTTGATAATGACATCCGTTTCGAATTTTGGTCAGACAGGGCCATATAAAGATTATTTGGCATCTGAATTGGTATTTACGGCTATGGGCAGTAGAATGGGCGCGTCTGGGTTGCCGGAAAAATATCCTTTAAAATTAGGTGGGAATCATATTCAATATCAGGCAGGCAATAGTGCTGCTATGGCTACTTTGTTTGCTTGGTATGGTAGAGAATATCAAAGCTTGGGTGGCCAGCAAGTAGATGTGTCTATATTCGAGACACAGATGGGTTCAATAAATATGCGATTGCTAGGCCTTGTTCAATATCAATATACTGGAGACAAAGGATTGAGGCTGGGTCCAGTTAGAGCAGGATACCCTTCTGGGCCATTCCCATGTGCCGATGGCTATGTTTCTGTTTCAGGAGGAGGCCAAAGGTTTGGTAGAGTAGCTAATGCTATTGGAAGGCCAGATTTATTGGAAAGCTATTATTCTACGCCAGAAGGCCAAGCTGATCTGGACGCAAGAGAAGAATTTGAGATGACTATTTGGTTGCCGTGGGTTCTCGAGAGGACTATGGATGAAATAGTAGAAACAGGGCAGGCTAATGAAATGTTGGTGACCCCAATATTAACTATAGATCAAGTTGTTGATAATAATCCTCAACTCCAGTACAGAAATTATTGGGTTGAGTTGGATCATGCTGCAGCTGGTAAACTTCGATATCCTGGTGCGACGGTATTTAAGGATTGGTGGCAACTAAAGAGACCAGCTCCATTGTTAGGGGAACATAATAACGAGGTATTGGGGGGAATAGCTACACTGCCAGACAAATCAATTCCTGTAAGTGGTTCGGATGGGATTGGTTCGGATAACAAATTTCCGTTTGATGGAGTTAGAGTTATCAGTATGGGCGTGATATATGCAGCTCCTTATGGAACGATGTTTCTTGCAGATATGGGAGCTGAAGTAATTCGAGTAGAGACATTAACGCGTCTTCCGGCAACGAGTAGAGGACAGTTTGCTAGACCGTCGAGAGAATCTTTGTTAAAGGCCGCTTTTGCTCCCTACCCGGACAGGGAACCAGGAGAAAGACCCTGGAACAGATTTGGCGGTTTTAATCAACATGCAAGGAATAAATATGGTATAACCCTAGACCTTACCAAGCCTGAAGGACATGAAGCAATTAAGAAGCTTGTAGAAGTTAGTGATGTGTTTATAGAGAATAATGGTGTGGGATCTATGGACAGATTAGGCATTCCGTATTCGGTGTTGAGCGAATGGAATCCGAATATCATTATGATATCTATAAATGGATTTGGTCAGACTGGGCCCTGGAACTACTACGCTGGTATTGGTACACAATTTGAGGCAGCTATAGGGCATGCTACCATAATGGGCTATCCGGATATGGATGCAGAAGGATCCCCAGCATCTGTCGCCTCCGACGCTGCCTGTGGTGTTACCGTAGCTCTAGCTACGACTATAGCTCTGCACGAGAGGGCCAGAACCGGGCATGGATCTTACGTGGACATATCTCTTGCTGAGAATTTTGCACCTCATTTGGGGGAGGTGTTCATGGATTATATTATTAATGGCAGAGTGGCAGGACCTCTTGGCAACAGGGATCACATGGGTAATATGGCACAAGGTGTATATCAATGTGCAGGAGATGAAGAGTGGATAGCTATATCCATAGCTAACATTAATGAATGGGATAAGATATGTAATTTAATTGGTACGGATAAGAGTTTTTCGGATATGTCAGATTTGATAAGCAGTCAGGACGAAATAGATAGTATCATATCAACTTGGACTGCAGATAAAGATCCGATTGATCTGTTTCATAAACTTCAAGCAGAAGGCATAATGGCTGGACATATAATGCATGAAGCCCATGCATTTGATGATCCTCACGTGAAAGATAGAGAGTTCTTTGTTGAAATTACACATCCTGAGGCAGGCACACATTTATATCCGAGTACTATATTCAAAATGAGTAAAGTTCCTTTTGTAGTTAGGAAACCTCCGGTACGAGTAGGAGAAGATAATGATTACGTATTCCAGGAAGTTTTGCATTTTACCGAAGATGAATACCAACTTCTCAAGGATAAAGGGCATATAGGTATGGACTATGGACCGGACGTGAGGTAGGTTTAGGTTTTGCAAGTAGATCCGAGCCGGTAGGATCTCGCATCTACTTGCATTACGATTACATCTGAATTGAGCTTATAATTTTCTGTCCCATTTCGGCAGTAGTAAGGACTTGCCTTGAGTCATCTTCGGCGATATCGGGAGTGCGATATCCATCAGCCAATACGCTATCTACTGCTGTTTCTATGGATGTCGCTGCTTCTGGCAGTCCTAATGAATAGCGGAGCATCAATGCTACACTTAATATAGTCGCTATAGGATTTGCCTTACCTTGTCCAGCTATGTCAGGTGCTGTTCCGTGTATAGGTTCATACAATCCTAATGTGCGCCTTCGTGATGTTCCTTCATTAGGCACACCTGCCAAGCTTGCAGAAGGTAGCATACCCAAGGAACCAGACAATACAGCTGCTTCATCTGTGAGTATGTCACCGAACATATTCTCGGTAACTATTACATCGTAATGCGATGGGTTGCGAATTAAGGCCATGGCACATGAATCGACTAAGGCGTGTTCTAATGTTACATCTGGGTACTGACTTGACATTTCAATGGCGACTTCTCGCCAAAGCCTAGAACTTTCCAAGACATTAGCTTTATCTACAGAAGTGAGTTTTTTGGACCGTCTACGGGCTAGTTCAAAACCTACTTTCATAGTTCTCTCTATTTCTCTCTCGGTGTACCTAAGGGTATCCACCCCACGTCTACCACGTTGAGTGCTCCATCGTTTCTTAGGCTTTGCAAAATATAATCCACCTGTCAGCTCTCTTATAATCACTATATCTACATTTTTTATTATTTCTGGTTTAATTGGGCTGGAATTTATTAATGGTTGAAATATCCGCACAGGGCGGATATTTGCGAAAAGCCCCAGGGCCTTGCGGAGCCCAAGTATTGCATCTTCAGGTCTATGTGGGGCACTAGGATCATCCCACTTTGGTCCACCTACAGCTCCAAAAAGGATAGCAGAACTTGCCTTTGCTAAATCCAAAGATTGACTAGGAAGAGGAGTTCCTACTTCATCTATAGCTATCCCACCAACCAGGCCATATTGAAGGGTAAAGGTATTATTTGTAAGCTGTCCGATTCTATCTAGTAATTTCGCCCCCTCTTCAACTACTTCAGGGCCAACGCCGTCTCCAGGGAAGGCTGCAATATTGAATTTCATTATTTTAGTTCACTCCTGATATGCTAAGGTATTCAGAAAATCTGGATCTCGTATTATTAGTTGCGGTTTCGCTTTTCGTATGCCGTTATCTTATCTTCATTCTTAAGGGTTATGCCGATATCATCTAATCCTTTGAGTAGGCAATCTCTTCTAAAAGGATCTGTTTCGAATGAGATATTTAACCCATAATTGTCAGACATCTTGCAATTCTGTAAATCTATAGTCGCTTCGTAACCTTCAGGATCTCCTTGTGCTTTTCCAATCAAATTGGTTATGATTTCTTCACTCATTACAATTGGTAGCATACCATTTTGGAAACAGTTGTTATAGAAGATGTCTGCGAAACTTGGAGCGATGATTACCTTAAAGCCGTAATCCAAAAGTGCCCAAGGTGCATGTTCTCTGGAAGATCCGCTTCCGAAATTTCGGCCAGCGATTAAAATACTGGCACCTTTATAACTTGGCTTGTTTAGTTCAAAGTCTGGATCAAGCTCCCCATCGGGTAAGAACCTCCATCCAGGTTGAGAGAACAAGAATTGTCCGAATCCAGTTCTTTCGATTCTTTTAAGGTGCACAGCTGGTATTATTTGATCTGTATCTACGTTTTCACGATCCAATGCCGCAACGATGCCTGTTAATTTGATTAGAGGTTCCATCTGAATGCTCCTTATAATTTGATTATTTTCCTAGTAAGTCATTGGGGATTTGTTTTGTCTATTTCCATTCCCGAACATCTACAAAGTGCCCAGCAATAGCTGCAGCTGCAGCCATTTCAGGACTTACTAAATGGGTCCGGCCACCAGGTCCTTGCCGGCCTTCAAAATTACGGTTTGAAGTGGAAGCTGCACGCTCACCAGGGAGCAATATGTCTGGGTTCATACCGAGACACATTGAACAACCTGCCTCTCTCCATTCGAACCCAGCGTCTTTAAATATGCTATCCAATCCTTCCTGTTCGGCCTTTATCTTGACTGTAAATGAGCCTGGAACGACCATAGCGTTTATTTTAGGATTAACCTTTTTCCCTTTAACTATTTCCGCGGCGGCTCGCAGATCTTCTATGCGAGAATTTGTGCAAGATCCTATGAATACTCTGTCTAGGGAGATTTCTTGAATAGGCGTATTGGGTTCTAGCGCCATGTATTCCAGGGCCCTTACTGCTGCGGTTTTTTCACTTGTAGTTTGAAAAGATGCGGGATCTGGAACATTTCCATTTATGGAAGTCACCATACCTGGATTTGTTCCCCAGCTTACATATGGAGATAAAGAAGAGGCATCTATTTCTACTATTTTATCAAACGTAGCTCCTGGATCAGTTGAAAGAGATAACCAAGATACCTTAGCTCTTTCGAACTCTTCACCTTTTGGTACTTGCGGTTTTCCCTCCATGTAGTCGAAGGTAGTTTGGTCTGGAGCTATCATGCCCGCTCTTGCACCACCTTCTATTGACATATTGCATACTGTCATGCGCCCTTCCATAGACAAGGACCGTACGGCTTCTCCTGTGTATTCTATTACATGCCCTACGCCACCACCTACTCCTATTTGCCCAATGACAGCTAAGATTAGATCTTTTGCAGTCACACCAAATGGTAGTGCTCCATTCACGCGCACTTCCATATTCTTGGGTTTCTGTTGTACGAGACATTGAGTGGCTAGTACGTGTTCAACTTCTGATGTGCCTATACCAAGTGCGAATGCGCCGAATGCGCCATGTGTTGCTGTGTGGCTGTCTCCACATACTATTGTTTTCCCTGGTTGTGTGTAACCTTGTTCAGGTCCAATTACATGGACTATACCTTGACCTTGGCTAAACATGTCGAAATATTGGATGCCAAATTGCTCAGCGTTAGTATTGAGTGTTTCTATTTGTTTCCTAGATACTGCATCTGCTATAGGAACGGATCTGTCTGTAGTAGGCACATTATGATCTACGGTGCCGACAGTTAAATCTGGTCTTCGGACCTTTCTTCCTGCAGTGCGTAGTCCTTCGAAAGCCTGAGCAGAAGTTACTTCATGTATCAGGTGTAAATCCACATATAGGGTAGTTGGTTTACCTTCTTCTTCATGGACAATGTGGCTATCCCATATTTTATCGAACATAGTCTTGGACATTTTGATAACCTCTTTACAATGATAATAATATTTTCAGATCTTATTCTTGCACCAAGACACGTGAATTGAAACATTTCACTTATGTTTTATTGTGTATCTGCGGTCAATTCAGTGTTTGGTAGTCCCTCTATCGCAATTAATTTGTTTAAAGCATTTATGTAGGCTTTAGCACTTGCAACTATAATATCCGTATGAGATCCCCTACCAGTGTATACCTTCGCATTTTGTTCTATGCGAATCGTTACATCGCCAAGAGCATCTGTGCCTTCTGTAATAGCACCTATAGAGAATTCTTTCAGGGTACTCGGAACTTTCACAATCCTGTTTATTGCTAGGTAAACCGCATCCACAGGACCTGTTCCAGTGGCTGCATTAGTCAGGATTGTTCCATTTGGGGAAATGAGCCTTACGGTAGCAGTGGGTATCTCATGGTCCCCACAGGACACCTGAACGTGTTCAAGTTTGTATAGTTCTTCTTCGCTACGTCTGTTGTCACTCATAAGCGCTTCCAAATCTTTATCTGTAACCTCACGTTTCTTATCTGCTAAATCTTTGAACCCTTGAAATACTTTGTTCAGGTCTTCTGGATCTAGCTTGTATCCCAATTCTTCGAGTCTAGATCTAAGTCCTGCCCGCCCACTAAGTTTACCTAGAACTAGGCTATTACTAGGGATTCCAACAGAACGTGGGTCCATTATTTCATAAGTTGAACTATCTTTTAGCACTCCGTCTTGGTGTATACCAGATGCGTGTCGGAATGCATTTTGCCCCACAATTGCCTTATTAGCTTGAACAGAGAATCCAGTGATGTCACTGACTAGCCTACTGGTCCTGTACAATTGAGTAGTGTCTACCCCTATATTTATTCCAAAGAAATCACTCCTGGTATGTAGGCTCATAATCACTTCCTCTAGCGATGCATTGC
Source organism: Dehalococcoidia bacterium (assembly GCA_963582505.1). Classification (GTDB taxonomy): domain Bacteria; phylum Chloroflexota; class Dehalococcoidia; order Lucifugimonadales; family UBA2985; genus UBA2985. The sequence goes on from CAUZSC010000009.1 coordinate 28,264, forward strand.
CTGCTCTTTCTCCTAGTCCATTAATGCAACCTTCTACCTGCCTTGCCCCAACTCTTACCGCTGCCAAACTATTAGCAACCGATAAACCAAGGTCGTTATGGCAGTGTACTGACAATGTTGTCTTGCCCCAGTTGGGTACGTTTTCCTGTATTCCCGTTAAAAGGTTAGCAAATTCCTCAGGCATTGCGTATCCGACTGTGTCGGGGATATTTATTGTTGTGGCTCCAGCTTCAATCGCTGCTTGTAATAAAATATACAAATACGCAGGATCTGTTCTTGTTGCATCCATTGGGGAAAATTCTATGTCATCATAGTATGTTTTGGCCCGGGTGACGGCTGCAATTGCCATCTCCATCACTTCCTCTCGGTTCTTACGCAGTTGGTGCATTAAGTGGATATCGGAACTGGATAAAAAAACATGTATCCGTGGGTGCCTTGCATTTTTAAGTGCCTCTCCTGCCTTGTCAACAGCATCTATATTTGCATGAGATAGAGAAGCTATTATTGGGGATCTGACTTCCTCAGCTATTGTTTTTACTGCATCAAAGTCACCAGGGGAGCTGGCTGCAAAGCCTGCTTCTATGACGTCAACTCTCAGACGTTCTAGTTGTTTTGCGATCTCGACCTTTTCTTCTAAGGTCATTGCTGCTCCTGCAGCTTGTTCTCCATCTCTTAATGTTGTATCAAATATCACTATCTTATCTGAAGGCATTTTGTTCTCCTTTTCTACAACCAGAGGTCTCATTCATCTGAGATTCTGGGGATGGTAATTTAAACTCGGTTTCGATTGTATAGGCCACAATAATGTGAGCGTAGTATCGATTTTACAAGAACCGAGTCCAGAGTGATTCAGCTTACCACAAAATTTGGGGTTAAAGGCTAACGCAGTCCACCCATTGGAGCCTTGCCATAACTCCAATTTTCGGGCGAACTACGTATTGCACCTCGTAGTGAAAACTTCTGACTAACATAAGAACTCGTATACTACCAGATTACACTTGCTTTAGGAAGCCCATCATGTCTCGTAACCTCTGCCCAACTTGTTCTATAGGATGTTTTGCATCCTGTAGTCTTAGTGCGTTGAATCTGGGCCTACCTTCGTCATTCTCTGCGATCCATTCTCGTGCAAATGTACCATCTTGAATTTCTTTTAGGATTGCTTTCATATTTTCTTTGACATTTTCGTCTATGACACGAGGACCTCTACTATAGTCACCATACTCGGCTGTGTCGCTGATTGAGTAACGCATATACTCTAGGCCGCCTTGATAGAGCAGATCTACAATTAATTTCAGTTCATGCATACATTCGAAATAAGCAGATTCTGGCTGGTACCCGGCTTCGACTAGAGTCTCAAAACCGGCCTTTACTAGAGAAGTGACACCGCCGCAGAGTATTGTCTGCTCGCCAAACAAATCTGTTTCGGTTTCTTCTTTAAATGTGGTATCTAACACGCCTGCTCTGGTACACCCTATACCCTTGGCATAGGCTAGTGCATTTTGGACGGCGTTGCCAGAAGGGTTTTGGTGTACTGCCAATAATCCTGGGACACCAGCTCCTTGCACGAATATTTCTCTTACCCGATGGCCTGGTGCTTTAGGTGCAATCATTGATACGTCCACGTTTGTAGGTGGGATAATCTGTTGGTAGTGAATGTTAAAGCCGTGTGCAAACATGAGGGTTTTGTTGGAATCCAAGTATGGCTCGACACTGTCCCTATAGATTTTTCCCTGAAGATGATCGGGTACCAGCATCATTATTATGTCCGATTGTTGGGATAGATCAGCTACATTCAATACACGAAGACCAGCTGATTCTGCTTTTTCCCAGCTCGAACTTCCTTCATATAATCCGACGATAACATTTAGGCCACTGTCCTTAAGGCTCAATGCATGGGCATGTCCTTGACTCCCATACCCTACTATTCCGATAGTTTTATTTTGTAGAACAGATAGGTCTGCGCTAGTTTCATAATAGATATTGGCCATTTATTGGACTCCTTATATTCTATTCTTCATTTAACAGGTGTGAATTATACTCCGCGTATCTGTATCTTGTCGAATAGGTTTAATACGAGCAGTTGATTGCACGATACGATATAGAATAGACTAGGATTTGACCTAAAATTGGATATTTTTACAAGGACAGTGACAGTTAATCTATCTTGTCTGTTGATAAAGATTTATCTGAACCTCGAATAAGGCCAACTCTGCCGGTGCGCATGACTTCTCTTATACCATAAGGGTCCAGAATAGTGAGAAGGGAATCAACTTTGTGATCATCCCCAGTAACTTCTATGATGACAGAATCTAGGGAAACATCTATTATACTTGACCTGAATGTCTCTGCCAGCTGTAATACCTCTGGGCGGGTAGCAGGGGTAGTATTAACTTTTATAAGTGCAAGTTCTCTAACTACTATGTCTAAGGCATTGCTAGATATATCTGATACTTTTATTACATCTACGAGTTTATAGAGTTGCTTAGTAACCTGCTCTACCGTTGCATCGTCTGCATTTACTACAAAGGTCATGCGAGATAATCCTTTTGTCTCGCTGTGACCTACTGCCAAGCTAGATATGTTGAATCCTCTTTTTCGGAACATACTCGAGATGCGATTTAATGTTCCGGGTTTGTCTTCAACCAATGCTACGATTGTATGTTCAGTATTTAGAGTTATGACTTGGCCTCCTCGCCTAGCGGTTCCTCTATTAGATCTGCCGTGCTTAGCCCAGGTGGTATCATAGGATAGACATTCTCTTCTTCTTCTACTACGAAATCAACCACTACAGGCCCGTCATGGGCAGTGGCCTCAAGGATTGTTTTCAAAGAATCCTCTCTTTTTGTCACGCGCATGCCCTTTATTCCGAATGCCTCAGCAAGTTTTACCCAATCAGGATTACCAGTGTAATGTGTTGCATAGTAATCTTTCTGGTAAAAAATTTCTTGCCATTGGCGAACCATGCCAAGATAACCATTATTAAATATTGCAAATTTAACTGGTATTTTATTCTCTGCAATTGTGGCAAGTTCAGACATAGTCATTTGGAATCCGCCATCACCGCATACTGACCAGACAGTTTTTTCGGGGCAACCAAGTTGGGCCCCCATTGCCGCTGGCACCTCATATCCCATAGAGCCAAGTCCACCAGAAGTGATAAAAGAATTAGCATTTGTGAAGGAATAATGCTGGGCCGCCCACATTTGATGTTGCCCTACTCCGGTAACTATTATTGCATCTCCATTTGTTGCTTCAGAGAGATCATGGATTACATGTTGGGGAAGTAGTTTGTTAGTGTCTCTAATCTTAAGTGAGGGGTGTTCTTTCTTAAGTTCTGTAATTCTC